>NZ_JBEXVQ010000020.1:0-164094 GCF_040629405.1 Lentzea sp. NPDC005914 | reverse complement strand
TCGACGAAAAGCGTGTCGACTTGACCCATCCCTCCGAGCGCGGCAAACGATCAGGCACGACTCGTGACGGGACCCCACCCGAAGCGCACGGGAAAGCTTGCCTCGGCTTCGCCGTCGGGACTGCTCGGCTTCGCCATCGCGGTGGGTCGCCATCGCCATCGCCATCGCGGGTGGCTTTGCTTCGCCTTCGCTTGGCTCGCGATCTTGTCGGTGCTGCCTTGTAGGTTGGGACGCGGGGGGTCCCGATTTCAAGGGGACGCCTGCGTCAGCGTGCGTAGCGTTCCAGCAGGGTTGCCAGTTCTTGTGGCTTGCTCAGTTGGGCGCAGTGGCCCGCCGCCAGCTCTACCGGCTCGACGCCTGGCAGGCGGTCCGCCAGTACTCGGCGCATGAAAGCTGGTGGGAAGAAGCGGTCCTCCGTGCACAGGATGAAGTGCGTTGGCACCTCGGGCATCGCGTCCAGCGGCCACGGCTTTCCCATGGCGTGCTCGGACATGCCTCGCTCTCGCTTCTGCGACTCCTCGGCCAGGTCCGGCGGGACGTCGTGCCAGAACTGGTCTTCCAGGCCGCTGTCCTCGTAGCCTGCCTTCTCCCACCAGTCGCCTGGGGTTTCTCCCGGTTTGGGGAGCATGGCCGTCACGAACATCAAGGCGGTGGCGTTGACGCGGGCGGCTACCAGTGGGGCCGTGAAGCCGCCGAAGGAGTGGCCTACGACCACTACGTTCTCGGTGGACGGGAGGGCGTCTGCCACTGTGGACGCCCAGTCCGTCAGGTCCTTCGTCTCGTCCTCGGTGGGGAGGTCGGGGGCGATCACGGTGTGGCCCTTGGCTTGCAGGGCGGCTGCTACCAGGTGCCAGGACCAGCCCACGTCGCCTGCGCCGTGCACGATCGCGAAGGTTGTCATGGTGGCGAGCCTATTCGCGGCGTTCGATCGGCAGGCGGGAACGGGTGAAAAGGGCTGCGCCCAGCATGGCTGTGGTGGGGACGAGAAGTAGTGAGATGGCGATGTTGGGCCAAGGGATGGTCAGTGGGTTCAGGGTCGGTTGGGGCCAGAGCTTGGCGTAGCCGACGTTCAGGGCGGCTAGTAGGGCCAGGGCTGAGCCGACGCCTGCGGCTGTGCCCAGTAGGCCGCCCAGGCCCGCGATCACGCCTGCTTGGCTCAGTGACAGGAGTTTGCGCAGGGTTGGGGTGGCGCCCACTGCGGCGAGGGTGGTGAGGTCTCGGCGGCCGTCGGCTGCTGCCAGACCCGTGGCCAGGGCTGCCGCTGCGAGGGTGATGATGCCTGCTATCAGGCCCAGGAGGTTCAGGGCCTGTTGGACGTCGGATTCTGTTGGGCGGTCCACGTGGACTTCGTACTCGCCGCCCAGGGCTGCGGTCAGGGCGTCCTGTTCGGACTCGGTGGGCATGCGGGTGGTGGTGGCGTACAGGGTGAACGTCGAGACACCGAAGCCCAGGGAGCGGGCGGTTTCCTCGGTCATCAGCGCCAGCGGGGCCTGCTGGTGTGTTGAGACCGCGAAGCCTTTGGCTTGCTTGGTGGTGGCTTGGGTGCCGGTGGCCAGGAGTACGTCGCCGTTGGAGACTTGGGTTGGGTCGTTGGTGACGATTTTGCCTTCGCGCAGGGCGGTTTGGGCTGCGGCTGCGGTGTCGGGGGACAAGTGCAGGAGGGATTGGGCGGCTTCCGGGGTGGTTACGGCCAGGAAGCCGGTCGGGGTGGTGAAGGTGCCGAAGTAGCGGTGGGGCCGGCCTGTGCCGGTGCAGCGTTGGTCCGCCAGAGCCGACTGTTGTTCGGGCTCGGTCGGCTCGCGGTGCAGGACGTCCAGGGTGTACGGGCATTCGCGGTCTGGTGGTGGGCGGAGGTGGGCGAAGCACGGGCCGCCGTCGCACGCCAGGAGTTTGATCTCGTGGGTTTCGGCTACAGGCATGGTGTTGCGCATGGCGGTGGCCACCGAGGGCGGGATGGTGGTGATGCTGGCCTTGGTGAGGTCGTCCAGGCGGTAGACGGTCACGTCGCCCATGTTGCCCGCTAGCTGGCTGGCTTCCTGTTGGGACTGGGAGGTCAGGATGACGCTGACGGCCACCGCGCCGATCACGGCGGCCATTACCGCCGAGATGGCTGGGGCTGCGGCCGTTCGGTTGCGGGAGGCGTCGCGCAGGGCGATTCGGAGGGCCACCGGTAGCCAGCGGCCGGCGCGGGCCAGGAGGCCCAGCAGGGCCGGGGTGCAGAGGACCAGGCCGATCTCGGTCAGGATCAGGGCGATGAGGATGCCGACCACCTGCATCTGGATCGCGCTGACCACGCCTGCGGCGATGCCCGCGGTGATGAGGAGCAGACCCAGCACCAGCCAGCGGCGGCGGGAGCGGGTGATGCCTCTGCGGCCCGCGAGGGCGGTCACCACGTCCTGGCGGGAGGAGATCCAGGCCGGGACCAGGGCGGCGAGCAGGCCCGTGATGACGGACAGCAGGGCCAGGGTGGCCAGGGCCGAGGGGTAGAAGCGCTGGGCGCCGAAGCGTTCCGCGATGAGCCACTCGACCAGCGGGCGGCTGGCCACCGCCGCGAGGAGGCCCAGGGCGACGCCGCCGAGTGCGGCCAGGGTGCCCATGACCACGCCGTCGGCCAGGACTATGCGGCGGACGTGGCCGGGGCGCCGCCGATCGCGGAGACCAGGGCCAGGTCGCGTTTGCGGCGGCGGGCTCCCACGGCCAGGGCAGAGCCTGCCAGCAGGGACATCTCGAGCACGGCGAGGCCTGCGATGAGGACGAGGATGTCCGCGCCCAGTTCGTTGGAGTCGGTGAACTGCGGGTAGAGGTCGGCGGCCGCGGGCGGGGTGTGCAGCACGGTGCGGGACAGCACGGCGATGCCCAGCTTGTTGAGCTCCTTGACCTTCGCCCAGTCGATCGGGGTGGTGACGAGCCAGGAGCGGTCGGCGTGGTCGAAGGTGCCGGGGAGCGCCACCAGGGTGGTGTTGTCCAGGCGGTCCGGCTCCTCGATGACGCCGACGACGGTGAACGTGCGCCCGTCCTCGGTGGTGACGGTGCCGCCCAGTCGGGCGCCGGTGCGGGTCATCGCCTTGCGGGACAACGTGATCTCGGTGCCGGAGGCGGCCGCGCGGCCTTCCAGCACGGTGATCATGCCGGCGGTGAGCGGGTTGGTCAGGTCGAGCATGCGGACGCCCGCGCGGCCCACGCCCGCTGTCGTGCGGATGTTGACGCCGCTGCGTTCGACGGGCACGAGATCGGTGCCGGGCAGGAGGGCCTTGAGGCGGTCCTCGGACGGGTCCTGGCCTTCCGCGTTGCCGACGGGGATCGCGAAGTCCCTGGCCGGTTGCTGGATGACCGGGCCGCGGTAGGGCCAGCTGACCAGGGCTTGGGCGGTGCCCATGCGGCGGGCGGAGTCCTCGTCCGGGGTGAGGGTGGTCGAGTCGTAGACGACGGCCGCGAACGTGAGCGCGGCGACCGGGACGAGGATCAGGGCGACCACGAGTGCCGTGCGGCCGCGGGACTTGCGGGCCTCGCGCCAGGCGATGCGCAGTGCTGCGCGCCATCCGTTCACGGTGTGCTCAGCAGTTCTTCTGGCTGGTCGCGCTGGGAGACGTCGACGACGGTGCCGTCGCGCAGGAAGATCACGCGGTCGGCCCAGGCGGCGTGGCGGGCGTCGTGGGTGACCAGGACGGCGGCGGCTCCAGCATCCACTTTGGACCTCAGGAGGCGCAGGACGGTCTCGCCGGTGCGGGAGTCGAGGGCGCCGGTCGGTTCGTCGGCCAGGACCAGCCGGCGTTCGCCGATGAGGGCGCGGGCGATGGCCACCCGTTGCTGCTGGCCGCCGGACATCTCGTCGGGGAAGCGGTCGGCGTAACCGTCGAGGTCCACTTCGGACAGTGCGTTTTCTGCTTGCAGGCGGGACTTGCGGACGCCGTCCAGGTCGAGGGGGAGGGCGACGTTCTCGGCGGCGGTCAGGCTCGCGATGAGGTTGAGGTCCTGGAAGACGTAGCCGATGCGTTTGCGGCGCCAGGCGGCCAGTTGCTTGCGAGACAGGGACTGCAGGCTCGTGCCGTCGACGAGGACCTGGCCGCTGGTGGGGCTGTCGAGGCCGCCCGCGAGGTTGAGCAGGGTCGACTTGCCGGAACCGGACGGGCCCATGACGGCGACCAGTTCGCCCGGTTCGACGGTGAAGGAGACGCCGTCGAGGGCGTTGACCGCAGTGTCGCCGGTGCCGTGGACGCGGTGGACGTCGCGCAGTTCGAGGACGGTCATCTCGGCACCTCGATGTCCGTCGTCTCGGGGACGGGGCGCGGTTCGTAACGCAGGAGGCTCGCCTCGCAGTGGTCGAGCCAGCGCAGCTCGGCCTCGGCCTGGAAGATCATCGCGTCGAGGACCAGCAGCCACGGCAGGTCGCCGGGCTGGGTCTTGAGGCGCGTGTACTCCTGCAACGTGCGCATCGTGGCGGTGCGCTGGGTCATCACGACCTTGGCGACGTCGACGCCCGGTGTGGTGATGGCGAGGGCGAGCTTGATCGCCACCTCGTCGCGGGGCCTGTCGCCGCGCTTCACCGGCGAGGCGAACCACTTCTTCAGCTCGGTGCGGCCCTGGGCCGTGATCTCGTAGGGGCGCTGACCCTCGCTCTCGGGCAGCGCGGCGACCAAATCGTCACGCTCGAGGCGCGCCAACGTCGTGTAGACCTGCCCGATGTTCAACGGCCACGTGCCGCCGGTGGCCGAGTCGAACGCCGCCCGCAGCTGGTAGCCGTACATGGGCCCGCGCTGCAGCAACGCGAGCAGACCGTGTTTGACCGACATACCTACTGAGTATGCATACCGAGTATGTTCCTGGCAACGGTGACTGACGAAACCCGCGTGCAAGCGGCTCTGACATCGGGAACCCTGGACGGTGCCGGAGACGTCCGGCTGGAGCGGGACTGGGGGATGACGTGGTCGACGCCGCTCGGGGTCGAGCTGGGGGAGTGAACCTGCTGGGCGCGCCGGGCAGATCCGGGGTCACGCCGAGGCTGCCCGCCCGGATCAGGGACTACGAACCGGCGGACGAGCCGTCGTGGCTGCGCTGCCGGGTGCTGGGGTTGCTCGCGACGAACTACTACGACGACGTGTGGCAGGCCAGGCGTCGCGCCGATCTGGAGCTCGTCGCGCTCGACGACGGCGAGGTGGTCGGGCTGCTGGACGTGTCGGTGCCCGGCGCGGAGGCGACCGTCGAGAACGTGGTGGTGCACCCCGACCATCGGGGCCGGGGGATCGCGACGGCGTTGCTGGAGCAGGCTCTGCGGCGGCTGGAGCGGTGCGGGGTCACGACTCTCGACGCCTGGACTCGTGAGGACGGGACCTGGTTCGCGCGCAGCGGGTTCGAGGAGGCCTCGCGGTATCTGCACGTGCACGCGTCCGCCGACGAGGCCGGCACCGTGGTCATCGCGAAGCACGGTCTGGTGGCGGCTGGCGCGTTCCTGCACGCGCGGATCGAGCGGGAAACCGAGATGCGCCAACGGTTCGAGCGTGTCTACGTGTGCCGCAGGATGGTCCGCGCGCTCTAGCCCTTGGAGCAGCTCGGCGAGATCACCGATCCTCACCGATGAAGATGCCCGACGGCCGGCAGAGGAATCTCGCTGCTCTGCATCGGCGGTACGGGGGCGGCCTTTGCCGGCGATTCCAGTGCGGCCGCACTGCTGAACACCGGAAGCCACGCACCCCATTCGTTGAGAAGATCCTGGATGGCGATGAAGCAGCCATCGCCGCTGCTTTCGTAATACGCCACCGTGATTCCGACGGCCAAGACTCCGCCGCCGCCGGTCCGCCACACGGGTCCGCCGCTGTCACCGGCCCATGTGTAGGCATGCGAGCAGTACGCCGTCATTCCGTGCCAGGTGATCGTCCCCGTTATTGTTCCCTCGGTCCAGCCGGTGGTCTGCCCCATCTTGCCGATCAGCGTGCCGACTCCGAGGCTCGACTTCGGATAGATCCCGACGATTTTCCCGTTTCCGGGGCTGTTGCCGGTCAGCGGGTCGACGACGATCTGCAAGGCGTCGTCACCAGCCACTTCCTGGATCAGTGCCGTGTCGTAGGTGGTCCACCGGGAGTATGCGACAGTGCCGAACTTGCGGCTCGTCCCGTACACGGAGCTGCCCACCCCCGCGCAGTGCCCGTCGGTGAGGATGAACATGCCACTTGAGCCGCGGATCGCATAGCCGCCGGTGCAGTAACTACCGGTACCCGGGCCGCCGAAGAAAGTCGGATGGCCTGGTTTGAAATAGTAGGTGGCCGCAGAAGCCGGTGCGACAAGAGTGCTGATCGCCAATAGTGCGGTCGCTGCGGTCATGATTGTCCGGGCGATCACACCGGCGGTTCTGCCGGTGCGAACGAAAGTGATCACAAAGTCCCCCTGGTGAGCGCGATTCCCGTTCATTTCAACGGTCCTCGTCGCTCGCCAGGGTCATAAGGGCCGGAGGGAGCAATATGGTTGCTCTCAGGAGGCGAGCAGCTCCGACACCTTCGATCGGACCTCGGGCGAGTCCAGGCCGCGGACCATCACGGTGGTGCGGCGGCGCAGGACGTCGTCCACTTCGGACGCCCACTCGGTGCGGCGGGCGTGCTCGACCTGGGCCCAGATGTCCGGGCCGTCGGGGTGCACGCGCTCCAGCAGGGCCGGGTTCTCCAGGCCCAGGGCCACGACCTCGTGGGAGGTCGTGCCGTAGTGGGTGGCGAGGTGGCGGACCACGTCGTCGGGCAGGGCGTTCCAGGCGTGACCGAGGACGGAGCCGACGGTCTCGGGCGAGGCGGAACCCGGCAGGGCGACGCCGTCCAGCGGGGCGTCGAAGGTGCGGCCGAGTTCGGAGTTCACGCGGGCCAGAACGGTGGCGCCGATCTTGCGGAACGTCGTCCACTTGCCGCCGGCCACGCTGATCATGCCGCCGGAGCCCGCGGTGATCACCGTTTCGCGCTTGGCGTGCGAGGTGTCGCCGGGGCCGCCGGGCAGGACGCGCAGGCCCGCGAACGTGTAGGCGAGGTTCGCGCGGTCCAGGCCCGTGACGGCGACACCCGCCTCGGACATGATCTGGTCGACGTCGGCATCGGTGCAGGACACGGCAGCCGGGTCGCCTTCGTACGCCTCGTCGGTGGTGCCGAGGAGGAGGTGGCCCTCCCACGGGATCGCGAACGACACGCGCACGTCGTCGACCGGGATCGTCAGCGCGGCCTTCCACTCCGAGGACGTCCGCATCACCAGGTGTGAACCCTTCGACAGGCGGATCGACGGGTCGGCGGCCGGGTCTTCCATGCGCCGCAGCACGTCGAGCCACGGGCCGGTCGCGTTGACGACCACGCGGGCGTCGACGCCGAACTCGCCGAGCGAGTCGCGCAGATCGACGCCGGTCACGCGAGAGCCGGTCTTGCGCAGGCCCACGACCGAGATGTGGTTGAGCAGCACGGCACCGGCCTCGGCGGCGGCGCGGGCGGCGGTGATCGCCACGCGGCTGTCGTTCATCTGGTGGTCGTAGTACATCGCGGCACCGCGCAGACCGTCGGCGCGCAGGTCAGGCACCCACTCGACTGCCCTGCGCGCCGACAGCACCTTCCCCATGCCGTCGCCGAAGCCCGACAGCGCGGAGTACAGCGTCACGCCCGCACCCAGCACGAAGCGGCTGTGCGGGCCTCCCTTGTAGACGGGGACGAGGAACGGCAGCGGGCGCACCAGGTGCGGGGCCAGGCGGTCGCCCAGAGCCCGGCGTTCCTTGTGGTTCTCGTGCACCATCGGCACGGCCGACGGGCCCATCGCCAGGTAGCGCAGGCCGCCGTGGACCAGCTTCGACGACGCCGACGACGTGGCGCCCGCGAAGTCACCGCTCTCCACCAATGCCACGCGGAGCCCGGAACGCGCCGCGGCCCACGTGGTCGCGATGCCCAGGATGCCGCCGCCGATCACGACGACGTCGAACTTGCCGTGCTGCAGCTCTTCGCGAGCCCTGGAACGTTGTGCGGAAAAGTCAGTCATCGTCCTCGTCCATCCACCCGACGGTCCGCTCGACCGCCTTCTTCCACTTCCGGTAGCCGCGTGCTCGCGCCGCCGGTTCCATCGACGGCTCCCACTCGGCCGCCTTGTGCCAGTTGGCTTTCAGTTCGTCGGTACTGCTCCAGTAGCCCACCGCGAGACCCGCCGCGTACGCCGCGCCGAGGCACGTCGTCTCGGCCACGATCGGGCGCACCACCGGCACGTCCAGCACGTCCGACAGGAACTGCATGAGCAGGTTGTTCGCCGTCATGCCGCCGTCGACGCGCAGGGTCGTGAGATCCACACCCGAGTCGGCGTTCATCGCGTCCACGACCTCGCGGGTCTGCCACGCGGATGCCTCCAGCACGGCCCGTGCGAGGTGCCCGCGCGAGATGTAGCCCGTCAGGCCGGCGATCACGCCACGCGCGTCAGAACGCCAGTGCGGCGCAAACAAACCAGAGAACGCGGGCACGAAGTACGCGCCGCCGTTGTCGTCCACGGTCCGTGCGAGGGTCTCGATCTCCGCCGCCGACGAGATCAGGCCGACCTTGTCCCGGAACCACTGCACCAGCGCGCCCGTCACCGCGACCGCGCCCTCCAGCGCATACGCGGCGGGCTCGTCGCCGATCTTGTAGCCCACGGTCGTCAGCAACCCGTTCTGCGACTGCACCGGCTTGTCACCGGTGTTGATCAGCAGGAACGCACCCGTGCCGTACGTGCACTTGCCTTCGCCCGGCGCGAAACACGTCTGCCCGAACAACGCCGCCTGCTGGTCGCCCAGAGCCGACGCGACGGGCACGCCCTCGTAGGTGCCGTAAACCTCAGAGGAGGAACGGATTTCCGGCAGCATCGCCGCGGGAACGTCCATTGCGGACACCAGTTCGGGATCCCAGTCGAGGGTCTCCAGGTTCATCAGCATGGTGCGCGACGCGTTGGTGACGTCGGTGACGTGGCGGCCGGTCAGGTTCCAGATCAGCCAGGTGTCCATGGTGCCGAACAGGACCTCGCCGCGCTCCGCCCGCGAACGCAGCCCGTCGACGTTGTCCAGCAGCCACCGCAGCTTCGGGCCGGAGAAGTAGGTGGCGAGCGGCAGTCCGGAGCGCTCGCGGAAACGGTCCTGGTCGCCGAAAGTCTTGATCAACGCGTCTGTGCGCGTGTCCTGCCAGACGATCGCGTTGTGCACGGGCTCGCCGGTCGTCTTGTCCCACACGACGGTCGTCTCGCGCTGGTTCGTGATGCCGAACGCGGCGATGTCGGCGAACGAGAGAGATGCGTGTGCCAGTGCGTCACGAACGACGGACTGCACGTTCGTCCAGATCTCCGACGCGTCGTGCTCCACCCAGCCCGGCTTCGGGAAGATCTGCCGGTGCTCGCGCTGAGCGACCGACACGATCCCGCCGGACTGGTCGAACACGATGCACCGGGACGACGTCGTGCCCTGGTCGATCGCCGCGATGTAGGCCACCTGCACTCCTCTGTGCCAGTCATTCGACATTGTCGAACGCTTGCCACATTACTACCAGGAGAGGCCGCCGAGCTCCCTCGAGACACTGCGAGCTGCCTCACGTACGTAGGACACGAGCTCGAGACGCGGTGGCTGATCAGGTGACTCGCACAAGCGCTCGACCGGTCCGGACACACCCACGGCCCCCACGACGACACCGCGCTTGTCCCGGATCGGCGCGGCGATCGACGCCTCGCCCTCGACGAGTTCGTGCAGGTCGTAGGCCCAGTCACGAGAACGCACGTTGTCCAGCTGCAACCGCAACGCCTCGTCCGGGAGCGTGTGCCGGGTGAACTGCTGCAGCTCGCCGTCGGGCCACTCGCCGAACGCGACCAGCACCTTGCCCAGGGCGGTCGCGTGCCACGGCAGCAGCGCGCCGGTGTCCAGCGCCTGCCGGCTGTTGTCCGGCCGGAACACGTGATGCACCACGAGCACGTGCTTGCCGTGCATCACGCCGATGCGCACCGCCTCGCGCGCACGCATCGCCAACGTGTCCGACCAGTTCAACGCCTTGGCGCGCAGCTCGTTGCCGTCCAGATACGACGTGCCGATCTGGAACAGCGCGGCCCCCAGGCGGTACTTGCCGCCCTCGACCTCCTGCTCGACGAACCCGACCTCCTGCAACGTCCGCAGGATGCCGTGCACCGTCGGTTTAGCCAGGTCGAGGGCGCGCGAGATCTCACCGACGCTCAACTGGTGCGCGCCGCCGTGCGCGAGCAGCTTGAGAACCTCGGCTGCGCGCTGAATGGACTGAATGGGTCCGGGCACGCACGCCACTCTAGCTGCGAACGTTCGACAATGTCGAACAGTTACGGCCGATAGATCCCGAGAGCAGCGGCCCGCGAACGGAACGAGAAGTGCGTGCCTTTCTCGCGCACCTCGCCGTCCGTCGCGATCGAGATCGGCGCACCGTGCACCTCGACGTTCAACGACGCCACCTCGAGGTGCTTGTACATCCGCGAGTGCTCCAACGCCCCGAGCAGGGCGCCCAGGAAGAACCTGGTCCGCGAGAACTGCCTGTCGGCCCGCACGTACCGCACGTCGAGCAGCCCGTCGTCCAGACGTGGCCGCATCGCCGGGGCGAACCCCTTTGGCCGGTACGGGCCGTTGCCCACGAACAGCAGCCACACCAGGTGCTTCTCGCCGTTGATCGTCATCTTCAACGGCTTCGCGCGCTGCAGCACGCGGAACAGCGCCATCGCCGCCGCCGGCCACTTGCCCCAGCGCTTCTCCAGCTTCTCCCGGATCCGCACCATGTCGGGGTAGCCGCCCAGCGACGCCGTGTTGACGAACCACTGGTCGTTGACCTGGGCCAGGTCGACCCGCACACCCACACCGTCCGCGACGGCCTGAGCCGTGTCGTGCAGCCCCTCAATGCCCACGTCACGCGCGAAGTGGTTCAACGTGCCGGAGGGGATGAGCACCAGCGGTAGGTCGCGCTCAGCGGCAACTGAGGCCACGGCCGCCACGGTCCCGTCGCCGCCTGCCACCCCCAGCGCTTTCGCGTCGGGCACGTCGGACAGCTCCTCGATCGAGATGATCCGCGCCTTCGGCCACTCCTCGACGATCCGCGGCGTCGGGTCCGGCCCGATCCCGGAGTGCGGGTTCACCACGACGACCAGCCCGTCGCCCTCCTGCAGCGGCGTCAGGTCGGCGTGTTCGTAGGCCGAAGCGGGCTCGTTCATCCCGAGCGGCCACCAACGGCGAGTCAGCAGCGCGGCACCGACACCCGCCGCAGCACCGGCCGCAACGTCAGAGGGCCAATGAACGCCCGTGTGAACGCGTGAATAGGCCACGGCGGCGGCGATCGGCGCCACCACCGCGCCTGCTTTGGGAGATTCCATGGCCACCGCCGTGGCGAAAGCGGCGGCTGACGCGGAGTGACCGGACGGAAACGACGACGACGTCGGCCGGCGCGACAGCCGGCGGTCGAGCGCGAGCAGATCGGCGGCGGGCCGTCGTCGGGGGAAAAGTGACTTCCCGACGAGGTTCGCGCTGGCAGAGGCCCCGGCAATGGCCGCGAGACCCCGCAGCGCACCCCGCCGGTACGGCCCCTTCCTGGTCGCCAGAATCGCCGCGATCACGAACCACAACACGCTGTGGTTAGCGGCCTTGGAAAGCCTCTTGAAACCCCTGTCCAGCCTGCTCGCGGGCAGTCCGGCGGAGGAGCTCATGAGCTTCTTGTCGAGAGCGCTGACCCGTTTCCACACCCCACCGACACTAAACCGCAACCGGCGTGCCGCCCGAACGGATCACCCTCGTGCGGCCGGAAGTCGCCTACTGTTGAGGGATGCAGCGGCGGATCTTCGGCATTGAGACAGAATTCGGGGTGACCTGCACCTTCCACGGGCAGCGTCGTCTGTCCCCGGACGAGGTCGCGCGGTACTTGTTCCGCCGGGTCGTCTCCTGGGGACGTTCGTCCAACGTGTTCCTGCGCAACGGCTCGCGGCTCTACCTGGACGTCGGCTCGCACCCGGAGTACGCCACGGCCGAGTGCGACGACCTGGCCCAGCTCGTCACCCACGACAAGGCGGGCGAGCGCATCCTCGAGGACCTCCTGGTCGACGCCGAACGCAGGCTGGCCGACGAGGGCATCGGCGGCGACATCTTCCTGTTCAAGAACAACACCGACTCCGCGGGCAACTCGTACGGCTGCCACGAGAACTACCTGGTCGCACGGGCCGGTGAGTTCTCCAGGATCGCCGACGTGCTGCTGCCGTTCCTGGTCACGCGCCAGCTGATCTGCGGCGCGGGCAAGGTCCTGCAGACCCCGCGCGGCGCCGTGTACTGCCTCTCGCAGCGCGCCGAGCACATCTGGGAGGGCGTGTCGTCCGCGACGACCCGTTCCCGCCCGATCATCAACACCCGCGACGAGCCTCATGCAGACGCCGAGCGCTACCGGCGTCTGCACGTCATCGTCGGCGACTCGAACATGTCCGAGGTGACCACGCTGCTCAAGGTCGGCAGCGCGAACCTCGTGCTCGAGATGATCGAGCAGGGCGTCCAGTTCCGGGACTTCTCCCTGGACAACCCGATCCGCGCCATCCGCGAGATCTCCCACGACCTGACGGGCCGCCGCACGGTCCGCCTGGCCGGCGGCAAGGAGGCCTCCGCGCTCGACATCCAGCGCGAGTACTTCGAGAAGGCCACCGAGCACGTGGCCAAGCGCTCCCCGGACCCGATGGCGCAGCGCGTCCTCGAACTGTGGGGCCGCACGCTGGACGCCGTCGAGGCGCAGGACCTGTCGAAGATCGACCGCGAGATCGACTGGGCCATCAAGAACCGCCTGATGGAGCGGTACATGGCCAAGCACAACATGGACCTGTCCAACCCGCGCATCGCCCAGCTCGACCTCGCCTACCACGACATCCGCCGCGGCCGCGGCGTGTTCGACCTGCTGCAGCGCAAGGGCCAGGTCGAGCGGGTCACCGACGACGGCGAGATCGAGGCCGCCAAGGACACCCCGCCGCAGACCACGCGGGCCAAGCTGCGCGGTGACTTCATCGCCGCCGCTCAGGCAGCCGGACGCGACTTCACGGTCGACTGGGTGCACCTGAAGCTGAACGACCAGGCGCAGCGCACGGTGCTGTGCAAGGACCCGTTCCGTGCGGTGGACGAGCGCGTCGAAAGGCTCATTTCGTCGCTTTAGAGGCTTCACGAGAAGTGGCAGAGTGCCGTCGCATGAGGATCATCGCGGCGGCACTCGCTGCTTTCCTGGTTCTACCCGGGGTCGCTTCGGCCTCGGACTCCTACTGGGAGCTGAAACCGACCGGCACGGACGCGCAGTTCCGCGGGTTGTCGGCGGTGTCCGGGCAGGTCGCGTGGGTCAGCGGCTCCAAGGGCACGATCCTGCGCACGGTGAACGGCGGCCGGTCGTGGGAGTCCGTCGGGCCGCCCGGCACGGAGGCGCTCGAGTTCCGCGACATCGAGGCGTTCGACGCGCGCAACGCCGTCGCGCTCTCCATCGGCGAGGGCGAGTCCTCGCGGATCTACCGCACGTCCGACGGCGGGAAGAGCTGGCAGGAGTCGTTCCGCAACACCGAACCGAAGGCGTTCTACGACTGCGTGGCGTTCTTCGACCGGTTCCGCGGGCTGGCGCTGAGCGATCCGGTCGACGGCAAGTTCCGGGTGCTGCGGACGTGGGACGGCGGCCGGTCGTGGCACGTGAACGACACGAAGGGCATGCCCGACGCGTTGCCGGGCGAGTTCGCGTTCGCGGCGTCTGGCCAGTGCGTGACGACTTCGGGCAACCACGCGTGGATCGCGACCGGCGGCGGCGCGAAAGCACGGGTGCTGGAGTCTCGGGACGGCGGCAGGTCGTGGAAGGCGGACGAGGTGCCGTTGCCGAGCGGTGAGGCGGCCGGGGTGTTCGCGGTGGCGTTCAAGACGCCGTGGCGAGGTGTGGCGATCGGGGGCGACTACAAGAAGCCGACCGATCCGACGCCGGCGTTCGCGACCAACAACGGCCACGGTTGGACAGCCGGCAAGCAGGCTCCCATCGGGTACCGGTCGGGCATCGCCTATCGCGGCAACGGGCTGGTGGCGGTCGGGCCGACCGGCACTGACGTGAGCAAGGACGGCAAGACCTGGAAGGTTGCGGACACGGGAAGTTTCGACACCGTGGACTGCGTTGGTAACACCTGCTGGGCCTCTGGCGAAAGAGGACGTGTCGGCCGCTCCTGAGCGGGGTAGCCGTAGCAGGTGTTCGAGGGATTCTCGTTGCGTCGCAGGGACGTTGGCGAGGCCGTGCTGCGAGTGAGGACCGGTGGTGCAGGGCCGCCGGTCCTCCTCTTGCACGGCCACCCTCGGACGCACACGACGTGGCACCGCGTGGCGCCGTTGCTCGCCACGGACCACACGGTCGTATGCCCTGATCTGCGTGGCTACGGCGAGTCCAGCAAGCCCGGTGACTACTCGAAACGGGCCATGGCGCGCGACTTCGTGCGGCTGATGAGCGATCTGGGGCACGAACAGTTCGCGGTCGCCGGACACGACCGAGGCGCCGCCGCGGCGATCCGGTTGGCGCTCGATCACCCGGAACGGGTCACGAAGCTGGCGGTGCTCGACGGGCTGCCGATCGGGGCTCACCTCGCCCGATGCGACGCGAGGTTCGCGAAGGCCTGGTACCACTGGTTCTTCCTGGCCCAGCAGGAGCTCGCCGCCGCGATGATCAACGCGGACCCGGACCTCTTCTACGGCGGGCGCTACCACGACACGCCGCTCGCGATGGGCGTGGAGAACTGGGCCGACTTCCAGAAGGCCATTCACGACCCCGAGACCGTGCTGGCGATGTGCGGCGACTACCGGGCGGGTCTGGAGGTCGACCGCCAGCACGACGACGAGGACAGGGCGCACGGGCGGAAGATCGCGTGTCCTGTGCTGGCGTTGTGGTCGGCGAAGGACGACCTCGGCGAGCTTTACGAAAATCTTGACGCCGTGTGGGCGGAATGGGCCGATGACGTGCAGATACGGTCCATCGACTGTGGGCACCACATGGCCGAGGAAGCGCCCGTGGAGCTGGTACGAGAGTTGCGCACGCTGCTCTGAACGGACCGTTCACAACAGGTGATGTCAAGGTTTCAAACCACACGGGGTTAGGGTTTGCCCGTGGCCATCGCACGCGCCGAACGCCTCGTCAATCTGGTGCTGTGCCTGCTGTCGACCCGCCAGTACCTGACAGCGGAGCGCATCCGCGCCATCGTCCCGGGCTATCACGAAGCTCCGACGGACGAGGCGTTCTTCCGCATGTTCGAACGGGACAAGTCCGAACTGCGCGATCTCGGCGTGCCGCTGGAGACCGGCAGGCAGTCCAACGCCGAGGGCGCGGAGGACGGCTACCGGATCGCGCGCCGTGACTACGAACTCGGCGACATCGACCTCGAACCCGACGAGGCGGCGGCGGTCGCGCTGGCCGCGCGACTTTGGGACTCGCCGCAGCTCACGGGCGCGGTGCACGGCGCGCTGATCAAGCTCAGGGCCGCCGGGGTGGACGTCGACCAGGACGCCCCGGCCGCCGTCGAGCCCAAGGTCCGGGCGAACGAGCCGGCGTTCCCGCCGCTGCTGCAGGCCGTGCAGGCTGGGCAGGTCGTCGCGTTCGACTACCGCAAGCCGCCGCCGGGCGGGCAGAAGGAACGAACGGTCGAGCCGTGGGGTGTCGTCGCGTGGCGCGGCAAGTGGTACCTCGTCGGCTGGGACCGCGACCGCGACGACACGCGCTGTTTCCGGCTCTCGCGCGTGGTGGGTCAGGTGCGTCCCGTTGGCAAGCCGGGTGCGTTCAAGGTGCCCGAGGGCGTCGACCTGATGAGCCTCATCGCGCGCACGGAGGTCGATCCGCACCACACGGCGCCCGCGAAGATCTGGGTCGCCAAAGACCGCGCCCAGGGGCTGCGCAGGCACGCGAAGGTCATCGAGGAACGCGACGGTGGCGACGTCGTGGAGATCGACCTGAAGTTCCCCGACTCGGCGGCCAAGTGGCTGGCCGGGTTCGGGCCCGACGTCGTGGTGCTGGAGCCCGAAGTTCTCCAGAAGTCCGTTCGCGACCGCCTGCAGGGTGCACTGGAAGGAGCGCGGTGACCGCGTCGAACGAACGGCTGCCGCGTTTGCTCGCCCTCGTCCCGTACCTGCTCAACCGGCCCGCCATCACGGTCAAGGAGGCCGCGGCCGACTTCGGGATCACGCCCAAGCAGCTGCGCAAGGACCTCGAGCTGCTGTGGATGTGCGGCCTGCCGGGCTACGGGCCCGGCGACCTGATCGACCTGTCCTTCGAGGGCGAGACCATCACCGTCTCGTTCGACGCGGGCATGAACCGGCCGCTGCGGCTCACGGCGGCCGAGGCGTCGTCGTTGCTCGTGGCGCTGCGGGCCCTCTCGGACACGCCTGGGGTGGTCGACACGGACGCGGTCCAGCGCGCGCTGGCCAAGATCGAGTCGGCGGTCGGCAAGGCGCAGCCCGCGGGCATGGTCGTGGGACTCGGTGCGTTCGAGCGCGAGGAGACCGCGGAGATCCGGGCGGCCGTGCAGGATGCCGTGAAGCGGCTTCGGGCAGTGCGCATCCGCTACTACTCGCAGTCGCACGACGCGATGAGCGATCGGGTCGTCGACCCGATGCGTCTGCTGCTCGTGGAGGGCCGCGGCTACCTCGAGGCGTGGTGCCGTTCGGCGCTCGGAGTGCGGTTGTTCAGGCTCGATCGCATCGACGAGGTGCAGGTGCTCGACGAACCGTCGTCGCCCCCGCCGCACGCCCGGCTGACGGATACATCGGAGGGGTTGTTCCAACCACGGGACGATCAGAAGATCGCGGTCCTTCTTCTCGAACCGGACGCGCACTGGGTCGCCGAGTACTACCCCGTTGATCACGCGGCAGAGCTCTCGGACGGCCGCACGCGTGTCCTCATGCGCTACGACGACACTTCCTGGATGGTCCGCCTGCTCCTCGGACTCGGCGGTGACGTGCACGTCGAGCAGCCGGCCGAGCTCGCGGCCGAGGTGGTGCGCCGGGCGGAGGAGGCATTGCGCCGGGCAGATCACCTGCTGTCCACCTAAGACGTATAACGTGTGCTCGTGCCGTACACACCGACCCTGGCGCTGATCGCGCTCGGCCTGATCGTGCTGGTCGCGATCGGACTCCGAGTCATCCGATCCTTGCGTCGATTCGCCAGCGCACGCACTCTGGTGGGGGACAGGGTCGGCGACGGTGTCGGACTGCTGAAGGCGCGGTCGGCCGCGCTGAAGGTGGCCTTCGCCGAACGGCGGCGCCCGGAACAGGCCCGTACCAGGGCGAACCCCGCGTACGATCGTCGTGGCGGGGGAGACAGGAGGATCACCAATGGGTAACCTCGGACCCACCGAGCTGATCATCATCGCTGTGGTGATCATTCTGCTGTTCGGTGCGAAGAAGCTGCCTGACATGGCGCGCTCGCTCGGCCGGTCGGCGAAGATCTTCAAGGCCGAGACCAAGGGCCTGCGCGACCAGGGCGAGGACGACGCGCCGGTTCAGCAACAGCCCGTGCAGCAGCCGGTGCAGCAGCTCCCGCCGGCCCAGCCGCAGGTCCAGCAGCCCGTTGCGCAGCAGCCGCAGGTCGCGCCGCCCATCGAGCAGACCTCGCAGAACAAGGCCAACAACACCAACTGACCTCCTGGTCTCCTAACTCGTAAGGACGGTCACGGAGGTGGCAAGTCCGTTCCGGTGGTTCGCCGAGCGCCGGGAACGCGGCAAGCGCCGTAGGGGCAATCCCGACGGCACCATGTCGCTCAAGGATCACCTGTACGAGCTGCGGCATCGGCTCGGCATGGCGATGTTGATCATCGCTATCGGTGCCATTTTCGGCTGGATCTGGTTCGCGGTGAAGCTGGGGCCGATCCCGTCGCTGGGTGACATCATGACCGGCCCGTACTGCCAGCCGGATCTCGCGCCGTACCGGGTCCAGTTCCCCGGTGAGACAGGCTGCCGTCTGCTGCAGACGGAGCCGTTCGAGAGCTTCATGATCCGCCTGCAGGTGGGTGCGGCGGCGGGCGCGGTGCTGCTCAGCCCCTTCTGGCTGTACCAGTTCTGGGCGTTCATCACCCCCGGCCTGTACCAGAAGGAGCGCAAGTTCGCGCGCACCTTCGTGTCCTTCGCGGCGCTGCTGTTCCTGGCCGGCGCCGTGCTGGCCTACTGGGTGGTGCCGCAGGGCCTGCAGGTGCTGATCAGCTTCGGTGGTGACCAGTTCATCACCGCGCTGACCGGTGGGAAGTACGTCTCGTTCATCATCACGATGCTGTTCATCTTCGGCGTGAGCTTCGAGCTGCCGCTGGTGGTCGTGATGCTCAACCGGGCAGGCGTGATCTCGTACGAGACGCTGTCCAAGTGGCGGCGCGGCCTGCTGATGGGGCTGTTCGTGTTCGCCGCGATCGCGACGCCGGGTACCGACCCGATCTCGATGGTCGCGCTGGCGCTGGCGCTGTCGTTGCTGTTCGAGCTGGCGATCCAGCTCGCGCGGATCCACGACCGGCGCAAGGCCAAGCTCCGTGCCGCCGAGGGCTGGGACGCGCTCGACGACGACGAGGCGGCGCCGTTCGACTACACGCCGTCCGACGACGACGGCAACGCGTCCGACGAGAAGGCCATCGCTTCGGAGCCCACGAAGCGCGTGAACTACGACGACGCCACGTGACGCGGGCGGCCTTGCTGGTCTGCCCCGCGTCGGGCAAGGGGCGGGCGGCCCGCATGGCAGGGTCGACCGCCGCGGCGTTGCGTCCGCACGTCTCGTCGCTGACGCAGCTGGTCGCGCACGACGCGGCCGGCACCCTGGCGATGGCGCGCGAGGCCGTGGCCTCCGGGATCGACCTGCTGGTCGTGCTCGGTGGCGACGGTGCGGCTCATCTGGGTATCCAGGCGTGCGCCGGGACGCCGACGGCGCTGGGGATCGTGCCGGCGGGTACCGGCAACGACCTGGCGACCGCGATCGGGTCCGCCTCGGTCGAGGACGTCGTGTTCGGGACGCGCAAGAAGCTCGACCTGGGCCGGTTGTCGACGGGGCAGTGGTTCGCGACGGTGCTGTGCGCCGGGTTCGACTCCGCGGTGAACGAGCGGGCGAACGCGATGCGCTGGCCCGCCGGTCCGCGCCGCTACGACCTGGCGATCGTGGCCGAGCTGGCGTCGTTGCGTTCTGCGCCGCTGCTCATCACGACGGAGACCGACACGTTCTCGCTGGACGCGACGTTGGTGGCTGTCGGGAACACGCCCAACTACGGCGGCGGGATCCCGGTCTGCCCGACCGCTGACGCCTCCGACGGCCTGTTCGACGTGACGGTCGTGGAGCATGCGAGCCGGTCGATGCTGGTCCGGATGCTGCCCACGTTGCGCACGGGCAAGCACACCGAGCATCCGTCCGTGCGCACGTTCCGCGCGCGTGAGGTGTCGTTGTCCGGTGGCAACGGCTGGATCGCTTACGCCGATGGCGAACGCCAGGAGGCGTTGCCCGTCTCACTTCGCACGGTTCCAGGCGCTCTCACAGTCGTGGGTCGGTAAGTTGTAGCGCTGTTCGTTCCGCTTTCTGTTTTCGGTGGGGATTCATGGAGACGCTTGAGTTTCAGTCCGAGGCGCGCCAGCTGCTGCAGCTGATGATCCACTCGATCTACTCGAACAAGGACACGTTCCTGCGCGAGCTGGTGTCGAACGCCTCGGACGCCCTGGACAAGCTGCGGCTGGAGTCCTTCCGCGACAAGGACATGGACGTCGACACCGACGACCTGCACATCGTGATCGAGTCCGATCCCGCCGAGCGCACGCTGACCGTGCGCGACAACGGCATCGGCATGACGCACGAGGACGTCGTGCGGCTCATCGGCACGATCGCGAAGTCCGGCACCGCGGAGTTCCTGAAGCAGCTCAAGGACCAGCAGTCCTCCTCGTCCGACCTGATCGGCCAGTTCGGCATCGGCTTCTACTCGTCGTTCATGGTGGCCGACAAGGTCACGCTCGTGACGCGGCACCCGCACTCCGCGAAGGGCGTGCGCTGGGAGTCGACCGGCGAGAGCACCTACACGATCGAAGACGTCGACGACGCGCCGCAGGGCACCTCGGTCACGTTGCACCTCAAGCCGTCCGACGACGAGGACCGCCTGCCCAACTACACCGAGCCGGCGAAGATCCGCGAGATCGTCAAGCGCTACTCGGACTTCATCACCTGGCCCGTGCGCCTCGGCGGCGAGGAGATCAACTCCCGCAAGGCGCTGTGGGCGCGCCCGGCCTCCGAGGTGACGGAGGAGGAGTACGCCGAGTTCTACCGCCACATCAGCCACGACTGGAACGCGCCGCTCGAGACCATCCGCATGCAGGCGGAAGGCACCTTCGAGTACCAGGCCCTGCTCTTCCTGCCGGCCCAGGCGCCGCTCGACCTGTTCATGCGCGACAGCAAGCGCGGCGTGCAGCTCTACGTGAAGCGCGTCTTCATCATGGACGACTGCGCGGAGCTGATGCCGGAGTACCTGCGCTTCGTGAAGGGCGTGGTGGACGCCGCGGACCTCTCGCTGAACGTCTCGCGCGAGATCCTGCAGCAGGACCGCCAGATCCAGCTGATGCGCCGCCGTCTGGTGAAGAAGGTCCTCTCGTCCATCAAGTCGCTGCAGTCGTCGCGTCCCGACGACTACGCGAAGCTGTGGGGCGAGGTGGGCGCGGCTCTCAAGGAGGGCCTGCTCTCCGACGCGGACAACCGCACGGCGATCCTGGACATCTGCTCCTTCGCCTCGACGCACTCCGAGGACGCGCTGACCACGCTGTCCGAGTACGTGGGCCGAATGAAGGAGGGCCAGGAGCACATCTACTACATGACCGGCGACTCGCGGGTGGCCGTCGAGAAGTCGCCGCACATGGAGGCGTTGCGCGCCAAGGGTTTCGAGGTCCTCATCCTCACCGACCCGATCGACGAGATGTGGGTCGACTCCGTTCCGGCCTACGAGGAGAAGCTGTTCCAGTCCGTCGCCAAGGGACAGGTGGACCTGGAGACGGAGGAGGAGAAGTCCGCCGCGGCGGCCAAGGCCGAGGAGTTCTCGGACCTGCTGTCGTGGATGGCCTCTTCTCTGGAGGAGGACGTCAAGGAGGTCCGGCTCTCCACGCGCTTGACGACCTCGCCCGCCTGTGTGGTCGGCGACGCGCACGACATCACTCCCACTTTGGAGAAGATGTACAAGGCGATGGGGCAGGAGCTGCCGAAGATCAAGCGGATCCTGGAGCTCAACCCGTCGCATCCGCTGGTCGAGGGCTTGCACACGGCGTTCGCGGGTGGTGAGCGGGAGTCGCTCGCCGACTCCGCTGAACTGATCTACGGGCTGGCGTTGCTGGCCGAGGGCGGGGAGTTGGCGGATCCGTCGCGGTTTGTGAAGCTGGTGGCGGATCGGGTGCAGCGCACGTTCTGACGGGTGCTCGTTTGATGCGTTGAAAGGCCCGGTTCGCCTTTGGCGGGCCGGGCCTTTTGGCGTTCGGGGCCGGGTCGATTCATGGTGTGCGACTTCGGCCGTTATTGATTCATGATCTTGCCTTGGTGCGGGGTTGAGGCGCTGAGCTGGGATAACGTATAAGCCGATGCTCACTCGGTAAGCGGTGATGACGTGCCCGGCTCGGCGATTGGGGCCCGCCTTCAAGGCCGATAAAGCGTCTCGTCAGAGGATCGAAGTCAAGTCCAATCGCTATCGTCCCGAAGCGGTGATGAATCGACCTGGCCCGGTGATTCCGGGCGAGGTGACCACCCGCCAGTCCTCGCAAGCGACCGGCGCTCTGGACCCCGCAGCCCGCTCGATACCTTCAGTGACAACTGAAGTTAATCAATGTCGGCGGCGATTGTCGGTGCGATGTGAAAGCCTGAAGGGGTGTCAAGTGCTTCGCGGTCCCCGGCCGAGGCCTACGCCCACTCCCGGCGCAACGCCCAGCGGCCCAAGCTGACCGATTTCGGCTCTGTGATCTCGTTCGAGCTGGACCCGTTCCAGCGCCAGGCCTGTGAGGCCCTGGAGGACGGTCACGGAGTGCTCGTCTGCGCGCCCACCGGTGCCGGCAAGACCGTGGTGGGCGAGTTCGCCGTGCACCTCGCGCTGACCGAGGGGCGCAAGTGCTTCTACACGACGCCGATCAAGGCGCTCAGCAACCAGAAGTTCGCTGATCTCACGGCGCGGTACGGGGCCGAGAGCATCGGGCTGCTGACGGGGGACACGAGCGTCAACGGTGGCGCGCCCGTGGTCGTGATGACCACCGAGGTGCTGCGGAACATGCTGTACTCGGGTTCGTCCACTCTGGACGGTCTCGCGTACGTCGTCATGGACGAGGTGCACTACCTGGCGGACAGGTTCCGCGGGCCCGTGTGGGAAGAGGTCATCCTGCACCTGCCGGAGCACGTGCAGGTGGTCGGTCTGTCCGCGACGGTCAGCAACGCCGAGGAGTTCGGCGAGTGGCTGGTCGAGGTGCGGGGCGACACCAGTGTCGTCGTCGACGAGCACCGGCCCGTGCCGTTGTGGCAGCACATGATGGTGGGCAACCAGATGCTCGACCTCTTCGAAGGGGACGAGACGCACGCGCGGATCAACACGCAGGTGTTGCGCAAGACGGAGGAGCTGGCGCGGTACCACGTGCCGTTCAACCGCAACCGCAATCGCGGCAACACCGGGCGGCCGACGCGCAACTCCGGGTACAAGCCGCCGTCGCGCATCGACATGATCCAGCGGCTCGACAACGCGAACCTGCTGCCCGCGATCGTGTTCGTGTTCTCCAGGGCCGGATGTGACGCGGCGGTCGCGCAGACCGCGCGGGCCGGGCTGCGGCTCAACACGCCCGAGGAGACCGAGCAGGTCCGGCGGATCATCGACGAGAAGACGCGCGACCTGCCCGAGGCCGACCTCACCGTCCTGGGCTTCTGGGAGTGGCGTGAGGCGCTGGAGCGCGGGATCGCGTCGCACCACGCCGGGCTGCTGCCCGCGTTCAAGGAGACGGTCGAGGAGCTGTTCGTCCGCGGGCTGGTCAAGGTCGTGTTCGCGACCGAGACGCTGGCGCTGGGCATCAACATGCCCGCGCGGACGGTCGTGCTCGAGAAGCTCGTCAAGTACAACGGCGAGGCGCACGTCGACCTCACGCCGGGGGAGTACACGCAGCTCACCGGGCGTGCGGGGCGTCGTGGCATCGACGTCGAGGGGCACGCGGTCGTCGTTTGGCAGCCCGGGATCGACCCGAAGGCCGTCGGCGGGCTCGCTTCCACGCGCACGTATCCGCTGCGGTCGAGCTTCCGGCCCGGCTACAACATGGCCGTCAACCTCGTGCACCAGCTGGGGGCGTCGGCCGCGCGCGAGATCCTGGAGCAGTCGTTCGCGCAGTTCCAGGCCGACCGGTCGGTGGTCGGGCTGGCGCGCCGCATCGAGCGCAACAAGGAGGCGCTCGCGGGCTACACCGAGGCCATGACGTGCCACCTCGGCGACTTCACGGAGTACGCCGGGCTGCGCCGCAGGGTCGCGGACCGCGAGAAGCAGCTCGCCAAGCAGAACACCAACTCGCGCCGCATCGAGACGGCCAAGTCGCTGGAGACCCTGCGCAAGGGTGACGTGATCGCGGTGCCGTCCGGGCGCAGGTCCGGGCTCGCCGTCGTCATCGACCCCGGCATCGAACCGCTGGGTGAGGCGCGGCCGCTGGTCGTCACCGAGGACCGCTGGTCCGGCCGGCTGACGTCCGCGGACTTCCCGGCCCCGGTCGAGGTCCTCGGCCACATCCGGCTGCCGCGGCAGGTGGACGTGCGCTCGCCCAAGTCGCGGCGCGACCTCGCGTCGACGATCCGCAACACCGGCATCACCGTGCCGTCGCGCGGCCGCAAGAAGACCACGGCGGACGACGACCCCGAGCTCGCGACGCTGCGCCGTGCCCTGCGCGCGCACCCGTGCCACGGCTGCGACCAGCGCGAGGACCACGCGCGGTGGGGCGAGCGGTACCACCGGCTGCTGGCCGAGACCGAGCAGCTCGAGCGCAAGGTCGCCGCGACCACGCACTCGCTGGCGCGCCAGTTCGACCGCATCCGGGCGTTGCTGCGCGAGCGCGGGTACCTCTCCGTCGCCGACGAGGTGACCCACGACGGCAAGCGTCTGACCAGGCTCTACAGCGAGTCGGACCTGCTCGCCGCCGAGTGCCTGCGCAAGGGTGTGTGGAAGGGCCTCAAGCCCGAGGAGCTCGCAGCCGTCGTGTCGTCGCTGGTCTACGAGGCGCGCCGGGACGGTCCGGTCGAGGCGCGGCTGCCGCAGGGGCCGGTGGCGGACGCGATGCTGGCGACGGTGCGGCTGTGGGCGGAGATCGAGGACGACGAGCGCCGTCACAAGCTGGAGCGCATCACGCGGCAGCCCGACCCCGGGTTCGCGTGGCCGGTGTACCGCTGGGCGCGCGGTGAGTCGCTGGAGAAGGTTCTGAGCGCGGCCGAAGCGGGTGGAAATGAGCTCGGCGCGGGCGATTTCGTCCGTTGGTGCCGTCAGGTGATCGACCTTTTGGACCAGATCCGTGAGGTGGTCGGCCGCCAGGACCCGGTCGGTGCCGCCGCGGCCAAGGCGGTCGACGCGCTGCGCCACGGTGTTGTGGCGATGATGTGACATGCGCCTGACGAAGGTTTTGCGAGTCGGAGTAAAGACTGACGTCAACGGTGTGATTGGATTTCGCCGCAACGTCGTACACACGGAGGTCGACAGATGAGCAGCCCGTACGGACCGTCCGGAGGGAACGATCCGCAACAGCCCTGGGGCCAGCCGCAACAGCCGCAGCAGCCCTACGGTGGTGGTTTCCCTCCCGGTACACCGTCGGGCGGCTTCCCGGCCCAGAACCCGGGACAGAACCCCTACGGCCCGCCGCAGCCCCAGCAGGGACAGCCGCCGCAACAGCCGTACCCCGGTTTCGACCCGTCCCAGCAGCAGACGCAGCAGTACGGCGTGCCGCAGGGCCCTCCGCAGTCGAACCCGTACGGCACGCCCGTGCAGGGAGACCCGTACGGCCAGCAGACGCAGCAGTACCCCGGTCAGCCCAACCCGTACGGTCAGCAGCCCGGCTACGGCGCCCCGGTGCCGCCGAAGAAGAAGTCCAGCGCGGCCATCTGGGTCGCGGCGGTCGTCGTGGTGCTGCTGGTCGGTGGCGTGCTGTTCGCCGGGTTCGTGTCGCCGGCCTTCTTCAAGAAGAAGATCTTCGACAACACCGCCGTGCAGACCGGCATCGTCCAGATCCTGAAGGACGAGTACAAGATCTCCGACGTCGGCAGCGCGACCTGCAGCGGTGAGAACGAGGTCAAGCCCAACACCTCGTTCGAGTGCAAGGTCCAGGTCGGCGGCAAGGACAAGAAGGTCAAGATCGTCGTCAAGACCGAGGACGGCGAGTACGAGGTGGGCCAGCCCACCGGCTGACCACAGGCTCTCCGAAACCCTCCCCCGGCAACCGTTCGGGGGAGGGTTTCGCGTCTGAGCGGAAACTGGGATGCGCCCGTGGTCGTGGGTGAGCGACCATCGCGGGCGTGACCGAGATCCGCGTTCTCACCGACGAAGCGCAGTTCCGCGCGCATTGCACCCTGTTCCGCCGCGCCATTCACGCGCAGGCTCCCTCCGACGACTCGTGGGCGATCACCCTGCCCTCCTACGAGCAGGGCCGGGTCCACGCGGCCTTCGACGGCGACGAGATGGTCGGCACGACCCAGTCGTTCGGCAGCTCCCTGGTGGTGCCCGGTGGTGCCGTCGTGCCGCACTCCGCCATCTCACGCGTGGGCGTGCGTGCCGACTACACGCGCCGTGGCGTTCTGACCGCCCTGATGCGCGAGCAACTCTCGGCGCTGCCTGATCCCGTCGCGACGCTGCGTGCCACCGAAGGTCGCATCTACGGCCGTTTCGGCTACGGCGTGGCCGGTCGCGTGCGGGAGGTGGAGATCGACGCGAAGCACGCGGTGATTCCGGGTGCCATGACGGGCCGGGTGCGGATGATCGACGCCGACACCGCCGACAAGCTGCTGCCGGAGCTGCACGACGCGATCGGGCTGCGCAGGCCGGGCCAGATCTCCCGGTGGCCGGGGTGGTGGGCGAGGCAGCGCGACCGCAAGGGCGAGGCGGAGAACTCGGTCACCGTCGTCCACAGTGGACCGGACGGCGACGACGGTTTCCTGACCTACAAGGTGACCACGGAGAAGGATTTCAAGCATCGGCTGTCCGTTGAGGACCTCGAGTACGCGAACGCCGACGCGTGGCGCGACCTGTGGATCTACGTGGTGCGGCTGGACCTGGTCGACCACATCGAGAACGAGGTGCCGCTCGACGACCCGGTGTCGTTGCTGTTCGAGGACCCGCGCGTCGTGCTCACCAAGGACGTGTTCGACGAGATCTGGCTGCGGCTCGCCGACGTGCCGCGCATGCTCTCCGCCCGCACGTACGGCCACGCCGACGCCGTCGTGCTGGAGGTGCACGACAAGCTGCTGCCCGCCAACGACGGCCGTTACCGGGTCTCGCCGGACGGTGCCGAGCGAGTGGACGCGTCCGCCGACATCACGATCCCGGTCGACCTGCTGGGCGCCGTGTACTTCGGCGACACCACGTTCTCGCAGCTCGCGGCCACCAAACGGATCGAGGGGACCCGCCTGGCCGATGCCGACGCGCTGTTCGCAGTGCCGCAGAAGCCGGTCTGCGGAACCTTCTTCTAGACCGAGCTCAGGCGCGCCGCTCCATCGCGTTGACCAGACGCGGCACCGAGCTGCCCAGACCCCAGCGCTGCGTGAGCTCGCGCAGCCGCTCGGGGTCGGCGGGCACGCGCGGCACCTCGTCGTCGCGGTCCTTGACGACGGGGGCGTCCAGCGCGGTGCGCACGACCGTGGGCGCGGCCGCCAGGTACTCCTCGGCCGCGATGAGCGAGTTGCGGGCCTTGGTCGTGAGCTTGCGGTCCATCGGGTCGCTCACGGCCTTGAGCACGGCGTCCAGCGAGCCGAACTCGGTGATGAGCTTCGCGGCCGTCTTCTCGCCGATGCCCGCGACGCCCGGCAGGCCGTCGGAGGGGTCGCCGCGCAGCACGGCCATGTCGGCGTAGGCGGACCCGGCGTTCTCGACCGGCAGCGAGTACTTGGCGGCCAGCTCCTCGGGGCCGAGGATCTCGACCTTGTTCCAGCCACGGCCGACGTACAGCACGTGCACGGGCGTCGGCTCGAAGCGCACGACCTGGAACATGTCGCGGTCGCCCGTGACCACCTCGACGGGTGACTTCTGCTCGTGGTGGGCCAACGCGCCGATGACGTCGTCCGCCTCGTACCCCGCCGCCTCGCCGGTGCAGATGCCGGCCGCGTCGAGGACGTCGAGGATGATCGGGATCTGCGGCGTGAGGGTGTCCGGGACCTCTTCGGAGCCGTCAGCGGCGTCCTCGGCCACGCGCTGCGCCTTGTAGGAGGGCAGCAACTTCACCCGGAACTCGGGCCGCCAGTCGGCGTCGAGGCACGCGACCAGCCGGCCTGCGCCGCGGTCGTTGATGACGCGCGCGATCGTGTCGACGAACCCGCGCACGGCGTTGACCGGCGTGCCGTCGGGCGCGGTCATCGAGTCCGGCAGCGCGTAGTACGACCGGAAGTAGAGGCTCGCGGAGTCCAGCAGCACCAGGGGAGAGCTCACGAGTGGACAAGCTACTAGTGCTGTGACCGCTGTCGCTTGTCGGGCGCGTTCGGCGTTCAGGCTGAAGCCCTGCTGAGTGCCGAACGCGCCCGGCGAGCACCGCGGTCGACGCACTAGGCTTTCGGCCATGGCAACGATCACCGGACCCATCGACGTGTCCGCGCTGCGTGCGCGCCTCGACCGCGCCTCCGCGGCCGCCGAGCAGGCGGGCGTAGACGCCCTCCTCATCTCGCCCGGCTCGGACCTGCGGTACCTGATCGGTGCCGGTGGCGACTCCTTCGAGCGCCTCACCTGCCTCGCGCTGCCCGTCGGCGGCACCCCGACGCTCGTCGTGCCGAAGCTGGAGCAGCCCGGTTACGCGGCGATCCCCACCGACGAGCTGGGCGTCCAGGTCGTCACGTGGGTCGACGGCGAGGACCCGTACGCGCTGGTCAAGGCCGCGGTGAAGGGCACGCGCGTCGCCGTGGCGGACATGATGCCCGCCCTGCACACCATCAAGCTCGGCACCGCGATCGGCGGCGCCCAGTCGCTGGCCGGGCCGATCATCCGCGAGCTGCGCATGCGCAAGGACGCGAGTGAGATCGACGCCCTGCGCAAGGCCGGTCAGGCGATCGACCGCGTCCACGCGCGCATGGGCGAGCTCCTGCGCGTGGGTCGCACCGAGCGCGAGGTGGCGCGGGACATCGCCGTCGCCATCGTCGAGGAAGGCCACACCGTCGCCGACTTCGTGATCGTCGGCTCGGGTCCCAACGGCGCCTCGCCGCACCACCGCGACTCCGACCGCGTCATCGAGGCCGGCGAGGTGGTCGTCATCGACATCGGCGGCCCGGTCGCCGAGGGCTACAACTCCGACTCGACTCGCACCTACGTGATGGGCGAGCCCGCTTTCGACGACGTCCGCGACACCTACGCCGTCCTGCAGGCCGCTCAGCAGGCCGCCGTGGACGCGGTGAAGCCCGGCGTCACGTGCGAGGAGATCGACGCCGTCGCCCGCAAGGTCATCGCGGACGCGGGCTTCGGCGAGTTCTTCGTGCACCGCACCGGCCACGGCATCGGCCTGGACGTGCACGAGGAGCCCTACATCGTGAGCGGCAACGCGTTGCCGCTCGAGCCCGGCATGGCGTTCAGCGTCGAGCCCGGCATCTACCTGCCCGGCCGCTGGGGCGCGCGCATCGAGGACATCGTGGTGGCCACCGAGACGGGCGTCGAGTCCTTCAACAACCGACCTCACGACCTGGTGGTGCTTTGACCCTCGAGCAGATCGACAGAGCGATCCTGAAGGAGCTCGCCTCCGACGGCCGGTGCAGCTTCACCGACCTGGCCGAGCGGGTGGGCCTGTCCGTCTCGGCCGTCCACCAACGCGTGAAGCGCCTGGAACAGCGCGGCATCGTGAAGGGCTACGCGGCCCGCCTGGACGGCGCGGAGATCGGCCTGCCGATGTCCGCGTTCATCTCGCTCTTCCCGATCAACCCGGCCGAGCCCGACGACTACCCGAAGCGCCTCGAGCACCTCTCGGAGATCGAGGCGTGCTACTCGGTGGCGGGCGACGCCTCCTACGTCCTGCGCGTGCGGGTCGCTTCTCCGACGGCGTTGGAGGAGCTGCTGCAGAAGATCCGGGAGTCGGCCAACGTCTCCACGCGAACGACGGTGGTGCTGTCCACGCCGTACGAGGACAGGCCACCGTCGGTCTGAGGTTCAGCGACGGCGGTCGACCGCGATCCAGTTCGTCTCCCAGGTCGCGCCGCCGTCGGCGGAGAACGCCTGCTCGAACTTCGCCTGGAACGGCCCCAGCTGGTTGATGAGGAACCGCACCTTGATCGGGCGTCCGCCGAGCTGGTCGTCGCCGTAGAACTCGCCCACCCCGTTGTGGAACCCGCCGTACACCGACGGGGTGAGCAGTCCGTCGCGGATGTTGACGAAGGTCAGGCTCCACCGCTTGGCCTGCGGTTCGTAGAGCCGCATGTTGAGACCTTCGATCCGCCCGTTCGCGTTGGCGACCTTCAGCTCGACGACGTTCGCCCGGCGGTCCAGCAGCGGGCGGACGACGGACGTGCCTTCGAAGTGGAGCCACTCGTCCGGCGTCTCCGACAGCGGATCCGCGAGCACGCGGACGTCGGTGTGCCAGGTGCCGATCTCCCAGTCGAAGTCCCGCTGCCCGTCCTCGGTCCCGGCCGCCGCCGGCACCGAGGCGGTCAGCGAGACAACGGCGAGAACGGCCACCAGAACTCGTTTGTGTGGCACGGTGAGAAGCCTGCGCATGTTCATGATTCGACTGTCCGACGGAGCACAACCATGAACAAGAAGGCACCTTCGGGTAACCCCTCCCCGGCGCGACCCAACCCTCTGCCGGGCTGTCCGATGGCCGCCGCGTTCGCCGCGATCGGCGGGAAGTGGAAGCTGACCCTGGTGTACTGGCTGGCCCACGGCGAGTCCCACTTCGCCGGCCTGCGCCGCCGCGGCACGCCGATCACGCCCAAGGTGCTGGCCGAACAGCTGCGCGAGCTCGAGGCCGACGGGCTGGTCGAGCGCGTGGAGACCGGACCTGTCCCGGCACCGGTCATCTACCGGCTCACGCCCTACGGGAAGACGGTCCTGCCCGTCGTGGAGAGCGTCCGGGTGTGGGGTGAGGAGCACCTGCAGCGCACACCCGGTGGGATCGCGGCGAACGAGGCGATGAGCTGCGTGCACCCGGTCGGGTAGATCAGCCCCGAACCTGCCCGTCGGCCAGCACCAGCACCCGGTCGGCCACCGCGTGCACGGCGTCGTGATGCGTGGCGATCAGGACCGCGGCCCCTTCGTCGGCGACCCGCCGCAACACCGCCACCGCGGCCACCGCGCTCTCGGCGTCCAGATGCGCGGTGGGTTCATCGGCGAGCAACGCGGCAGGCCCGGCCACCACGGCCCGGGCCAGCGCCGCCCTCTGCTGCTGCCCGAACGAGACCTGCCCGGGATACCGAGCCCCCAAAGCCTCGATCCCCAGCTCGGCCAGCAACCCGGCGACACCGGAGACCGCGCGCCCGGCCAGCCTCAACGGCAGAGCGACGTTCTCCTCCAGCGTCAACTCGGAGGCAAGCCCCAGCGACTGCGGCAACACGGCACAGTCGGACCAGGACGCGAGCCCGGGCAGAACCGACCCGCGATCCGGGAAGTCGAAGCCGCACAACAACGACAGCAGCGCGGTCTTCCCGGACCCGGAAGGCCCGCTCAACGTGACCAGCTCCCCGGCGGACACCGTCAGATCCACCCCGCGCAACACCGAGACGCCGCCGAACGCCCGATGCACCCCCGCGGCCCGGATCACGACGCCACCAACGGAATGCACAGATCCGCCAATGCCACCAGCCGCGGATCATGCGAGGCCACCACCGCGGGCACCGGCAACGAGGCCAGCGTCTCCAGCACCAGATCGGCCGACCGGACGTCCAGCTGCGAGGTTGGTTCGTCCGCCACCACAACGGAAGCACCGCGCGCCAACGCACACCCGAACGCCAGCCGCTGCTGCTGCCCACCCGACAGGGCGCCGATCCGCCAGGTGGCGGACCCGCCCAGTCCCAGCTGGTCCAGCAACGCGAAGTCCGCGGCCCCGGCCGCCCGCAGGTTCTCACCCACGGTCAGGTGCGCGATCAGGTTGTCGGCCGGGTTCTGGAAGACGACCGCGATCTCCTTGCGCCGCAACGCCCGCAGCTCCGCCCACGACAGCGCGGACGTCGGCTCCTCCCGCACGAACACCTCGCCGGCGGACGGCCGTTCGACCAGCGACAGCACCCGCAGCAGCGTCGACTTGCCCGAGCCGGAAGGGCCGGACAGCACGGTGAGGCCCGGCGCGATCGTCAGCGACACGTCCGCCACGGCGCGCACCGACCCGTAGGACACCCCGACGCCACTAGCGCGGATCACCTGAGCAGCTCTCCCATCCGCGCGGTGCGCACACCGCGCAACGCAAGCCAGGCCGCCACAACGACCACCACGAGACCACACAGCACCATCGAGCCCAGCAGCGGCACCAGATCCGGCAGCACCGGGGCGGGATTGAGCCACGGCGCGGGATCCAGGCGCGGGACCGCGAAACCGGTGCTCACGAACGACGCCACCGCGCCGATCGCCACCGCGAGCGACGCCAGCGCGCCCACCTCGAGCAGGTGGCTGGACCACAGCACGGACGGCCGCATGCCCATGCGGGTCGACAGCGCGCCGGAGACGGCGCTCTGCCGGCGGCGCACCTCGATGGCCAGCAGCAGGGCGACGGCGGCCACCACGGCCAGCACGACGCCGATGGCGGCGACGAAACCGAAGGTCCACTCGACGGTCAGGAACGGCAGCCCGTCCAGGACCCGAGCACGGTCGGCGACGTTCGTGTAGTGGATTCCCGCGTCCTGCAACGAAGAAGTCAGGGAGGACAGCGGCAGCGACGACCACAGGTGCCACGACCCCACCTGCTCGACGGCGGGCACGGACTCACGGGAGACCACGTAGCCGCGCGTGCCCAGCTTCGGGAACGACGGCAGCGACGCCACCGGTTTCACCAGCGGCATCCCGGGAATCTGGATCTCCTGGTTCGCCGAACGCCCGATCCGCACGGCCGGAGCGACATCACCGGTCCGACGAAGACCGGAAAGCAGCGAGCGCACCGAAGCCGGGTCGTCCAGGACGGCGGCGTCGGTGAACGTGGCGGGGTCCACCACCAACGCGCCGGTGCTCACGCCCACGAGAGTTGTGTTGCCCCGCAACGACGACGGCAGCGCCACACGTCCGAGCGCGATGTCCTGTGACACCTGCACCGTGCTGTTGGCGCCCACCAACACACCGGACTTCGAGGCCAGCGCCGACTGCTGAGCACCGGCCACCGCGCTGCCGACGGCGATCGTGCCGACCGCCAGCACGCCCACGAGCACCACCCCGGTCACGGGCCCGGCAGCGGCCGCCAGCCGTCGCAACGCCAGCTGCGCGGCCGGAACCCTCCACCACTGCACGCGATGCGACCACACCAGCGACCACCGCAACAGCCGAGTCGCCAGCAACGCCGCCGTCAGCACGACGAGAAGCGGGAACGTCAACGCCGCCACGTCGATCCGGGGCAGCTCGCCGGGCTTCAACGACGGGCCCAACCCGTTGCGGGACAAGCGAACCCAGGCCAGCACGGCCAGCGCGCCAACGACCAGCTCCCACGGCACCGCGGAAAGCCGCCACGAGCGGGCACGCCGCTGGAACGTCCGGTGCACCCGCCAGGACGCCACCAGCACGGTCACGACCAGCGAAGCGACCACCACGGCCAGAACGAAGCCGAACGCCACCCAGAGCGACCCGGAGGCGAGCACGACCCCGGGACCGTACAAAGGCAGCAGCAACCGTGCCGCGAGAAGCCCGAGCAACCCGCCCGCCACCAACGGCAACCCGAGCTCCAGCACACCGCGGAAGCCCAGCGACAGCGGACTGGCCCCGCGCACCCACAACAGCCGCAGCTCGGAATGCCGGCGCTGAGCCCATTGCACGGTCACCGTGCCCACGCCCGCGAGCCCCACCAACACGCTGATGAGCACCAACGGCAGCAGCGCGGACGACACGTTGCGCTCGGAGGCCCTAGCCGCCGCGACGGCCGAGGACAGCGTGTCGACCCGGGTCAACGGCAGCTTCAGGGACGTCAGGAGCGCGTTCCCCTTGTCCCGCAACGCCTCCGCCTCGGCAAGCGTGGACAGGGGTTCGACGGGGAACCGCAGCGAGACCGAAGCCCACTCCGAGAACTCCGGGGGCAGCAGAGCGAGGTCGGCGACCTGGGGCACCCAGATCACCGAGGTGCTGGCGCCGTCGCCGCCCAACGGGTTCGGCACCACGGTCTTCGCCTCGGAACACCACCACCCGGACACCGGCTGCGCGAGATCGGCGTAGATCGCGCTGACCGCCAGCGACGACTCGCTCAACCGGTCGCCCACCCGGACGTGCGCGGCGGTGGCGATCGTCTGCGGCACCCACAACCCGGTGCCGCCACCTTCGAGCACCGTGAGATGCGCCAACGCTTCCGGCCGGTACCCGAACCGGCCCCAGGTAGCGATCCCGTTGAAGTCAGGACGCCCGACCTGCGTGTAGACGGCGCCCATCGGGCTCTGCGCCGCCATCGTGACAGCGGAGGACAGCGGCAGGCCGCCCTCGGCGACCAGCGACGGGTGCACGGAATGCGGGCACATCCGGTCCTGCTGGTAAGCCAGAGCCGCACTGCCCGCGGACGACGAGTGCAGCACGGCCGCGGCCACGACGAAGCCCAGCAGCAACGTCGTCGCGATGCTCACCAGCAACGTCAGCGGACTCGACAGCGCTGCCCTGGGCGCGGCTCTCCACGGCAACTGCATCAGCGCACGCTAGCTGGCGTTACATCATTTCGGGAGCTTTTAGGGGGTAACGGAACTCATCACGCCGAACCGGGCTCCGAACGGATCGGCGAGCACCGCGATCCTGCCGATCCCCTCCAGCGAGCAGGGCTCGACCACGACATCGGCCACTGCCGCGGCCGCGTCCGGATCAGCCACCTCGAAGTACGGCAACCAGTAGGCCGACGAGTCCGGCACCACCGCGCCGAACATCGCACCCTCACCGGTGCCCGCGGGCCGGAAGAACGAGCCCGGCGCACCGGGGATCGTCACGACGTCCCACGAGAACACCGTGCGGTAGAAGGAGGCGTCGTCCGGTGAATGCAGCTCGACCCACGTCAACGCGCCGACGGACGACACCGCGTCGACGCCCGGCAGATCGCCCGCCTGCCACACGGCGAACTCCGCGCCGGCCGGATCGGTCAGCTGTGCCATCCGCCCGCTCGTGAAGACGTCGAACGGCTCCAGCCGCACCTTGCCGCCCGCCGAAGACACCGAGCGACAGACGGAATCGGCGTCCGGCGAGGCGAAGTAGATGGTCCACGCCGAGGCGGCGCCGGGTTCGGACAGCGGCCCGACGGCGGCGACCGTTCGTCCCTCGTGACCGAAGAAGCCGTAACCGCCGGCCTCGGGGCCCAGCGACACGTGCGTCCAGCCGAGCGCGCGGCCGTAGAACTCAGCGGCCGCAACGACATCCGGGCAGCCCAGATCGATCCAGTTCGGTGCTCCGGGCACGAAGTCGGTGGTGAGCAAGGAAGTCTCCTCACGAAAGCTGCCCAGAACCTACTCGCGTGACCGTTCATCCGCTCACCGCAATCGCACGGTCGCTCAGCGCTTGTGAGGTTCCCTCAACAGGTAACAAGCTTTACCTTTTCGTTCATGGTCACTCGCGACGAAGCCCTGATCAGCTCGCTGTGGGAGACCCATGGCGCGGCACTGCTGGCCTACGCGACGAGGGTGCACGGTGCGAAGGCCGAGGACGTGGTGCACGACGTCCTGATCAAGGCCTGGCGCGAGGTGAACGACCTGCCGCCCGCCAAGATGGCCGCGCGGGCCTGGTTGTTCGCCATGATCGGCACGCCGAAGCGAGGACTCGTTCCCGTTTCGTTCCCGCAGCGCAAGCGCACCGCGCAGCTCGTCTAGGCCCACTTCCAGCGGATACCGATCCAGTTCACCGACACGTTCGTCTCGAAGTGGTGCACCGAGTGGGTGTGGTCGAGCCTGAGGTCGGTGGTCCGGTGCGGCTCGTCCTCCTGCCAGTCCTGCAGGTAGAGGTGCGGGTCCGACGGCAGCGCGGCCGGGTCGAAGTGCACCTCGATCAGGCTCTGCCCCAGGGTGCACCGCACGCCCTGCGCGTACTCGAAGCTGTCGAGCTGGGTCGGATCGTGAATGGCGAACTCGAACACCCACGTCTCACCCGACCTCAACGGCCGGTCGAACAGCAGCTCGTCGACGGTCACGTGCTCGGTCTCGTTGCGCGCGGACCTGCCGATGCGGCAGTTGCGCACCGGCTCCTGCACGACCTCCGAGGCCCGCACGGAGTCGTCGCCGAAGTAGTGCGCGTAGAAGCGGTCGACGCCGTCCTGGCGCGCGCGGGCGATCATGCTGACGTGGATGCGCGACGCGTGCCTGTCCGCGTCGACGAAGACCCTGTCGTGCCGGGAGATGATCTCCAGGTCGTTGGTGTTGAAGCCGGGCATCATTCCGGGCACGACGTCGGGCCAGCCGTTCGGGCCGGACTGCTCAAGCAACGTGAGCAGCGAGCGGGACGGCACCTCCAGCAGCTCCTCGAGCACCGACACGGCTCGCAGCGACTTCGGCGAGATCGGGCGCACCCGGCCCTGCTGCCAGTCGCTCAGCGTCGACAGCGCCACGGCGACGTCCTGTTGCGCCAGGCGTAGCCGGAGCCGCTCCAGGGTCAGGCCGCGCCGGCGGATCGCTGCGCGCAGCGCAGAGTGGAAGGGTCCGATGCGCAGCAGCGCTTCCAGACTGGGCGTGGTCACGACCATGACCTTATCGACTAGAGCGAGAACCCCTCCGGGAACGGATCGGTGGCGTCGAGGAGGTACTGGCCCATCCCGGTGATCCACGCGCGACCGGCCACTGTGGGCACAACCGCCGTGCGGTCGCCGAGCGGAACCTCCTCCAGCAACCGGCCGACGAACCTGGTGCCGATGAACGACTCGTTCACGAAGTCTGCACCGATTCCGAGCTCACCGCGGGCGTGCAGCTGGGCCATCCGAGCGCAAGTGCCTGTGCCGCAGGGTGAACGGTCGAACCAGCCGGGGTGGATCGCCATCGCGTTGCGCGAGTGGGCGCCGTCCTGGCCGGGCGCGGTGAACTGGACGTGCTTGCAGCCACCGATCGCGGCGTCCACCGGGTGCACCGGGCGGTTCGCCGCGTTGATTCGGTCCATAATGGATAGACCGGCCGCGAGGATTCGATCCTTTTCCGCGCGATCGAACGGGATGCCGAGCTGATCCAGCGGCAGAATGGCGTAGAAGTTGCCGCCATACGCCATGTCGTAACGGACCTCGCCGAGTCCCGGCACGTCGACGACCGCGTCCAGCTCGTGGGCGTACGCCGGGACGTTGCGGATCGTGACCAGCTTCGTGCGCGTGTCGTAGTCGGCGAGCACGAGTCCGGCCGGTGTGTCCAGACGGACGGTCGTGACGGGCTCGGTCACCTCGACCATGCCGGTTTCCACGAGGACGGTCGCCACACCGATCGTGCCGTGGCCGCACATCGGCAGACAGCCGGACACCTCGATGTAGAGCACGCCCCAGTCCGCGTCCGGGCAGGTCGGCGGTTGCAGGATCGCGCCGCTCATCGCCGCGTGGCCGCGCGGTTCGTTCACCAGGAACCGCCGGATGTGGTCGTGGTTCTTGATGAAGTTCAGGCGTTTGTCGGCCATGGTCTCGCCGGGGATCACGCCGACGCCGCCGGTGATCACCCGCGTCGGCATGCCCTCGGTGTGCGAGTCGACCGCGCTGAAGTACTGGGCGAACCTCATGAGGTGGCCAGCTTCATGTCGGCGTCGACCTGGGCGAGCTGCTCAGGGCTCAGTGGCCCGCGCGGAGGACGGCACGGACCGCCGTAGCGGCCCACGAAGTCCATCGAGTGCTTGATCGCCTGGACGAACTCGGTGCGCGAGTCCCAGCGGAAGGCCGGGACGAGACGCTCGTACAGCGCGCGTGCCTCGTGCAGCTTGCCGAGCTGCGCCAGCTCGAACAGTTCGGTGCACTCGGCCGGGAACACGTTGGGGTAGCCCGCGAACCAGCCCGTCGCGCCCATCAGCAGGCTTTCCAGCACCACGTCGTCGGCGCCGGCCACGACGGTGAGGTGCGGGGCGGCGGCCTTGATCTCGAGGACGCGGCGGACGTCGCCGGAGAACTCCTTCACCGCCACGACGTGCTCGATCTGGCCCAGCTCGGCGATCAGGTCCGGGGTGAGATCGACCTTGGTGTCGATCGGGTTGTTGTAGACCATGATCGGCAGCCCGGCCTTCGCGACCTCGCGGAAGTGGTGCACGACCTCGGTCCTGTTGGCCCGGTACATCGTGGGAGGCAGGCACAGCACGCCGTCCGCGCCGTCCTCGGCCGCCAGCTCGGCCCAGTGGCGGGCCTGGTGCGCGCCCACGCCGTGGACGCCGATCACGGCGATACCCCGGCCCTTCACCGCGGCGATGGCGGTCTGCGCGACCTCACGGCGTTCCGCGTCGGTGAGGGAGGAGTACTCGCCGAGCGAGCCGTTGGGGCCCACGCCGCGGCAGCCGTTCTCGACGACCCACTGGCAGTGCTCGGCGAGCTTGTCGAGGTCGGGGCGCAGTCCGGCCGGGGCTTGCGGGTCCTCGGCGTAGGGGAGTGCGGTGGCGACGATGACGCCGTCGAGGCGTTCGGTCATGAGTGGCTCCTCTGGGTGCGGTGGCGACGCCGGGCGGTTCGTCAGGGCGTGTGGTCGTCCGGGAGAGCGGCCAGTTCGCCCAGGGGGATCGGGACCGCGATCACGCGGCGCTGGCCGTCGAACGGGATGCCGGTCAGTTCGGCCGCGTTGCGGGCGCAGATGCGGCCCTGGCAGCGGCCCATCGCGACGCGGCTGGTGAGCTTCAGTTCGCGCATGCTGGTGGCGTCGGTGAGGTCTTCGAGCCTGACCTTCTCGCAGCGGCACACGGTGGTGTCGGGGGTGAGCCACGTCCGCCAGCCGGACTGGACGGCGTGTGCGCGGGCCAGGGCCTGGGCGAACAGGCGGCCCTTGCGGACGGCTTCCAGGGCTTTGGCCGGTGGTTCCTGTTGTGCCGCAGCGGCTCCGGCGATGATGCCTTCGGCTTCGGCGAGGTCCGCGCCACCGATGCCCGTGACTTCGCCGGCCGCGTAGATGTTCGCGACCGACGTCTGCTGGCGTTCGTCGACGTCGAGGAAGTCGTTGGTGCGCCGGGCGTTCGGGACGAGGTCGGTGCGCGGGAGGAAGCCGTAGCCGACGCAGACGAGGTCGGCGTGCTCGGTGCGGTGGCTGACCGGGTTCCAGTGGCGGTCGAGCTTCGCGACGGTGACGCGGCTGCCGTGCTTGGCGACGACGGCGGTGCGGGTCTCCAGGCGTGTCAGCACTTTGCGGTACCGCGCGAGCTCGGCGATCTTGTGGCGGTTTGTGAGGACGGCCTTGGACTCGCGGAGCCACCTCGTGGGGGAGGAGGCCTCGTAGACGCCTACGAGGGTGGCGCCTAGGTCCTGGAGGGCGGTGGCGACGGGGAGCAGGAACGGGCCGGTGCCCGCGATGATGACGCGTTCGGCGAGGGTGACTCCCTGCTTGGCGAGGGCCTGGGCGGCGCCCGCGGTGATCACGCCGGGGCCGTCCCAGCCGGGGAAGGGGAGAGGGCGGTCGTAGGCGCCGGTGGCGATGATCAGCGCGTCGAAGCTCAGCTGTTTCGGACCACGCAGATGCAGCGTCCGGTCCTCGACGAGCCAGGCCTCGGTGTTCTTCAGGTGCGTCACGCCGGGGTGGCTGAACTGGGCCCGGCCACGCAGGAACTGGCCGCCCGCCTCGGGTTCCGAGTCGACCATCGTGACCTCGGCGCCCGCGTCGGCGGCGGTTCTGGCGGCGGCCATCCCGGCCGGTCCCGCTCCCACGACGACGATCTTCATGGCGGTGTTCACTTCTGGGTCCTGATCACGTCGCCGTCGCACAGCTGGTGACGGCACGCGCGGACCTCGGGCACGTCGTTGATCTCGGCGACGCAGCCGAAGCACACGCCGATGCCGCAGAAGAACCGTCCTGGCAACAGTTCCGCGACGTGCGCGACCTCGCGCGGCAGGCCGTTGAAGGTCACCTTCACACCATCACCTCCGGACGGTCGACGCGGAACGGATGCGGATCCACGTGCGGGCTGGAACCGGTGAGCAGCTCGGCGAGCAGGCGTCCGGTGGCCGGGGCGAGGCCGACGCCCGCGCCCTCGTGGCCGGTGGCGTGCCAGAGGCCCGGGGTGCGCGGGTCCTCGCCGATGATCGGCAGGTGATCGGGGGCGTACGGACGGAAGCCGCCGTACGCGCGCATGACCGGGACGTCGGTGAGCATCGGGAAGAGCGTGATCGCCTTGCGTGCCAATGCTGTCAGCACCCTGGTCTCGATCGTGTCGTCGAAGCCCTTGCGCTGGCGGCTCGACCCGATCAGGACCGTGCCCGCCGGGGTGGACTCGACGACGCCGGAGGTCTGCAGGTCGGCGTCGCCGCTCGCGACCGCGCCGACGTAGTCCGCGTCGTAGACCTTGTGCCGGATCGTGCCGGGGATCGGGGTGGTCACGAGCACCACGCCGCGCCGGGGCAGCACGTTGACGCCGAAGTTCCGCGCCCACGGGCCGGTGGCGTTGACGACGGCGCCGCAGCTGATCACGCCGTCGGACGTGGTCACCGAGCGGCCGTCCGTGCTAGCCACCTCGGCGTTCAGGACCCTGATGCCGCGCAGCAGCGCGACCGTGGCCTTGACCGGGTTGAGCTGCGCGTCCTGCAGGTAGTGGACGGCGGCGGTGATCGACGGGTTGAGATGCGGCTCGTAGGCCAGGGCCTCTGCCGCGGTGAGCTCGCAGGCGTCGATGCCGGCTGAGCGTTGCCTCGCGGCGAAGGCCTTCAGCGGTTCGGAGGCTTCGGGCGTGGTCGCGACGACCAGTCCGCCCTTCTCCTCCCATTCGATGCCTCCGGCGTCCGCGGCGAGCGCGGGCCACAGCTCGCGGCTCGCCTTGGCGAGCTCCAGTTCCGGGCCGGGCTCCTTGTCGCTGACCAGGACGTTGCCCTCACCGGCCGAGCTGGTGCCCGAGGCCGGTCCGCACCGGTCGAGGATGACGACGTCGAGTCCGCGCGCGGTCAGAGCCTGGGCGCACGCGGCCCCGATGATGCCCGCTCCCACGACCACGACGTCCGGGTGCATCGCCACCTCCGTTCAATAGAATGAACGTTAGTGCTTCGGGTACTCCAGCACCAGTACCGAACTGACCTCGCCGTCCAGGACCTCGTACAGGTGCGGGGTCGAGCCGGGAAAGCACACGTAGTCGCCCGGCCCCAGCTCGTACGGTTTCTCGACCGGCCCCACGCGCAGCCGGCCGCTCGTGACCAGCACGTGTTCCTTGCCGTGATGACCTTCGGTGGTCTGCGTGGCACCGGGCCGGACCCGCTGGTCGTAGATCTCCAGCACGGTGTCGCCGATGTCCATCCGCCGCATCAGCCGCAGGTCGACTGCGTTGCTGCTGAGCACCTCGACGTCCCGGGCCCGCACCAGCAGCACGTCCGGCGGCGTCCGCTCGGTCACCAACTCCGACACGGGCACGTCCAAAGCGTTCGACAAACTGAACACTGTCTCGATCGTCGGGTTGCCCGCGCCGCTCTCCAGCTGGGACAGCGTGCCCTTGGCGATGGACGACCGCCGCGCGAGCTCCGACAGCGACCACCCCCGCTGCTCCCGGATCGCCCTGATGTTGGCGCCAAGCACCTGACCCGCACTCATAGCCACTGATCGTTGCATAGGCTTGCGCCCATGACTGCGTACACGGAGGCGGAGGGGCAGACCCTCCGCACGGCCGTTTTCGGTGCCATGGTGCTGGTGTCCACGGCGGACCCCGGTTCGGTCGACGAGGAGAGCTACGCCGGCATCAGGGCCATGACCCTGCTTCCGGACGACCTGCGCGCCGTCATCGCCGCCGCCCCGCCCTCGCTGCCCAAGGGGTCGGCGTCCGATGTGGAGACAGGCGTGCTGGCCGCGCTCAAGGACGCCGTGGAGATCGTCAACGCGCACGACTCGCGCGAGGTCCCGATCTTCCGCGGCGCCGTGACGGAGATGGTCCGCTCGGTGGCGGGCGCGGACGGCGAGGTGGCCGCGGCGGAGAAGGAGATGGTCGCCCGAATCGTCGAAGCCCTGGCCTAGTGGCGCGTCCTGGAACGTCGGCGAAGCGACCTTCCGGGCCACATCACTCAGGAACTCGAAACGCGTGGTCGGCCGAGGCTCAGGTGGCGCTCGGCTGACCCGCCATCCACGTCGTGTTCTCCTTGCGGAACGACTCCTCCGCGTCCATCACCGAGTTCTCCCATTCGTCCTCGGCGACGTCGGCGAGCTGGTCGGACACGTACGCCAGGTTGTTCGCCGCGATCGAGTACGTGAGGCGCAGCTTCTCGTACTGCCGCAGCCCGAGCCACGCCGCGCCGCTCGCCACGACGGCCGCCATGATCCCGGAGATGTCGTCGTCCCAGACGCCGAACCCCCTGCCCGCGGCCAGCACGACGGCGAGCAGTTCGCCGGCCACCAGCAGGACGCGCAGCCGGTACGCGCGCTGCTGGTGCAGGCTCGCGCTGGCCGAGTAGTACTCCTGCTGGTTGGTGATCCGCTCGACGAGGTAGGTCTGCCGGCGTTCGTCCAGCGGCTTGCTCCGCAGCTCGGCCATCGGCACCGTCGTCTGGCGGCTCACGTTGTGGAACGTCAGGCCGGCGCCGTCTCGTGCCACGACCTCGTTGACCCGCTGCTGGAACAGCTTCCTGGCATCCGGCAGCGGCATCGTCGAGGGGAACGGGTGGCCGCCCACGCTGAACCGCCACGCGAGCGACTTGATGTCTTCAGCGATCATGCGGCCCGCGGTCCAGTCGCGTTCGGGGCGCTGGGTCCACAGCATGATCTCCGCGAACAGCGCCGCCAGGAACCCGAACAGCGCCACGAGGGCCCAGACGTCGATGCGGCCCAGCTTCCAGCTCAGCGCGCCCCCCAGTGCCGCGATCACGGCACTGACCAGCCGCAACTTGCTCAGCACGAAGGTCTGCCGCTGCCCGCGCACGGCGATCTTGTCCGCGTCGTGGAAGACGCCGGGGAAGTCCGCCTCGATCATGTGCCTGTGTTATCACGCTTCGGGCCCTAACGGAGAGGCTTCCCCCGACGATGTAAGGGTGTTCACCCGGACAGCGGAGAGGGGCCATGTCCGACGAGAAGGTCTTCGCGGCGTTCATCTCGTACAGCCACGCGACGGACCACGAGCTGGGGCCGTTGCTGCAGGAGGGCATCGAGAAGTTCGCGAAGCCCTGGTACCGGCCGAGGGCAAGGCGGGTGTTCCTCGACAACTCCGTGCTGGCGGCCGAATCCGACCTCACCCAGGCGATTCTGGACGGTCTGGCGAACGCGGAGAACTTCCTGCTGCTCGCCTCACCGGCCTCCGCCCGGTCGCGCTGGGTCGCCAAGGAAGTGGCGTGGTGGCTGGAGAACCGCGATCGCCGCAGCCTCTTCGTGCTGCTCACCGACGGCGAAGCGGTGTGGGACAACGGCATTCTGGACAAGGAGCGCACCACCGCGTTGCCCGAGGTGTTGCACGACATCCCCGAGCCGCGCTGTGTCGACCTGCGCGTGGTGCGGGCAGACCCGCGCGACCCCGGCTGGGAGTCAGTGCTGGCCGACGTCGTGGCACCGCTCGACGGCATCGAGAAGTCCGAGCTGATCGGGCATCACGTCCGCGAACGCCGCCGCACCAGGCGGACCGTCGCCGCCACGATCTCCGTGCTGACCGTCCTGCTGGTCGCCGCCGTGATCTTCGCGGTCCGTTCGGAGCAGCAGAGCGATCGGGCGCAGCAGCAAACGCTCGTCGCGACCTCACGCCAGCTCGTCGCCCAGGCAGCGGCCGTTCGCGACTCACGGCCCAACATCGCACGGCAGTTGCTGGTCCAGGCTTATCGGATGGCGCCGACCGCGGAAGTGCTCGGGGCGCTGATGGAGAGCCCGTCGATCCCGCGGGTGGCGCCGACCGGTGGCGAGACCTGGGCGATCGCGTTCGCCCCGCACGGCGAGTTGCTCGCGGCCGGGGTCGGCGACGAGCTCGTGCTCTTCGAGGGCATCAGGGAGCGGTGGCGGGTCCCGCTCGGCTCGAAGGTGTCCGACGTGGCGTTCCACCCGGACGGCAGGCACGTCGTGGTGGGCACCGCGACCTCGTTGATCGTCCTGGACGCCGTGGACTGGACCTGGCGGCACGTGTGGCGGGAGGGCGCGGGCTCGCTCGCGTTCGTGCCGGGCGAGCCGGTGCTCGCGATTACCGGGGTGAACTCCCGCACGGTCCTGCTGGATCTCGCGGAACCGTTGGCGCCGAAGGAGATCGCGGAGATAGCGGGCCCCGCCGCCTCGCTCGGTGAAGTCTCGGTGAGTGCCGACGGTGCCACCCTCGCGCTGCACCTCACCGGCAACGAGATCCAGCTGTGGGACATCACCGGCACCCCGTCCCGGCGTAGCACGGTGATGGCGCGAGGCGAAGCGATCAGCCTGATGCGGTTCTCTCCCACGGGATCGGTGCTCGCCGTCAGCACGGACCAGACGGTGCAGCTGTGGAACACCGCGACCGGGGAGCTCTACAGCGTGCTCGCCGGGGCCGCGCTCTCCGCACGGTCGCTGGCGTTCTCCTCGGACGGCACCATGCTGGCGATCGGTGACGGGGCCGGCGGGATCGCGCTCTGGGACGTCACCGACGTGCTCCAGCCGCGCGCCACGACGTCGTTGCCGGGACACATCGCCTGGATCACCGCGCTGGCGTTCAGGCCGGACTCGCGCGTGCTCGCCTCGGCGTCGTCCGACGGCTCACCGCACCAGAACGTGGTGCGGCTGTGGACCGTGCTGGCGGCGTCCCCTTCGGCCGCGACGGCGGTCGTCGCGCAGGGCGGGGGCGAACTGGGGTTCGGACCGAACCGGATGCTCGCCACCGGCCGCCCGACGACCCTCTACGACCTGAGCGATCCCGCCGGTCCCCGCGAACTGCGCACCGTCCGAACCTTCAACGTCAGCGGCCAGCCCGTCTCGTTCAGCCCGGACGGTACGAAGCTGGCGGCGGGACTGCCGATCGTGTTGATGGACCCGTTCAGCGACATCCCTCCCTCGGCGAAGCAGGACACCACTGCCGAACAGGTGGTGTTCAGCCCGGACGGCAAGCTGATCGGGGCGATGGACACGGAGGGCGCCACGCTCTGGGAGCGGCGGGGTGACGAGGCGGTCGAGGTGACGAGGCTTCCCCGCACGAACGCGGGTCTGCGCGGTGGGCTCGCGTTCAGCCGGGACAGTCATCACCTCGTGACTCGGGGCGATCACGGCGAGTTCGTGCAGTTGTGGGACATCGCGGAACCGGCGAATCCGCGCGAGATCCGGGTCCTCGAGACGAAGGACGACCCCGTGGAGTCCGTGCTGTTCGGGCCGGGCGACGACCACGTCGTGACCGGGTCGGGCAGCGGCCTGATCACCGTGTGGCGCGTGGACGGCACCAGGGTCGCGACCGTCAGCGGGCACGTCGGCGGCGTGTTCGCCCTCGCACCGCACCCGGACGGCCGGATGATCGCGAGCGCGGGGCAGGCGGGCGAGGTGGTGCTCTGGGACGTCAGCGATCCGTCACGGCCCCTCGAGGTGTCGGTGCTGCGCTCCGGCGCGCGGTTGGGCGTCGCCTCCATCGCGTTCAGCCCCGACGGGGCGTTGCTCGGTGGCGCGGACGCCACCCGCACGACCATCTGGAGCATCGACGTGCCGCGGTTGCTGGAGAAGCTGTGCGCCGACTCGCCGCCCATTCCGGAAACCGTGTGGCGGCAGTACCTTCCGGACATCCCTTACGACCCGCCGTGCGCGTGAAGGGAGCTATTCGTGCGACGCGTTCTCCCGTTTTTGTTGCTGCTGGCCGCATGCGGTGACCCGTCGACCGGCCCGAAGATCACCGGCGCGCCGCAGCCGGGTGGGACGGTCGTCGTGACTACGAAGCCGTCCGAGGTGGCCAGGCCGTCGCTCGGCCCCGCGCCCGACAACCTGCACGGCGTGGACTGGCTGAGAGCGACGCTGCCGGCGAAGTTCTGCGGTGTCGAGGAGCCGGTGCAGATCGAGGACGGCTCGGCGAAAGCCACGTCCACGACCTGGGGCGAGGTCGAAGTCGTGGTCAACCCGGTGAAAGCCGTGTGGTTCGGTGACGTCGACGCGGACGGTCGCGACGAGGCGGCGGTCAACCTGTACTGCGAGAACGGCGGCCACACCGCCTCGAGCCAGCTCGCGTTCGGGCTGGTGGTGGTGCGGTCGGCGAAGGGGGCGCTGGAGCTCATCGGTGAGATCAGCACGACGACGATGCGGGACGACGCACCGCACGTGCCGTTGCTGGCGCAGCCGAAGTTCGAGAAGGGCGCGATCACCGTCCGGGAGCTCTGGTACCGGCCCAGCGACGTCAACTGCTGCCCGACCGGCGCCTCGCTGACCAGGTGGTGGGTGCGCGACGGGACTCTGAAAGCCGACCCGGCCGTTCAGGTGTCCTGACACGTCGGATGACTTAGGCCTGCCGAAGCCTTGAACCTGGTAGCTCCGGGTGTAATCATCGGACCTCTCGCCGCCGCCCTGACGAGAAAAGCGATGGTCATGGCACTACGACGTTTGTGTGTGGCCGTAGTGGCCGCGCTGCTCGCCGGCCTGGTCACGATGATCACGCCTGCCGCCGCGCAGGCCGAGGTGCAACACCCGAGACAGGAGTGGCTGCGCAAGTCCACCGCCGGCCTCTTCCTGCACTGGGGCATGTTCACCGCCCCGAAGCACCTGAACTGCGCCGAGTGGGAGCAGGACGTCACCGGCGGAGGGTGGACCCCCGACTACTGGATCGACGAGGCGAAGAAGCTCGGCGCCTCCTACGTCGTGCTCGCGACGTTCCACTCGAGACTCGGCTACGCGCGCCCGTGGCCGTCCAAGATCCCCGGCAGCTGCGCCACCCAGCGCGACCTGCTCCGCGAGCTCACCAAGGCGGGCAAGGCCAAGGGCGTCAAGGTCATCCTCTACATGACCGACGACCCGCAGTGGCACGCCGAGCAGGGCGTGGAGATGCTCGACTCGGCCGCCTACTCCGCCTACAAGGGCGAGAAGGTCGACCTCACCACGCGCGAGGGCTTCGGCAAGTACAGCTACGACCTCTTCTTCGAGGTCATGAAGAACTACGACGACCTCGCGGGCTTCTGGATCGACAACGACAACGAGTACTGGGAGCGCAACAAGCTCTACGAGCAGATCCGGCAGATCCAGCCCACCTGGTTGTTGAGCAACAACAACGAGGACACGCCGATCATGGACACGGTCTCGAACGAGCAGAAGACCGGCATGTTCCCGTCCTACGACTACCCGGCCGCGACGTTCACGCCGATGCCGCGTCTCTCGGAGGCCTGCTACAAGCTCCCCACCACCGGCGACTGGTGGTACAGCGGCGGCGACTCCGCCGTCGACACGCGCCTGAACGTCGGCCGCTACATCACCAACGCGGGCTCCTCGATCAAGTCGCTGATGGCCGAGACGCCGATGGTGAACGGCAAGATGCCGGCGCAGCAGGAGACCTACAACAACTTCATGTCCTCGTGGGTGACTCCGATCAAGGAGTCGATCCAGGGTGTCGAGGGCGGCGGGTACATGTACGGGGGCATGCAGCCGGGGTTCTGGAACGACGGCGCGCACGGCGTCATCACCATCAACCCGTCCACCGGCAAGCAGTACGTGCACGTGGTGACCAAGCCTCGCGCCGACTTCGTTCGCCTGCGGGACAACGGGTATCGCGTCTCGAAGGTCACCGATCTGCGGACCGGCGAGCGGATGAAGTTCTCGCAGTCCGCTGGGCACCTGACGATCGAGGGCATCACGGCGTGGGACGAGTACGACACCGTCTTCACCGTGGAAACCCATGGGCAGCAAGGCTTCTACGACGGCGTGAAGGCGTACGCGACGTCGACGAGGGACGGTTTTCCGGCTGCCAACCTGACCGACGGCAGCTATGAGAAGTACTGGGACGCCAACGCGGCCCAGCCCGTCTCGATCTCGCTGGACCTGGGGCGGCGCAAGGAGGCTTCGTTCCTCGCGATCAACCAGCGCGAGTCGTCGCCGACGCATGCGCGCGTGTCGTTCGGCCGTCCCGAGGACTCCTCGCGGATCAAGGACTACCAGCTGACGGCTTCGGACGACGGTCGCAACTGGTGGCACGTCCGCACAGGTGCTCTGCCTTCCGCGCGTGGCACCCAGTTCATCGACATCGGCTCTGTTCAGGCCCGATGGCTCCGGCTGACCGTGCTCAACACGTGGGGTGGACCGCAGGCTCCCGTCTACTTCAAGGAACTGAAGATCGACGAGATCCGGGTCGGTCACAGCTATCCGCGGTCGGCGCGGGACAGCGCGCTGGAGGCCGAGGACGCGGCACGGTCGGGTTCGGCGCGCAGCGAGTTCTGCGAGGCCTGCTCCGGCACGCGTCAGGTGACGGGACTCGGCGGTGGTGAGCGCAACGCCGTGACCTACCGCGATGTTTCCGTTGCTGCCGCGGGGACCTACAACCTGCGGCTGGACCTGACGTCGGCTTCGGCGTCGTCCGTCTCGGTGTCGGTGAACGGTGCGGCCCCGGTTTCCGTTGCGGTGCCTGCTGATCGCGCCGACGTGCCCGACCCGACCTCGGTGGCGGTGCCGTTGAACGCCGGGCGCAACACGGTCCGGGTGTTCGGCACGGGCAAGCCGCTCGGTCTCGACCGGATCTCGGTCGGGGGCCTGCCGCCGTCGAGCTACACGCCGAAGACGACGCTGACCGTGGAACCCCATGGCGTGCAATGGGTCGCGCCGGGCCGGCAGTCCGTGAAGATCACCGCCCGCCTGCGCCTCGACGCGGACGATCAGATCGACAACGTGTCACTGGCACCCGTGTTGCCCGCGGGGTGGACGCTGACCGGTTCGCCCGCCACGCGTCCGTCGATGCGGCTCGCCGGTCTGCTGGAAGGTGTCTGGACCGCGACCTCGCCGGAAGGGCAGGACGTGGGGTCGGTGACCATTCCGGTGACCGCGTCGTTCCAGCTGCTGAGCTCGGACCGCAAGGTGTCGGGCTCCGTGCCGATGCGGACCCGGCCCGCCGACCGCGTGTTCGTGCGCGAGGCGGAGGACTCCGCGAACGTGTTCGGCAGCACCGGTCTGACCAGTTGCGGGCCGTGCTCGGGCGGGGAGAAGGTGCGCAACATCGGTGGCAGCCCGGACGCCGCGGTGACCTTCCCGAACGTGACCGTGCCCGCTGCGGGCGCTTATCGGATGTTCATCACCTACACGGTGAACGGGCCGCGCTCGTACTTCGTGTCGGTGAACGGGGGCGCGCCGGTCGAGGTCAAGCTCGACGGGCTCGGCAACAACACCCCGTACGTCGCCGAGCTCCCGGTGACGCTGAACGCGGGCGCCAACACCGTCAAGTTCGGCAACGACCAGGCCGGGGCACCCGACCTCGACCAGATCGCGATCGGCTGACACTCCTGAGCGGACGGCACCCTGCCTCGGTAGGGTGCCGTTCTCGTGGGGGCATTGAGGTGCAGGAGGCCATCCGGAGGCTGAACGCCAGCGTGGTGCCGCCAGACGAGGTGCCGGACACCGTGCCGACCGGGGACTTGTTCCCCGCACCGTTCGGGGAGGACACGGACGTCACGGTCTGCGCGACCGACGTGCCCGGCGGATGTGTGCTGATGCAGCCGTGGCACTTCACCCTGCAGCAGCGCGAGTACGTGGAGCCGCTGTCGGCCGGCACGGTCGCGTACGGGATGTACGCCGATCCCAGCAGCGGCAAACAGGGTCCATCTACCGCGAGGGCCGGTTCGTCGACGGCGGACTGCATCCCGGCGGTGGCCCTAACCGGCACCGCGACACCGACGCGCACATGGTGCTGCTGGCGAACCTCTACGAAGGCAGTGCGGTGGCGTACTGCCTCGCCTTCGCGGGGCTGCGGCCGGAGAACAACAAGGCTTTCACTGAGCCGGACCAGTGGATTCGTCTTCCTCGTCTCAGCAACCGTCCCGCATGATGGGTGAATGCTGGAGGCACTGCGGCGGCAGCTGAGCGACGGGCTGTTCGAGAAGGTGGCGGGTCCGGAGCGCGAGAAGCACGCTCGGCGGATCCACGACGCGCCCGGTCCGCGCATGTTCGCCGACGACCGGCCGATCCGGCACGTCCACGCTGACCACGCCATGTTCATCGGCGGGCTGCGTGCGTTGCTGCTGCAGTCGTTGCACCCGCTGGCGATGGCGGCGGTGGCGCAGCATTCCGACTACCGCACCGACCCGTGGGGACGGTTGCAGCGCACCGGCCTGTTCGTCGGCGTGACGACGTACGGCACCAGGAAGGACGCACACGACACGATCCAACGGCTGGCGCACGTGCACACGTTCATCCACGGCACCGCGCCGGACGGACGGGACTACCGCGCGGACGATCCGCACCTGCTGGGCTGGGTGCACGTGGCCGAGGTCGACAGCTTCCTGCAGTGCCACCGGAAGTACGGCGAGAAACCCCTCGACGACTACGACGGCTACGTCGCCGACATGGCCGTGATCGCCGACGCGATGGGCATCCCGGATCCGCCGCGCACGACCGCGGAGCTCGACGCCAGGCTCGACGGCTACCGCAACGAGCTGAAAGGCACGCCCGAGGCCCGGGAAGCGGCGCGGTTCCTGTTGCTCAAGGCACCTCTGCCGCTGCTCGCGAAGGGCCCGTACGCGATCCTCACCGCGACGGCGGTGGCCAGCCTGCCCGTGTGGGCGCGGATTCCGCTGCGGCTGCCGTACCTGCCGATCGCCGAGGCCACCGGGGTGCGGTTCGCGGGCCACGCGTTGATGCGCGGCCTGCGGTGGGTCACGGGCTGAGCCTCAGCGGAAGTCGCTGACGCGGAAGGCGGAGAGCATGTCGCCGTCGCGGAGATCTCCGGACTCGGGCATGACCGGGTTGAACGAGGCCTCGACGCCCACCCAGCCCCGGAACCGGGCGTCGTCGTCGAGGATCTGCAGCATCGGCCGCACGTGGGAGTTGCGGGAGTAGCACCCCTCGTCCGTGCCGTTCCTGGCCTTGGTCAGGCAGCTGCACCACTGCCAATGGGTGTCGCGGCGGTCGTTGTTCGAGACCCGCACGATGTAGTTCTGGACCGAGAAGTCGGTGTTTCCCGGCACGCAGCCGGTCCGGCAGGCATACGTCGCCTCGGGATGGAGGTAGGTGAGGCACCACGACGTGGTGGTGCACGTGCGGTAGAGCCCGATGTCGTAGGGCTCGTCGTCGCGGGTGGTCAGGGCACCGTGATCCCAGCCGCGGACGTCCATCTGGAGCGTGCCGGGGAACGACCGCACGCTCGCCATCTGGCGGCGGGTGCTCAGCGGGGTGTTGCTGCCGTAGGCGTACCCGGCGGTGGCCAGGGTGTTGAACCTGAGATCGAGGCGGACGAGCTTGGTGTCGGCGCTCGTGGTGACGGCCCACTGCTCCGACCACGCCTGGCCGACGTCCCAGGTGATCTTGACCAGACCGTCTTCGATCTTGTAGTCGCCGGTCTTCGGCTCGGTGGGGCCGGAGGTGAAGCCGCCGGCGGTGAGCACCTGGCAGCCGCGCACCTTGGTCTGTCCGGGCGTCAGCGAGGAGGTCGAGCACGTGCCGTCAGGTGTGGTGCCGGTGCCCTGCCGGGCGACCGGGTCGCGTTGCCACCACAGGTACGTCCGCGCGGTCACCTTCCCGGTGGCGCCGCTGAACTGGTAGTCGCCGAGCCGCACCCAGTTGTCCTTGCCGAGCTTGAACGAACCGAGCGCGACGACGAAGTTCGCCTTGCCTCCGGGTAGTTCGGCGGCGGAGGCCGGTGCGGGCAGCAAGGCGAACAACGCCAGGATCAGAACGACGACAGGTGTCTTTCGCACGCTTCCCCCAGCGGTGAGCTACCCCTGCAGGAAGTGCACCACGAGCGGAGTGGCCTCGCCCGCGAATTCCTCGAAGTAACCGTGCCGTGCGCCCTCGATGAGATGCATGCGCGCGCCGGGGATGCGTTCGGTCATGAGGGGAGCGTTGGCCGTGGGGTTGAAGATGTCCTCGGTCCCGTGCACCACGAGCGTCGGCGCGGTGATCGACGGCAGCACGTCCCACGCGTCGTGCTCGGCGCTCGCGAACAGGTGCCGCTTCTTCGCGTAGGGCGGCATCTGCGGGTCGCCGAGCGTGTTGAACGGTCCTCGGTACGCCGGTGTGTACATGAGCTCTTCCAACGCCCTGCGCGCCTTCATCGGGTCGATCTGCGCCAGCGACTTGCGCACCTCGGCGCTGCGCTCGATGCCGTGCGGCCCGCCGGGGGAGGTGCAGCCCAGCACCAGCCGGTCGACGCGGTCGCCGTGCGAGGCCGCGATCCACTGCGCGATCCGGCCGCCCATCGACGTGCCGTAGACGTGGGCCCTGTCGATGCCCGCGTCGTCGAGGATCGCGACGCAGTCCGACGCGAACATCCGCGTGCTGTACGGGGAATCGGGCTTGTCGCTGGAACCGGTGCCGCGGTGGTCCGTGACGATCGTCGTGAACGCCGCGGAGAAACCCGGCCGCACCTGTGACCACCACCGGGACGAGTTGGACTGGCCCGCGATCAGCAGCAGGGGAGGACCCGAGCCTTCGACCGAGTAGAAGAGCTTGGTTCCGTCTCCGGCACGAGCGTGAGGCACGACTGGACAGTCTAGAACCTTGACTTCCGGGTAGATGGTCTAGTCCAATTCGGGATGACCCCCTGCCGGCCGCCAACGTGAGGGACGGAGCAACCATGCTGTTGTTCGCTCGAATAAGCGCGGTGGCCGCACTGGTGCTCGGCACCGTGATCGTGAGCCTCGCCCCTGCCAGCGCCGCCGGTGTCACGGCGACGTTCTCCAAGCAGTCCTGGGACACCGGGTACACCGCCACGGTGACGATCAAGAACGAGACCAGCGCGGCCATCAGCTCCTGGAAGGTCGAGTTCGACTACCCGGCCTCCACCACCGTCGGTGCCTACTGGGACTCGCTGCTCACCAAGAGCGGCAACCACCACACGTTCGTCAACCGCGAGTACAACGGCTCGGTCGCGCCCGGTGCCAGCGTCACGTTCGGCTACAACGCCGCCGGTACCGCGGACCCGGCGAACTGCACGATCAACGGCGCGGCGTGCACCGGTGGCACGCCTCCGACGACGTCGACCACAACCACCACTACGACGACGACCACGACCACGACCGGCCCGCCGCCCACCGGCAGCCTGCCGCGCAAGGTCCTCGTCGGCTACCTGCACGCCAGCTTCGCGAACGGCTCCGGCTACATCCGGATGAAGGACGTGCCGGACGAGTGGGACGTCATCAACCTGTCGTTCGCCGAGCCGACCAGTTCGACCTCAGGTGAGCTGCGGTTCGCCCAGTGCCCGGTCGCCGAGTGCCCGAACGTCGAGTCCGAGGCCGAGTTCATCGCGGGCATCAAGGCGCAGCAGTCCCGGGGCAAGAAGGTCCTGATCTCCATCGGCGGCCAGAACGGCCAGGTGCGGCTGGAGACCACGGCGGCGCGGGACGCGTTCGTGCGGTCGGTCGGCGCGATCATCGACAAGTACGGCCTGAACGGGCTCGATGTCGACTTCGAGGGCCACTCGCTGTCGCTGAACCCCGGTGACGTCGACTTCAAGAACCCGACCACGCCGGTGATCGTGAACCTGATCTCGGCCCTGCGGTCGCTGAAGTCCCGCTACGGAGCCGGCTTCGTGCTCACGATGGCGCCCGAGACGTTCTTCGTGCAGGTCGGCTACCAGTTCTACGGCGGCGCGGGCGGCGGCGACGCGCGCACGGGCGCGTACCTGCCGGTGATCGAGGCGATGCGCAACGACCTGACGTTGCTGCACGTGCAGGACTACAACTCCGGACCCGTGATGGGCCTGGACAACCAGTACCACAACATGGGCGGCGCGGACTTCCACGTGGCGATGACCGACATGGTGCTCGCCGGGTTCCCGGTGCGCGGTGACATGTCGAAGTTCTTCGCGGGGCTGCGCCAGGACCAGGTCGCGATCGGCCTGCCCGCCGCGCAGTACGCGGGCAACGGGTTCACGTCCGTCGCGGACGTCCACACCGCGCTGGACTGCCTCACCAAGGGCTCGAACTGCGGCAGCTACAAGCCGAAGGGCGTCTACCCGAACCTGCGCGGCCTCATGACGTGGTCGATCAACTGGGACAAGTACAACAACTACGAGTTCTCCAAGCAGCACAGGGCTTATCTGCCCCGGTGACCGACGTCGGGCCGCCCGTGAGCGACTCTCACGGGCGGCCCGGCGCCGTCAGACCGCGTCGATCTTGAACGGATCGTGGTCGGTCAGCAGCTTGTCCAGCCGGGCTCTGTCCACCCGGCTGGTTATGTAGCTGTCCTCCTGCCGATCCCGCAGCACCTTGGCCAGCGTGAACGCCGAGGTGACCGTGTAGAGCATCGCGATCCCCAGGAATGCGCGCACCCACCCGTCGACGGGCAGGAACACGACTCCGATGCCGACGGCGGTCAGCGAGAGTCCGAACGAGAGGACCGCCTGCATGTAGAAGGCCGCGGTCGTCGGGGTGTGCGAGGGCGTGGGAGAAGTCATGATCCCGAGAGTCCTGCGTCACACCCGGGCTGTCATGAGTACAGCTACTCAAGTGCGGATCACGGTTCAGGCCAGCGTGGACCAGAACTCCAGCTCGTAGGCCTGCAGCAGACGGCCGTAGCGCCACGCGTGCTTCGGCTGCCAGTGCGCGTCCAGCGCCGCCTGCACCGCCGCGATCGCCCGCTCCTCCAGCTGCGGGGCGGGGGTGGCGAAGAAGTCGACGAACGCGCACGCCTCGTCGTCGAACCCGTAGTGCTCGCGCAGTCCCTTCGCCATGCGGGCGCAGTAGCCGCCCCACGCGGTGAAGTTGGCCAGGATCGCCAGGATCACGTCGGTGGGCTCGCCGTTCATCGCCATCCACGCCTGGTAGGCGGGGTAGGCCTGGCAGCCGGGGTAGGGCTCGTAGCCGTGGAAGTCCTGGGAGGACATGCCCGCGGCCTTCGCGAGCGGCTCCAGCATCGGCAGCACCAGCTCCTCGCCGCCCGCCAGCAGCGTGAAGAACGCCCGCGCGTTCGGCTCCTCCGCCTTCGACGCCAGCGCGAGGAACGTCCGCCAGTCCGACGACACGATGTGGTTCTCCTCGGCGGCGAACGTCGCGATCACGGGCCGCGGCGCCTGGCCCGTTTCGATGAGCTTGACCACGAGGTTGTCGTGCTCACCGGGGTGCAGCTCTCTCCGGATGCGCGCGACCAGCTCTTTTGCGTCCATGGACCATGATTGTTCCGCACCGGGGAAATCGTTCGCCAGGGCGGCGGGTGTTCGGCCACGATGTTTCCTCGTGGCTGAACACACCTACCGGGTACTCGTCCGCGGACGCTTCGCCGACCTGACCGATGACCAGTGCGCCTCCCTGCGGGAGCGCCTCGTGGGCTTCGACTTCCTGCGCAGCGGCGGGTTCAGCGAGGAAGGCGCGCTGACCTACGACGAGAAGCTCGACTTCTTCAGCTACCGCGTGATCCTCACGGCGGAGAAGGGCGCGGACGACGCGGGACTGCGGCGCGCGACCGCTGCCCTCGACGCGCTGGGCGTCGACTTCAAGGGGTTGCGCGCCACCGTCACCGACATGGACGAGATGAAGGTCAACCGGCCGAAACGGCTGGCCTGAGCGGGGTTTCGAGGACTGCCGCCGCGTCCAGGGCCAGGTCCTCCCGGTACATCCGGGACATCACCTGGACGCCGGTCGGCAGCCCGTCGCGCAGCCCCGTCGGCACCGCCACCGACGGCACCCCGACGAAGTTGATCGCCGCGCACAGTTCCATCGCGTCGAAGTAGGCGGCGAGGTCAGCCGTACTGCGCCGCTCCTGGTCGGGCTCGAACGACGGAATGGTCGACACCGGCCCGACCACGACCGGGTAGCGGTCGAGCAGCTTCGCCCACGCCCGCCCGATCGCCAGCCGCGTGCCGGTGAGCTCGAGGAACCCGGCCAGGTCCAGCGCCGGGCGCAGCTCCAGCAGGAGCCGGGCGTACGCGGCGAGGTCCTCACCGGCGGTCGCCATGAACTGCTCGTAGGCGAGCCCGATCGGGGTGGCGATCATCCGCATGGCGAGCGTCGAGGCCTCCTCGAGCCGGGGCACCTCGACCGGTTCGACCTCGTACCCGGCGTCCACCAGCCGTTTCGCCGCCTCCTCGACCACCGGGTCACCCGGCACGAAACCAGCGATCAGCGGGGCGGGCGCACCGGCCGCGGGCACCGGCGCCACGCGGGGATCGGCCGAGTCCATCTCGCACAGCAGTTCGTGCACCAGCCGCAGGTCGGCGATGGTGCGGGCGAGCGGGCCCTCGACCGTCATGACCTGGGGGGGGAACGACGGATCGGGCTGGCCGTAGGTCGAGCCCTGCGCATAGCGGCCATAACTCGGTTTCAGACCGCAGATGCCGTTCAGGAACGCCGGCAGCCGCAACGAGCCGCCACCGTCGTTGCCGATCCCGATCGGCACCATGCCCGTCGCGACGGCCACCGCGTCACCGCCGGAGCTGCCGCCCGGCGACTTCGAGGCGTCCCACGGGTTGATGGTGTGTCCGTACAGCTCGCTGTACGTGTGCATGCCCCGTGCGTTCAGCGTCGGCAGGTTGGCGTGCGCGATCGGCGTCGCGCCGGCCGCCCGGAGCCGCGCCACGATCGGCGCGTCGGCGGATTTCATGTTGCCGGCCAGCTGTTTCAGGCCGTGCGTCGTCGCTGCGCCCGCGACGTCGATGTTCCCCTTGACGGAGAACACCACGCCTGCCAGCGGACCGGCCGGTTCACCTGGCACGTCGAACACCTCGACGAGGGCGTTGACCTTCGGGTTGATCTCGGCGATCACCCTGAGCTGCTCGTCGATGACCTCGCGGGCCGTGAACTCGCCCGCCTGGACTCCTTGCACCACTTCTAGAGCGGTTTGCATCCCCATACTCCAGTCTATGCGAACCGGAGCACGGGGACGCGAATCCGAAAACCGCTCAGTGGAACATCACGGGTAATTGGCCAGGTAGGCCTCGGTCGAACCGTTGGTCACCCTGCCGCCCGAGTTGTTGATGATGTGTTCGATGGTTCCCTTGCCGCCCAACGAGATCGTCACCATGCTGTGGAACTTGACCCCCGGTGTGTTCGGCACCTCGAACGCCCGGTCCGCCACGACGCTCGGGTTGGCGTTGGCGAAGATGTAGCTGCCCAGGCCCCAGGCCTCGTGCGTGGTGACGTTGTTGGCCACCTTGTACGCGGCGTAGCCGCGCGTGGAACCGTTCATCCACGCCGCCTGGTTCGGCGCCTCGTAGGGCATCTCGTTCTGGTAGAAGTACGTCCGGCCGCCCTGCCCGTTCCAGATGGTCTGGTACTTCTGGTAGTGCTCGACGAAGAGGCCGTACATCGTCACGTTGTTGCCGTTGACGATCAATCCGGTGTCGGCCCGGTTCACGTCCCAGCCGACGCCGTCGCGGTGGTCAGCGCGCCACAACCACAGGTGGTCGCCGATCACGTTGTGACTGTTGACCACCAACGAGGTCGTGGCCCGTCCGACCGCCGAACCGCCGATGCGCACGTACACGTCGTGCACCGACGTCGGGTTGGCCGCGTGGCTGGCGTTGCTGCCCGGCGCGCCGATCTGCATCAGCAGCGGCGAGTTCGTCGGAGCCGCGTCCAGCAGCAGGCCGGCGACCTTCACACCGTCCACATCGGCCACATCGATCGCCATGTTCCCGTTGGTGGGCATGACGGTCGCGAGACCCAGGCCGAACACCACGGTGTCCGGACGCGTGACGCGGATCGGCTCGCTCACCTGGTGGATGCCCGGCGTGAGCAGCAGGTGCTTGCCCGCCGCGAGCTGCTGGTTCATCGTCGCGGCACTGGTGCCCGGCTTGGCGATGAAGAAGTCCGACAGCGGGATGTTCGTGCCCTGCTGGTTGCCGCTCGCCCACGTGGTGCCGCTGGTGTTGGTGCGCAGCGACGGGACGAACACGCTGTACTTGCCGCTGCCGTCGATGTTCAGGAACGGCTTCTCACGCACGACAGGGGTCTGCGCGACGGTCGTGTACGGCGGCTCGGGGAACGTGTTGGCCGGGGCGTTGCGCGCGCCGACGAAGACCATGTTCCAGTTCTCGCCGGTCCACGAGCCCCACTCGGTGTTGCGCGACAGCCACTGCTGCTGGCTGCCGGAGCGGACCTGGCCGGTGACCGCGGAGTCGGCCAGGAAACCGCCGCTGGACCAGCCGTTGTCGTCGAGCTGCATGTTCCCGTAGACGTGCGTGCGGCGCATCGCGGAGGCCTGCGAGACCGCCCACGTGTTGGTGCCGCTCGGCGGCCTGATCGCGAGGTTCTCGGCGCCGCGCCAGAAGTTGTGCGTCGCGTTGCCCTGGAACCAGTCGGCCTCGACGTGCACCTGGCCGTTGATGGTGACCTGGTCGGGGTTCAGGCCGAGCCCGAGCACCTGGGTGAAGAAGCCGATGTTGACGTCGGCGTTGTAGGTGCCGGGCTTGAAGAAGATCGCGAACCGCCGCGGGTCGTACTGACCTTGTTCCTGCTGCCGGAAGACGTCGTTGAGCCGCGCCTGGATCGTGCCGGCGGGCATGGACGGGTCGAAGATCAGCACGTTCGGGCCGAAGTCGGGCTGCGTCGGGTCCGGGGGAGCGGAGGTCCCGAGCTTGAAGGCCTGCGCGTTGGTGCCGTTGCAGGTGTACTGCACCAACTGGACGTCGTTCGTGGTCGCACCGGGCACGTCGAGGCACTTGCCGCTGTGCCGACTCACGAACCGGTAGGTGTCGGTGCCCACCTGTTCGGGGCGCCACTGCTGATTGTTGGCGTTGAAGGACTGCCACAGGTGGATCGGCGCGTTGTCCGCGGTGGACACGTCCGAGACGTCCCACACCTGGCCCTGGCCGACCGTGAAGTAGCCGTCGCTCGTGGGCGTGAAGGTCCACGTCTGCCCAGAGCATCCTTGTTGGCGGAGCTGTGCGCCGTTGGCCGTTCCCTGCGACTCCACGCACTTTCCGCTGCCGACGTTCGTGACTTGATAAGCGGTTCCGGGCACTACGTCGGCCTGCGCCGCGACTGTCCACACTGGAACGATCGCCGCTGCTGCCAACGCTGCCACCAGCAGGGGGGTTCTCACGGGTCACAGGGTGGGGGTGGTTTGTTGCAACCGTCAACGAACCTACCTGTTTCCGGTCGGGTTCCGGTATTGACAAATGAATTTGTCAAATGAGACCGTGCTGGCGTGGAGCTGTCGCCGTTGCGCAGATCGCTGCTGGAGCTGCTGAAGTCGCCCGCGTCGGCGACCCAGCTCGCGGCGGCTCTCGACCTGCCGCGCCAACGGGTCAACTACCACGTGCGCGCGCTGGAACAGGCCGGGCTCGTCGAGCTGGTCGAGGAACGCCAGCGCCGCGGCTGCGTCGAACGCGTGCTGCGCGCCCGGCCCGGCCGCGAGATCGCCGCGGACGTCCAGGACCAGTTCGCCGCAACGCATCTGGTGTCGGTCGCCTCCGGGGTGGCGCGGGAGGTCGACCGGATGTCCTGCGCGGCCGCGGACGCGGGAAAGCGCTTGCTCACCTTCACCGTGGAGACGACGGTCCGCTTCGGCGCGCCCGGCGACGTCCACGAGTTCACCAGCGACCTCGCCGAAGCGGTGCGGCAGATCGCGTTGAAGTACGACACCGAGTCAGGCCGCCCGTACCGGGTGGTCGCGTTGGGCCACCCGGGAGTGTCCGATGATCAGCGGTAGCAGTGACGAGGGCGTCCGGATCGAGGTCACCGTGGCCGCGCCGGTCGACGAGGTGTGGCAGTCGTTCCGCGACAAGCAGAAGATCCTGCACTGGCACGGCTGGGAGTACGAGGGTCTCGAGCAGGAGATCGACGGCACGTTCTTCGAGGACGCGGAGGAGACGGGCGAGCGGTCGCTGACTCTGCACGGCCACGACACGTTCTCGCTGACCCCGGTCCCGGAAGGCACGCGTGTGGTGCTGACGCGCGCGCCGAAGGGCACTTTGCCCGAGTGGGACGAGTACTACGACGACATCACCGAAGGCTGGATCACGTTCCTGCACCAGCTGAAGTTCGCACACGAGTTCCACCCCGGAGCCGTTCGCCGCACGTTGTTCTGGCCTTCCGAGGTGTCTCTGGGTGTCACGGGCAAGCCGTTCTTCTCCTCGCCCAACCAGAGCGGGTTCGTGATCGAGGAGTGGGGGCCCGGTCTGCTGGTAACGTGCCCCAAGATGACCGTCGTGACGACCTACGGGTTCTCCGACGACGAGCTGGAGACGTTGCGCCAGAAGGGTGACGGCTCGTAATGGCCTCTTTGAAGATCCCGATGTGAGAACGTGGGCTACGAGTACGACGTCTTCCTGAGCTACACGCGCCGCGGTGGTGGTGACGTGTGGGTGCGGGACCACTTCTACCGTGCGTTGCGCGAGTGGCTCGGCAACGAGATGGCCGCCGAACCCCGGATCTTCGTGGACTGGAACCAGAAGACCGGGGTCTCGTGGCCGGACAGCCTCGAGGGCGCGTTGCTGCGGTCGAAGGTGATGGTCGCGGTGCTGTCGCCGCCGTACTTCCGCTCGGAGTGGTGCCTCGCGGAGTGGGAGAGCATGCTCGAACGCCACCGCTCTCTGGGCTACGGCACCCTCGATCACCCGCAGGGCCTGGTGCTGCCCGTCCGGTACGCCGACGGGCAGCACTACCCGCCCGAAGCGCGGGCGGCGCAGCAGCGGGACTTCACGCCGTGGAACAAGCCACTGCCGTACGAGACCTACAGCCGGTCCCGGGACTACGAGTTCTTCTACGCCGCCGTGCAGAAGCTGGCGGAGGAGGTGGCGGAACGGATCGAGGACGCGCCGCCGTGGGACCCGGCGTGGAAGGTGGTGCGGCCGACGCTGGATCCCCGGTCGCTGCCGCCCGGCCCGTTGCCGAGGCTGTGAGGGTGCCGTGATCGTCACGTTCTACTCCTACAAGGGCGGCGTCGGACGCTCGTTCTGCCTGGCCAACGTCGCGGTGCAGCTGGCGCGCTGGGGGAACAGCGTGCTGTGCGTGGACTTCGACCTCGACGCCCCCGGTCTGCACGAGTACTTCGGGCCGTACCTCTCGGCCCCGTGCGACGCGGGTCTGGTCGAGGTCGTCACCGGGGAGGTCGACTGGACCGACGTCGTGGAGTCCGTCTCCGTGCCGGACATCGAGAACCTGTCGCTGCTCGCCGCGGGCCAGATGGACGCCACGTACGCCGACCGGGCCCAGCAGCTGTCGTGGCCGGACCTCTTCGCCGACCACGACCTGGGCTGGCGGTTCGAGAAGATCCGCGAGGAGTGGGAGAACACGTTCGACTACGTGCTGGTCGACAGCCGGACCGGCATCACCGACATCGGCGGGATCTGCACCGCGCAGCTGCCGGACGTGCTGGTGCTGTGCGTGGCGCCGAACCGCCAGAACCTGGCCGGTGCGCTGGAAGTGGCGCAGCGGGCGGCCGACGCGCGCGACACGCTGCCGTACGACCGCGACGGGCTGCTGTACCTGCCGGTGGTGTCGCGGTTCGACAGCAAGGAGGAGTACGAGCGGGCGCGGTCGTGGCGGACCACGCTGGCCGAGCGGTTCGCGCCGCTCTACGCGAGCTGGATGCCCAAGGACCAGGACGACGACCGCCCCGAGCTGGGCATGGTGGAGCGCACGACCGTGCCGTACCTGCCGTACTGGAGCTTCGGTGAGGAGATCGCCGTTCTCGACGAACGCAGCGGCAGTCCCGACTCGGTCTCCTACTACATGGACAACATCGCGGCGTTGCTCGCGCACCGGCTGGCGGATGCTGACGTGCTGGTGAGCAACCGCGACACCTACGTGTCCGCGGCTCGGGAGCGCGGGCGTCGTGAGCCGGGTCAGGGGTTCCGCTACGACGTCCTGGTGCACGGCACGTCGGACCGGGCGATGGACCTCGCGACCAAGCTGCTGGAGTTCGGCGTGCGTGCGGTGCGGGGGCGTTTGGCGGAGCTGTCCGCGGTGCGCCACTTCGTGATCGTCGATCCGCCCGCACAGCCGTCGGCGGGGATCCAGGAGATCCTCGACCAGGGCCGCACGGTCATGGTGGTCGCGGACGACGTGCCCCGGCAGCTGTCCGCGGCGCAGGTGCTCTCCCCGTTCCGCGGTCTGCTGGACACCGCGGTCGAGGTCGTGAGCACCGTGCCCGCGGAGGAGCCGGGACCGCACTGGGAGCTGGTGCTCGTCTCTGCGGGCCAGGCGCTCCAGGCCGCGGGCGACGTAGCAGGCGCGTACCTGCTGGCCGGCAGGGCGATGGAGGCGGCGGCGACCCCGGTGCGGTCGGCGTTGCTGCACGGGGAGCTGGCCAGGGACACCGGCCGGCTGGAGGTGGCCGAGGCCGACCTGACCCACGTCCTGAACGTGGTGCTGTCCAACACGGTCGAGGCACAGCGCGCGCATCGGCTCCTCGGCGAGATCCACGAGGCCCAGGGCAGGCTTTCCGACGCCGTTCTCCACTTCGAGTCGGCGTTGCGCGGAGGCGGGAACCGGCGGGAGAAGGCGCTGGCGCACCGGGAACTGGCCCGCATCGAGCTGCGGAGCGGGAAAGCCGATGCGGCGCACCAGCATCTGTTGTCGGCGCGGGAGTTCAGCACCGGGGACACCGCGCTGGAGGCGCAGGTCGCGTTCGAGCTCGGGTCGATGCTGGTCGACCGGGGCGACTTCACCGCGGCGGGACGTCAACTGGTCGACGCGGTCGAGTGGAACACGCTGCCGCTCGACGACCAGGTCACCGCGTTGCGCCAGCTCGCGTACCTGGAGAGCGCGGCCGGGCGGCATCACGGGGCGGAGGAGTACCTGCAGCGCGCCCGTCACCTGCCGGTGCGGCCGGAGGACAAGGCGGACATCATCATCGAGCTCACGCGGTTGAAGCGCGAGGCCTTCGACACCACCCTGGCCATCCGCGACCTGAATGCCGAGCTGGTTCTGCTCGCGCCGGACGAGCTCGTCGTCCGGGCAAGGCTGCAGGAGAAGCTGGGGAACCTCTATCTCGACGCCACTGCCGCCTTTGACGCGCAGGAGGCGTTCACCGACGCGTTGGCAGTCTTCCGCAGTCTCGCTGACCGGTCGGGGGAGGTGCGGACGTTGATCGGACTAGCCCAGGCTTTCCCGGACGCAACCCTGGCGGACCCCGCGCTGCAGGAGGCGCGACGGCTGCTGACCCGGTTGCGCGGGCCGGAAGCCGACCTGCTGTGGCGTCAGCTCGACGCGGTGGACCCGAAGTAGCGGGTGAGGAAGTCGTTGCGGAACACGCCTTTCGGGTCGTGCTCGTTCGCGAGGGCCTTGAACGCCTCCCACTGCGGGTAGCGCGCGGCCAGCAGCATCGGCGGGACCGTGAAGAGCTTGCCCCAGTGCGGCCGTGGCGCGATGGCCTCCTCGAGGCGGGGGAGCAGTGCGAGCACCTTGGCTGTGTCCGGGATCCAGGTGAAGTGGATGGCGAGGCTGTCGCGGTCCGCGGCCGGGCTGAGCCACTGCGGTTCGGCGTTCACCGTGCGGATCTCGCAGGCCTGCACGAGCGGCGAGATGACCGTGGACATCTCGGCCAGCGCGCGCAGGGCCGTGACCGCGCGGGTGCGGGGCACGAAGTACTCGGTCTGCAGCTCCTGGCCGACCGACGGTGTGAACTCGGCTTTGAAGTGGGGCAGCCGTTCGTGCCACGGTCCGGTGATGCCGCCCTGCTCGGTGCAGCGGCCGGCGGGCTGGCCCTGGACCGGGTGGCGCGGCCCGTCCGCTTCCCGGCCGGGGAACGCGAACGGCTCGTCGCCGATCCGGTGCTTCACCCAGAGCGTCGCCCCGCCCCGCCAGTCGACGAACGCGCTCACGCTGTACGCGCCGTCGAAGATCTGCTCGAGGCTGGTGAGCAACGTCGTCCAGGCGACGTCCTCGTAGACGGTCTGCGCCACCTCGAACGACGGCACCGTGTCCATCGTGACGGCCGTGACCACCCCCAGCCCGCCCATGGACACCACAGCACCCGCCGACGTCAGCTCGACCACCGAGCCGTCCGCCCTCATGACCTCGATCGACCGCACCGCCCCCGCCAACGACCGCGCCCCGGAACCGTGCGTGGCCGTGGCGACCGCGCCGGCGATGGTGATGTGCGGCAGGCTCGGCAGCGTGTGCAGGGCCAGGCCCGCCTCGTCGAGCTTGGGGGCGAGCTCGGCCAGCGTCGCGCCGGCGTTGACCCGCACGGCGAACCTGTCGACCTCGAAGACCGGCGGCATGGCGGAGAGGTTCAGCAGGGTGCCCGCGGTGTCCGCGATCGGGCTGAACGAGTGCCCGGACCCGACGACGTGCACCGCACTCGAACCGCGGACGATCGCGCGCAGGTCGTCGGCCGAGGTCGGCGTGACGGCCTGGGCCGCTGTGAACGTGACGTTGCCGGCCCAGTTGGTCTTCATGGTCCTACGGTAGGCGCACTACCGGCTTCAGTCGTGCTCCCTGTCGCTTCAGTGCAGACCAAAATTGGGTTGCCCGTGCTGGGAGGGTGAGTCCTCGTGGGAAACGACACCGACATACGCCTGCTTCGAGAGATGTCCGGCCTGGTCACGCCGATGGCGCTGCGGGTCGCGGTGACCCTGGGGCTGCCGGACCGCCTTCGAGCCGATCACGCCGCCAACTCCACACCCACCAACGCACCCGCCACCGCCACGGACGTCGCCGCCGCCACCGACGCCGATTCGGGCGCCACGGGCGCCGCCACAGCCGAAGCTGTTGGCGCTGACACCGCCGACCCAGCAGCCGAGACCACCACTGTCGCCGATGCGGCCGCCGCCACCACAGCCGCGCCTGGTGCTGCCGACGCCGCCACCACCACCGCACCTGGCCCTGCCACCGGCGCCGGCCTCACCACCGATGCGGCCGCCACCGCGCCTAGCTCCAATGCTGCCACCATCGTCGCTACGCCTGGTTCCACCGCCACCGCCACCGTCGCCGCGCCGGTCTCGACCGTCGTCGCTGGTCCCGCCGCGACCGGCCCCGCCACCGTCGACCGCCTCGCCGCCGAGCTCGACGTCGACCCGATGGCCCTCGAACTCCTGCTCGGCCACCTGGTCACCCTCGGCGTCGTCGACCGCATCGACGCCGGCTACCGCACCACCGAGTTCGGCGCGAACCTCTGCGCCGACGCCGGCACCGGCCTGCACAACCTCCTCCACCACGACACCGCGGCCGGCCGCGCCGACCTGGCCTTCGTCGACCTCGCCCACAGCATCCGCACCGGCGAGCCCGCGTACCCGTTGCGCTACGGGCGGGACTTCTGGACCGACCTCGCCGAGCGGCCGCACCTGCGCGAGGCGTTCGACCGGCAGATGACCTGGCGGATCAGGCAGCGGATCCCGCGGTTCGTCGAGGCGTTCGACTGGGCGCGGTTCGCGACGATCGTCGACGTCGGGGGCGGGCCCGGCGACCTGCTCGCCGCCGTGCTGGAAGCCCACCCCGACACCCGCGGGCACCTCGTCGACCTGGAGGCCGGGCCGGCGCGCGCGAACCTCGCCCGGTTCGGCGACCGGGCCGGAGCGAGCAAGGGCAGCTTCTTCGACCCGTTGCCCGCAGGACGCGACGCCTACCTGTTGTTCGACATCCTGCACGACTGGGATGACGACGGGGCCGGCCGCATCCTCGCCCGGTGTGCGGAGGCCATGACACGGGACGCGGTGCTGGTGGTGATCGAAGGCATCCGAGGTGTGGGGGCCGCGACCGAGATGGATCTGATCATGCTGGTGCACTTCGGCGGACGGGAGCGGAGCATCGCGGAGCTGGAGAAGCTCGCTGAGCCGCACGGGTTGGTGCTCGCGGGCACTACGAAGGTGCAGGGCGACCACTCGGTGCTCGAATTCCGGAAACATCCGATCTAAGGTGGGATCGCCGCCGCACGGACGAAGGGACTCCCATGCGTCGAGCAGCGGCCGTTGCGGCCCTGTTGATCGTGTTCACCGGCACGTCCGCGCACGCCGCGCAGGCCGCGCCGGCGGTGAGCGTGCAGGTGGATTCCGCCAGCAAGAGCGAGGTCGCCAGGGACTTCGCCGGCTTCAGCTACGAGAAGGACCGGGTCGGGGCGCGGATGTTCAACGCGCGCAACACCGACCTGGTCCGGCTGTTCCGGCTGCTCGGGCCGAGTCTGCTGCGCATCGGCGGCAACCTCGTGGACATGACCACCTGGAACCCCGCGGGTACGGGCGGCAAGGCGGACGAGGTCACGCCGGCCGACATCCGGGAGCTGGCGATGTTCGCCAAGGCCACCGGGTGGAAGGTCATCTACGGCATCAACCTCAAGACCAACACGCCCGAAGCCGCGGCCGAGGAAGCGCAGCAGGCGGCCAAGATCCTGGGCAAGGACCTCACCGCCTTCGAGATCGGCAACGAGCCGAACGTCTACGTCAAGACGTGGCCGGAGTACGAGGCGTTGTTCAGCAAGTTCGCCGACGCGATCCGCGCGAAGGTGCCGGGGGCGAAGTTCGACGGTCCCGGCGAGGCCAACAAGACCGCGTGGGCGATGGACTTCGGCCGCACCCAGAAGGACCGCGGCGCCACGATTCTCTCGACGCACCAGTACATCGCGCGCAACGACAAGGCGTCCATCCCGGACATGCTCGCGTCGAACAAGTCCGGGCGGCTGCCGAACGCGTCCGCCGCGATGCAGAAGGCCTGGGAAGCCAACGGGATCAAGCAGTGGCGCGTCACCGAGGCGAACAACTACTACCACGGCGGCGCGGACGGCGTGAGCAACGTGCAGGCGGCCGCGTTGTGGTCGCTGGACTACCTGTCGGGCGTCGCGGCGCAGCAGGGGTCCGGCATCAACTTCCACGGCGGCACGTCGACGCAGTTCCCGCTGCACTACTCGCCGATCCGCTACGACGGGCTCGACCCCGTTGGCGTGCAGGCGGTCTACTACGGTGAGCTGCTCTGGAAGCTGGCCGGGCCCGGCGCCTACCACGCGGCGAGCGTCACCGGCGCGGACGAGGTCACGGCGTGGGGGATCGGCAACAACGCGTTCGTCAACAACAAGAACGCGAGCAGCGTCACCGCGACGGTCAAGTTGCCCAAGAAGGCCCATCACGCCAGCGTCTACGTGCTGACGGCACCGGCGCTGGACTCCAAGGAGATCACCATCGCGGGGTCGAAGGTGGAGAAGAACGCGAAGTTCACCCCGCGGCCCAAGTCCGTGAAGGTGACCGGCACGACGACCACGGTCGACGTGCCGGCCAACAGTGCCGTCCTGGTGGTCACTCGCTGAGCGCGGCGATCCGCTCCTGGGCCTCGGCGAGGTCGTCAGCAGTCGGAGCGTCGTCCTGGGTCAGCGAGCGCCGCCAGTAACCGGCGAACTCGATGTCCTTTTTGGACACGCCGAGGCTGACGAAGTGCCTCCGCAGTGCGCGCACCGCGGAGGCCTCGCCGCCCAGCCACACCCAGACCGACCCGGCGACTTCAGCAGAGGTCACCACCGACACCAGGTCCTCCCCGGCGCTGCGGTGCACCCATCGCACGCCGGGGATGGCCTGTTCCTCCAACGGATCCGCGACCTCGACGAACGCCAGCCGCCGCTGCGAGGCGGGCAGCAGCTCCAGCAGCGAGGCGATCGCGGGCAACGCCGTCTCGTCGCCCGCGAGCACCAGCAGGTCCGCGGTCCCGAGCGGACGGGCGTAGTCGGGCGAGGGCCCGAACCTGCCGATGACGTCACCGACGCGAGCGGAAGCAGCCCATGCGGACGCGGGACCGTCGGTGCCGTGCAGCACGAAGTCCACGGTCAGCACGCCGTCGACCAGCGACCGCACGGTGAAGCTGCGCATCCACGGCCGTTCGGACTCGGGAATCGCGAGGTAGGCCTGGTACCAGACGCTCACGTCGGCAGACGAGGACACCAGCGCCGAGCCGCCAGGCTTGGGGAACAACAGCTTCAGCTGCTGGTCCGGCCAGGTGCCGACGTCGGCGAGCCCATCGCCGGTGAACGTCATCCGCACCATGCGCGGCGTCAGCGGAACGACCGACGAGACCGCCAGCAGGCTCATGACAGGTACTCCTTCAGATGCTGGGCGGTGAGGGTGTCCGAGCCGGAGACGAGCTCGCCCGGCGTCCCGGTGAACACGACCTGACCGCCGTCGTGCCCGGCACCCGGCCCCATGTCGACGATCCAGTCGGCGTGCGCCATCACGGCCAGGTGATGCTCGATCACGATCACCGTGTTGCCGGCGTCGATCAGCTGGTCGAGCAGCCCGAGCAGCTGGTCGACGTCCGCGAGGTGCAGACCGGACGTCGGTTCGTCCAGCACGTACGTCGAGGCCTTCTCCGCCATGTGGATCGCGAGCTTGAGCCGTTGCCGCTCGCCACCGGACAGCGTGGTCAGCGGCTGGCCCAACGACAGGTAGGACAGGCCCACGTCGTTCAGCCGGCTCAGCACGACACGCGCCTGACCGGACGGGAAGAACGATAGGGCCTCGGCCACGGACATGCCGAGCACCTCGCTGATGTTCTTGCCCCGCAACGTGTAGCGCAACACCTCGGGCGTGAACCGCTTGCCCTCGCACTTCTCGCACACCGTCGCGACGCCGGCCATCATCGCCAGGTCGGTGTAGACGAGCCCGATGCCCTTGCAGTGCGTGCACGCGCCCTCGGAGTTCGCGCTGAACAGCGCGGCCTTCACGCCGTTGGCCTTGGCGAACGCGGTCCGGACCGAGTCGAGCAGCCCGGTGTAGGTGGCGGGGTTGGACCGGCGCGACCCGCGGATCGGCGACTGGTCGACCGTCACGACGCCGGAACGCCCCCGCAGCGACCCGTGGATCAGTGATGACTTGCCGGAGCCCGCGACGCCCGTGACGACGGTGAGAACGCCGAGCGGGAGGTCGACCGACACGTCCTTCAGGTTGTTCGTCCGCGCGCCGCTGATCGTCAGGAAGCCTTGCGGGGAGCGGAACTCCGGCCGAAGCTTGGCCCGGTGGTCGAGGTGCCGCCCGGTCAGCGTGCCCGAAGCGCGCAACCCGGCCACGTCCCCGGAGTAGCAGAGGTGGCCGCCGTGGACGCCCGCGCCGGGACCGAGGTCGACGACGTGGTCGGCGATCGCGATGGTCTCCGGCTTGTGCTCGACGACCAGGACGGTGTTGCCCTTGTCCCGCAAGCGCAGCAGGAGGTTGTTCATGCGCTGGATGTCGTGCGGGTGCAGGCCGACGGTCGGCTCGTCGAACACGTAGGTGATGTCGGTGAGCGACGATCCCAGGTGCCGCACCATCTTCACGCGCTGCGACTCGCCGCCGGACAGCGTCGCGGACTCGCGGTCGAGCGAGAGGTAGCCGAGGCCGATCTCGACCAGCGAGTCCAGGGTGTTGCGCAACGTCGCCAGCAGCGGCGCGACGGACGGGTCGTCGATGCCGTGCACGAACTTCGCGAGGTCGCTGATCTGCATCGCACAGCAGTCCGCGATGTTCACGCCGCGGATCTTCGAACCCAGCGCGGCCTCGTTGAGCCGTGCGCCGCGGCAGTCCGAGCAGGTCGTGAACGTGACGGCCCGGTCGACGAACGCCCGGACGTGCGGCTGCATCGACTCGCGGTCCTTGCTGAGGATCGTCCGCTGCAGCTTCGGGATGAGGCCCTCGTAGGTGACGTTAGTGCCGCCGATGTTCAGCTTGGTGGTCGGCTTGTACAGCAGGTCATCCAGCTCCTGCTCGGTGAACGACGCGATCGGCTTGTCGGCCGGGTAGAGGCCGGAGTGCGCGAGAACCCGCCAGTACCAGGTGTCGACGCCGTAGTTCGGGGCGTCGATCGCGCCGCCCTCGAGCGACTTCGACCGGTCGACGATCGCGTCCACGTCGATGGTGGTGACCTTGCCCAGGCCCTCGCAGGCCGGGCACATGCCCTCGGGCAGGTTGAAGCTGAACGCGCCGGACGTCCCCACGTACGGCTCGCCCAGTCGGCTGAACACGATCCGCAGCATCGTGTGCGCGTCGGTGGCCGTGCCGACGGTGGAACGGGAGTTCGCGCCCATCCGTTCCTGGTCGACGATGATCGCCGCGCTCAGGTTGCGCAGCGCGTCCACGTCCGGGCGCCCGATCGACGGCATGAACGACTGCAGGAACGCGGTGTAGGTCTCGTTGATCATGCGCTGCGACTCGGCCGCGATCGTGCCGAAGACCAGCGAGGACTTGCCCGAACCGGACACGCCGGTGAAGACGGTCAGGCGGCGCTTGGGGACGTCGAGCGACACGTCCGCGAGGTTGTTCTCCCTGGCCCCGCGCACCTGGATCACGTCATGGCTGTCGGCAACAGTCACTACAGCTTCCCCCACTGATTCTTTATGCCGTAAAGTATCGACCAACGAGGTTACTTTACGTTGTAAGGAGTCGCAACCGTGGTCGTCTACGCAGGTCAGGGCGACCCGCGCCGCTCCATCGAGCTGCTCTGGCGCGGGCCGGTCACCGAACCCCGTCCTGGCCCGAAGCCCGGACTCAGCGTGGACGCGATCGTCGACGCGGGCATCGCCGTGGCCGACGAGCAGGGCATGGCCTTCTCGATGCGCGCGGTGGGGGAGCGTCTCGGCCGCACCGCGATGGCGCTCTACACGTACGTGCCGGGCAAGAACGAGCTGGTCGACCTCATGTACGACCGCACGATGGCCGAGCTGCCGACCTCGTATGCGCTGGAGGACGGTTGGCGCCCCGCCGTGACGCAGTGGGCGAGCGACATGTGGGAGTGCTACTGCCGCCACCCGTGGGTGCTGCAGGTGTCGCAGGCGCGCCCGGTGCTCGGCCCGCACGAGTTCGCCGTGACCGAGGCGCTGGCCGCGATCCTGATGTCCACCGGCCTGCCAGGTCGTGAGCTGCGGGGCATCGTCGGCGCGATCAACTACTTCGTGCGCGGCGCGGCCCAGACCATCGCCGAGGCCCGCGCCGCCGGTGGCGCGACCGGTGAGGCGGACGAGGAGTGGTGGTACGCGCGGTCGGCGGTGTTGCTGGAGATCGAGCCCGACCTCGCGAAGAAGTTCCCGATGCTGCACGTTCTGGAAAACGATCGAGAACCTATTGATCCTTCGTTGCCGTATCTGGAGAACGACGCGCTGGAGAACTTCCGCAACGGATTGCGCGTCCTTTTGGACGGCATCGAGGGCGCTGTGGCAAAACCGTGACAAAGTCCGGACCTCGATGGCACATGAACCCGATGAGATCGTGTCCATGGCGATCGGCAGACTATGGGCGGCCGTCGCGTGCGTGATGGTGCTGACGGCGCCGAGCACAGCGGCCGCCACCTCGATACGGCACTACCGGCCCGCCGTCATGACGATGGGCTACGCGGTAGGCGACCTGCACGCGGAGGTCCACGCGCCGCGCACGCTCGTCGGCACACGGCCCCTGGTGTTCAACTTCCGCGGCTACGACGACATCGCGCAGTCGTTGGCGCAGCAGGGATCCGTCGTCGTGCTGGTGAGCGACCGGACGGCGTTGGACCGGCACATGCGGCTGTGGCGTGAACTGAGCGAGGCCAAGGGCCCGCTGGCGGAGCGGTTCCGCGGGTTCGCGGGCCACTTCTCCGTGGCAGAACCGTGACACGGTCCTCACAACTCCCTCAGAAGTGGCCGGTTGGATCACCGGCATGGCAATCGGTAGAACCGCGGCCGCCGTCGCGCTGGCGATGGCGCTGACCGCGCCGAGCACCTCTGCGGCCCCCGAACAACTCACGGCAGTCAGAAAGGTCGAGTACTCGCTCGGTGACCGGGCCTTCCAGGTGCCCGGCTTTCACACCGAGCCGGGTGGTCCCGTCGCGGACCTCGAGCTCACCGCGGTCGTGCACGCCCCGCGCACGCTTGTCGGCAAACGGCCGCTCGTGCTGCTCGCGCACGGCTACTGGAAGCCCTGCCAGAACGACCAGTGGGCGTGGCCGTGTCCTCAGGGGGACGCGTTCCCGAGCTACCGCGGGTACGACTACCTGGGAGAGGAGTTGGCGCGGCAGGGTTTCGTGGTCGTGTCGGTGAGCGTGAACGGCGTCAACGCCGGTGAGATGGGCGAACCGGCGGACGTCGCACGAGCCGCCCTCATGACCAAGCACCTGGAGATGTGGCGCGACCTCAACGATGGCAAAGGCCCGCTCGCCCAGAAGCTCAGGGGCTTCAAGGACCACGTCGACCTGACCAACGTCGGCACGCTCGGCCATTCGCGCGGTGGCCGGGGCGCGGTCTACCAGGCGTCGGACAAGCACATCGCCGAACTACCCCGAGGCGTGCGGATCAGGGCGGTCCTGCCGCTCGCACCCGCGGACTACTACGCGCCGGACCCGGAAGCACCGGAGAACCTCGACTACCGGATCACCAGGATCCCGTTCGCGGTCATGACCGGCAGCTGCGACGGCGCCGTCAGCGGAGGCAGCTACGTCGACAACGCCAAGGGGCGCAACCTCGTCCCGATCCACGCGGTGACCCCGAAGTACGCCAACCACAACTACTTCAACACCGAATGGTCCTACGACAACGACAGCAGGTGCCCGGACACCGCCCTGACTCCTGAGCAGCAGCGCAGGGTCGCGACGACCTACATCCCGGCGTTCTTCCGCCAGTACCTGTACGGCCGGTCGAGCCCCGTCGTCAGTCGTGGCTATCCGGGCGTCGACGTCGTGACGCATCAACCGATCGGCTAAGCCTCGACGAGACTTTAAGCGGTCGCGGTCCCCCTTGCGCCACTGCCAAGGTGAGTGGTGGAAGGGGGATTCCATGTTCAAGACAACTGCGCTGCTCACCGCGGCGCTGGTAGTGCTGACCGCCGGACCCGCAACGGCTCACGCGAGCGGCGACTGGGCGGGGTGGCAGAAGGATCTCAACGGATCGAGGCACAACGCCGCGGAGTGGCGCCTCAACGCCGGCAACGTCGGCAAGCTCAAGCTGAAGTGGGCGTTCGCCTACCAGAAGGGTGACGTCAACTTCGTCCGCAGCCAGCCCGCCGTCGTCGGCGACACCGTCTACTTCGGCGGCCCCGACGGCAAGTTCTACGCCCGCAACGCCCGCACCGGCGCGCCGAAGTGGGAGTTCGCGCTCCCCGGCGCGGCCAGGCCGGTGTACAACTCCGACGGCCCGACCGTGTCCGACGGCAAGGTGTTGTTCGGGGACAGCGCGGGCCGGCTGTTCGCGCTCGACCAGCGGACCGGCCGGCAGCGCTGGCAGACGCAGATGGACACCACCATCGCGTCGATGACCACCAGCTCGCCGATCGTCCACAACGGACTGGTGTACGTCGGTACGTCCAGCGCCGAGAACACCTTGCCGCGCGACTACGCGTGCTGCACGTTCCGCGGCCACATCGACGCCTACGACGTCGACACCGGTGCACTGGTCTGGCGCCACTACACGGTGCCGGAACCGGTCGAGGTCGGGACGTGGCCGAACGGCGCCAAGCGGTTCGAGCCGTCGGGTGCCGGGGTGTGGAGCTCGCCGGTGATCGACAGGAAGACCGGCACGCTCTACGTCGGCACCGGCCAGAACTACACCGGCAAGGGCGGCGAGTTCGACTCGCTGCTCGCGCTCAACGCCCGTACCGGCGCGGTCAAGTGGACCAACCAGGTCACCAACGCCGACACGTGGCGGTACGCCTGCGTCGAGCCCGACCCGGACGGCTACTGCCCAGGGCTCAAGGACAACACCAACCTCGACTACGACATCGGCGCGACGCCGAGCCTGTTCGAGGTCGGCGGACGGCAGCTCATCGGTGTCGGCCAGAAGTCCGGTGTGTACCACGTGTTCGACGCCAGGACCGGCGAGGTCGTGTGGCGCCGCCTGCTCGGCACGCCGTGGCCCAGCGGTGGCCTCGGCGGCATCCAGTGGGCGGCGAGCTACGACGGCCACCGGCTCTACATCGCCACCTACGTCGCGAGCCCCGGCAAGCTGTTCGCGGTGGATCCCGCCAACGGCAACGTCCTGTGGGAGACACCAGCACCTGCTGACGGCTGCTCGACGGGTGGCGTGGCCGGTCAGCCCGGTTGTGCGCCCGCGCACGGCGTTCCGGTGTCCTCGACACCCGGTGTGGTGTGGCTGGGCGCGCAGGACGGCAAGTTCCGGGCGTACAGCGCCAAGACCGGCAAGATCCTCTGGACCTACGACACCATCCAGGACGTTCGCGGTGTCAACGGGCTGACCGGGCGCGGCGGCAACATGGCGGGACCGGGCACGGGAGCGGTCATCTCCGACGGGATGGTCTACGTCCAGTCCGGCTACTTCGCGAACTACGAGAACCCGAACGGGCACGTGCTACTGGCGTTCGGCCTGTAGCTTCTCGAGAACGGAGTCGGTCGGCAGACCGGCTCCCGCCCGCAGCTCCAGAGATTTCTGCCAGGCACGGCGAGCAGACTCGGCGTCACCCGCGGCCGCGTGGGCGTCGCCGAGCTGCTCGTAGGCGGCGGCCTCCAGCGGGAGGTCGCCGCCGATCCGGAAGAACGCCGAGGACTGCGTGAACGCGTGCGCGGCCCGGGAGTAGTCGCCGAGCCCGAAGTAGCCGGTGCCGAGGTTGTCCCACGTCTCGGCCTGGCCGATCACGTGGTCCATCGCCTGCCACATCTTCATCACGCGCTCGGCGTACTCGACGGCCGTCGCGTACTCGCCGATTTTGCCGTAGCCCCAGGCAAGTCCGGTCAGCGCGTTGGCCTGCCCGTACTCGTCACCGCACTCCTCGAACAGCGCGAGCCCGCGCCGCGTGTACTCCAGCGCCTCCGGGATCTGGTCGTCCGGGCACAGCATCGCGATGTTCAGCAGCACGCCCGCCTGTCCGGCCGGGTTGCCGGAGTACACCTCGAACGCCCGCTCGAACGCCGCCCTGGACTCGGGCAGGCGCCCGGCCCTGCCGAGCCCGCGGCCGAGGTTGATCAGCGTGCGGCCCATGCCGTCGGTGTCGTTGAGCTGTTCCACCGCGGCGAGCGCGAGTTGTTGCGACGTCAGCAGATCCTGGTAGAGCGCCTGCCGGTCGAGCACGTCCGCGAGCGACCAGCCCATCAGCCACGTCTGCGTCGGGGTGCCGTGGGGCATCGCCGACATCAACGCCGGGTGCTCGGCCATCAGCCACGCGAACGCCTCCTCGTGCGTGCTGATCGGCGTCACCACCACGCCAGGGGCCGGCTGCGGGGTGGCCGGGCGGTGGCGGCTCGGGGTGAACACGACACCGGCTTCGACGCTCGTCAGCGCGAGGTGGTCGAGCAACCGGTTCAGCGCCGCCACACCCTCGTCGTGCTCGGCCAGCTCGGCCGCGTAGTCGCGCAGCAGGTCGTGGCACGTGAACCGGCCCGGCTCCGGCTCGTCGAGCAGGTTCGCCCTGGCCAGCTCCGCCAGCAGCGCCGCGGTCTCCGGCACCCCCAGCCCCGCCAGCGACGCCGCGCCCGCGAGGCTGATGTCCGAGCCGGGCATGAGGCCGAGCAACCTGAACAATCGCAGCGCCGGTGGGCTCAGTGCCCTGCAGGAGTGGGAGAACACCGAGCGCAGGTCCGCCGTGACGTCATCGTCGTCGGCGAACGCGTCGAGGTCGGCCAGCTCGTCCGCCAGCGCTGCCAGCGGAAACTCCGGCTGCGTCGCCGCACGGGCCCCGGCGACCGCGAGTGCGAGCGGCAGGCGGGCACAGCGGCGCACCACGGTGTCCACCGCCTCCGGTTCGGCCTGCGCGCGGTCGTGGCCGATGCGCGACGCCAGCAGCTCACGGGCGTCGTCGGGCGGCAACAGGCCCAGCGGCAGCGACTGCGCCCGGTGCGACGGCTTGAGCGCGGTCCGGCTCGTGACCACCACGTGGCTGTTGGGCGTGCGCGGCAGCAACGGCTCGATCTGGTCGGTGTCGGTGGCGTTGTCCAGCAGCATCAGGACCTTCTTGCCGGCGAGCGTGTCCCGCAGCAGCTCCGACTGCCCGGCCAGGTCGTGCGGCACCTTCGCGCGCGGCACGTCCAGCGCCGACAGGAACCGCAGCAGCGCGTCACCGGGGCTCAGCGCCGCGCCGGACGGGCCGAAGCCGTGCAGGTTCACGTAGAGCTGGCCGTCCGGGAACCGTTCCGACGCCTGGTGCGCCCAGTGCACGGCGAGCGAGGTCTTGCCCACGCCGCCGGTGCCGGTGATCACGACGACGCCGTTCGGAGCGTGGTCCAGCTCGGCCAGTTCCAGGGCGCGCCCGGTGAACGGCTTGGGCGGCGCGGGCAGCTGCCGGGGTGCCGACGCGGCCTGCAGACGGCGGTGCAACGTGACGAGCTGCCGCGACGGTTCGGCACCGAGCTCGTTGGCGAGCCGGGCTTTGAGCAGGTCGAAGTGCTTCAAGGCGTCGGACGTGCGGCCGCTGCCGTGCAACGCCTCGATCAGCTGCGCGGCGATCCGCTCGTCCAGCGGGCGTTCGGAGGCGAGCACCTGCAGCTGCGGCACCAGCGTCGTGTGCTCGCCCGAGTCCAGGCGCTCGTCCACGTGGTCGAGCCGCGCCGCCAGCAGTTCGGCGGCGAAGTCCGCGCGCAACGACCGCGCCCACGGGGTGTCCAGTGTGGACAGCAGCTCGTCGTCCGCGAGTGCCAGGGCTTCCGCGATCCGGCCGGTGCGCACCAGATGCCGGAACAGGTGCAGGTCGATCTCCAGCGGATCGACGCGGATCACGTACCCGCCGGCCTCGCGCTCGATCAGGCCGGGCAACGTCTGCCGCAACCGGGTCAGCCACGTCTGCATCATCGCGCGGGCACGGGTGGGCGGCGCGTCACCCAGGACGCGCTCGACCAGCTCGTCGGCTCCGACCACCCGCCCGGCGTCCACGAGCAGGACGCCGAGCAGCGCCGCCAGCCGTGTCCGGCCGAACTCGGTCAGGCGGCCGCTGACCGACGCCGAGACTCCGCCGAACACCGTGAAGCGCACGGTGATCACCGTAGTCGTTCCAGCGGCGCCGGCACCTCGTCGGCGAGCTCACGGAGGCGGTGCGATGATCACCTGATGATCGCGGCGCCGGTCGCGCTGAACGCCGTGACCGGCGGGAGGACGGCGATCTTCTGCGGCTCGGGGAAGTCGGAGTTGTCCCGGAACCCCAACGCGCACTCGGCGTTGGGCCCCCAGCCCCACAGACTGCCGTCGGCCCGCAGCGCGAACCTGCCGACGACCTTCGTGACATCGGTCAGCTTCTTGACCCGCGTCGGCACGGTCACCAACCGGCCGGTGTTGCCGACGCCGGCCATACCGCTGGAGTGCGAACCCCACGCGACGACGGTCTTGTCGGCCAGGACGGCGAACCCGGTCCGGTACGCCGCCCCCACCGACACGACGCCGGTCAGGTCCCGCACCGGGGCCGCGGTGCCCGACTCGCCGGTCTCGGCGCCGTTGCCGAGCTGCCCTTCCGCGTTGCTGCCCCACGTCCACACGGTGCCGTCCGAGCGCAACGCGTACCGGGTGTCATACCCGGCGACGAGCTCCTTGACGTCCGTCAGACCGGTCACCTGGACCGGGGTCGGCGAAGACGGTGTGCGCGTCGTGCCGTTGCCGAGCTCACCGGCGAAGTTCTGCCCCCAGGACCACACCGTGCCGTCCGAGCGCAACGCGTGGCCGGCGCCCCCGGAGGCGGCGATGGCGATCACGTTGTCGATGCCGGCGATGCGGACGGGCAGGTCGACGATGCGGTCCGGTGTCGTCTGGGGTCCGACCTGGTCGACGTAGTTCTCGCCCCAGCCCCACACGGTGCCGTCGGAACGCAGCGCGTAACCGTTGTCCCCCGTGGAGGCGATCGCCGTGATGCCGGACAGCCCCTTCACCCGGACCGGGACCGACGCGAACCCGTAGTACCCCGCGTGCCACCCGGCGCCGAGCTGGCCCCAGTTGTTCGGGCCCCACGCCCGCACCGTGCCGTCCGCCAGCAGGGCGTAGCGGCCGGCGAGTGCGGTCACGCCGCTCAGCCCGGACACCGGCCGGGGCGTCGGCTCGCCGAAGTACTGGTTCTCGCCGACGCCACCGCCCGAGCCCAGCGACCCGGCGTTGCTCGAGCCCCACGCCAGCACGCACCCGGTCGTGCAGGTGGACGGCGCGGGGGCGAAGTACCCGGCCAGGTCGACGATCAGGTGCATCGCGCCGGCGTTGGGCTTGATGTTGAGCACGCCGTACATCCCGAGCACCACCACCGACAGGTTCGGCACCGTGCCGCCCTGGGTGACGTTGAGCGTCGACGACCTGAAGTCCCAGACGGGCGACACGCTGACGTGGGTGGTCTCCGTCGCCTCGGTCGCCGTCACGTTCATCACGACCGCGGACGCGTTGGCCGGGACGGAGTCGTCCGCGTCCAGCGACAGGTTCAGCGGACTGTCCGGCCGGGGCATCCACGACGAGCGCGTGTCCGCGACCCGCCTCGGGTCCAGCGGGTAGTAGGCGAGTCCCTCACCCGGCACGTAGAAGCCGGCGAGGTCGGCGATCAGGTCGATCCCGCCCAGGTTGTTGACCAGGTCGACGGTGCGGTCGGTGCCCAGCGCGACGGTCACCAGGTTGGCGCGGGTGTCGCCCGGCACCAGGTTCAGGTTCGACGTGTCCGGCCGGGGCTTGCCGTGCGGCCACGCGATGACGTGCGTGCCGGCGGTGACGTTGGTGGCGGTCAGGTTGAACGTCACGGCGGTCGCGTCGGCGGGGACGAGACCGGACAGGTTCAGCGGCAGCGAGCCGTCCGGGTTGCGCGGCGCCACACCGGTCCCGTCGCGGGTGTCCAGGGCGCGCGTGGGCGGCAGCGGCTGGTACAGCGCGCCGGCACCGGGCGTGTAGTGGCCCGCCAGGTCGGCGATCAGGTGCACCGAACCCGCGTTGTTGTACAGGCTCACCCTCCGGCTCTGGTCCAGCCGCACGGTGACCAGGTTCGGCCGGCTCTCCCCGGCGACGACGTTGAGGTTCGACGCGGACGGGCGCGGGCTGCCGGAGGGCCACACGATCACGTGCGTGGCCGACGTCGGCTCGGTCGCGGTCACGTTGAGCACGACCGCCGTGGTGCCGACCGGTGTGCGGGACGACAGGTCCAGCTCGACGCTCTGCCCGGCCGTCACCGGTCCCGGCGCACCGAGCCCCGTGCGCGTGTCCAGCACTCGCAGCGGCGTCACGGGGGTGTAGGAGGACGCGACCGGCTCGGCCGCCGCGGTGGCGGGTGACGAGACGGCGAGCGCCGAGAGCATGAGCGCTGCCACAGGCAGCACGAGACGTCGCATCATTCCGCTTCCCCCAGGACCACGTCGGTATCGCGCGGGAGCGTACCTCCTGGTCGGGGGGTGCAGAACCGGTTTGAGAACTCGCCGCGGGAGGACCGGTTTCGCCGGGCGGCGAAACTCTAGAGCTTTTCTCAGGCTGCTGACAGCAGACTCTTGGCCACGCAGGGCTTAGTGGAGGTCAGGGAGGTCGCCATGCTGATTGATCGCACCAGGCCACTGGGTACCGCGCTGACCGTCACGTACGCCTCAGAACGTGGACCGCGCACGCACAACGCCGACGCATACGCCACCAACGGCCGCCGCACCTTCGTCGTGGCCGACGGGGTGGGTGACTCGGTGGCGGCGAGGGAGGCCGCGCATGCCGCCGCCCAGGCCGCAGCCCTGCTCACCGACCCGGTCGCCGCGATCCTGGCCGCCAGGGACGCCCTCCAGGTGCACAGCGGGGACGCCGTGATCGTGGTCGCCGTGGCACGCCTGGACGGGGGCTTCGACGTGGCGTGGGCCGGTGACGCCCGTGCGTACGCGTCTGCCGGTGACGACCTCGTGCAGCTCACGAGTGACCACACCGTGGCCGAGTACTTCCGCGAGCGCGGGGTGGTGCCCCAGCCGCGACTGGAGCACGTCGTGACGAACACGGTCCGGCTCGCGAAGCCCGAGAACATCGGGAGGGCCGGTACGAGGGCCGCCAGGCTCGTGCTGGCGTCCGACGGCGTGTACGGGCCGTTGGGGCACGACGGGATCGAGGCGATCATGGCCGGTCACGCCTCGGCCGAACGGCTCGTCCGCGCGGCTCTGTACGCCGGTGGCACCGACAACGCGACGGCTCTCGTCGTCAGCTGACCTTCTTCTTGCCCCGCTTGCTCTTGCTCGCCTCGACGCTGCGCTGCAACGCCTCCATGAGGTCCACGACCCCCGTGGCCTCGGGAGGCTCGGCCTCGACGACGACCTTCTTGCCCTTCTGCTTCGCCTTGATCAGCTTGTTCACGCGCTCGGTGTAGGTGTCGCGGTAGTCCTTCGGGCGCCAGTCGTCCGCCATCGACTCGACCAGCGACATCGCCATGTCGAGCTCCTTGCCGCGGGGCGCGCGGCCCTCGGGCGTCACGTCCAGCACGTCCTCGGGCTTGCGGATCTCGTCCGCGAAGAACAGCGTGTGCACGGCGAGGATCCCGTTGTCCTCCTTCAGCGCGGTCAGGTACTGCTTGCCGCGCATGACGAACATCGCGATCCCGGCCCGGTTCGTCTTCTTCATCGCCTGCGCCAGCAACAGGTACGGGCGCGAGAACTCGGGCTTGGCCGGGCCGAGCCAGTACGTCTTCTGGAAGTACACCGGGTCGATCTCGCCGAGGTCCACGAACGCCTCGATGTCGAGCGTGCGCGACCGGCCGGGAGCGATCTCGTCCAGCTCGTCGGGTTCCACGACCACGTACTCGCCGCTGTCGACCTCGTGCCCCTTCACGATCTTGTCGTAGGGCACCTCACGTCCGGTGCGCTCGTTGACGCGCTTGTACCGGATGCGGTCGGACGTCCCGCGCTGGAACTGGTTGAAGTGCACCGTGTGGTCCTCGGTGGCGCTGTACAGCTCCACCGGGATGCTCACCAGCCCGAAACTGACCGACCCGCTCCAGATCGCCCGTGCCATGCGGGTCAGATACCCGCTTTCACCCGCACCGAATCGCGCGCCTCGTACAGCCTGCCGTCCACCACGACGCGCGGCAGGTGCGGCCCGCTCGTGGTGTACGTGTGGGTGACCTGCCGGCCACCCGCGGCCGAGGTCCCGTCCCCGAAGTACCAGCGGAACTCCTGACCGGCGGGCGCCTCCAGCGTGACGGTGTCGCCCTCACGAGACATGTCGAGTGAGGACTGCACGGAGTCGAGCCCGAACCACTGCCGCAGCTGCTGGTTGCGCAGGAAGTTCTCCGCGTACTGCCGCGATCCGACCGTGTCGGGGTGCGCGACCGCCGCCGTCAGGCACTGCACCGCCGTGGCGCTGTACCGGGGACATGCCTCCTGCCGCAACGAGAACTGCGAGTCCTCGTGCGGAAGCTGCCAGACCTTGTGGTCGGCCGCGAACGCCGCGTTGTCCAACGTGAACAACCCGTCGCCCACCACCGCGAACGGCCCGTCGGACGAAGCCGCGTTGGCCTCGGCGACCGCGACCCGGTAAGCCTCGCCGGACTCGCGCGTGAACTGCTCGAACCGTTGCGGCGCACGCGCGATGTTCTGCAGGCACAGCTGTTCGTTCTGAGCCGAGAACCCGCGGTCCGTGCAGAACCAGCTCGGTATGAAGCTCGCCCGGCTCAGCGCGTAGTAGAAGTCGACGACCAGCACCTTCGGCCGGCCGGGCAGGGAATGCGCTTTCTCGATCGCCTCCCGCATGCCGCGCCCGCCGTACCCGACCTTGGCGCCGCTGAAATACGGCACGTCCCGAGCCGGGTTCGTGGGTGCCGCACCGACACCGCCGCACTCGCGCTTCACCGCAGTCGGGACGTCCTCGGTGCCGGGAGTGATGCCCAGCGGGATGCCGAGCAACGGGTCCATGTCGTTGATGCAGCCGTTGATGATGACGAGATCAGTCGGGTGCTCGGCGGCCTTGTCCAGCTGGCAGAACACGTCCGGCAGCTGCGCGGTGACCTCGCCGAGCTCCATCTCGCCGTCACCGTCGGGGTCCTGGACGTACGAGCCGGGGCACTCGACGTCGGGAGCGTCGAGCACGGCACCCGAGATCGAGTAGTCGCGGTGCGCGAACCCGCGCCCGGTCGCGGCCCCGAGCAGCGAGGCCGTCAACCGCGGGAACTTCTGGTGCTGGTCGACGCCCTGGTTCCACACCACGGAGTCGCCCACCGACACGACCCGGACGGGGTTGCAGCCGTCGGAGACCTCGTCGTGCCACACCTTTCCGTACGCACGGCCGGGTTCGCGCGCGTCGACCAGGAACTCGCCGGTGCCGGGCAGCGTGAAGTCCGTGCCGCTGCCGGTGATCACCACGCCGTTCTGTCGAACGCGCCATTCGACGACTTGGCCGGTGGGGTTGAAAACCGTCACCCGGCCCGTTGACGGTTGACCGCACACGGCGGTCACGTCGACGTCGAGGATGAGCGGGTAGTCCGGAGAAACCGCTGCTACGGCAGGGGATGAGCCGGAGATCACGACTGCGGCGACCGCCGCGGGTAACGCCCTCATGGAGCCGCAGCATACGGTACTGAGGTGTCTCGTTAGTCCACGTGTGCAACCTCCGGGGTGTGACATCGGTCTTGTGCTTGTGATCGACAACCCACTGGGAGGAAGTGCATGAGAGTCGTACTGGGGTTCCTGCTCTCCGCGATCGCGCTCATCGGCGGATCCGGTGTCGCACTGGCGGCTCCGCCGTTGCCGCCCTACCCGACGGTGACGACGTGGGCCGAGGTGAACGTCCGCACCTGTGAGGCCACGTCGTGCCCGATCGCGTGGACGCTTCCGCCGGAGACCACCACCATCGGCATCTGCTGGACGCGCGGCGAGACCGTCAACGCCTATGGCATCTACAACAACATCTGGATCAAGGTGAGCGGGATGGACGGCGGCCGCTACATGGCGAGCGCCATCTTCTTCAAGGGCAACGAGCGCGCCAACCTGCCGTACGAGAACGACTGCGGCCCTTACTAGGCAGCAGCACCGGGTGTGGCCGCCGGGGTTCGCGGACGGCCGCACCCGGTTCGGAAGGAGTGGCCGGATGAGACGTCATGAAGCCAGAGGCGGCCATGCCCAGCGAACGGGCTGCCTCGACGTGCTGCGTCGCACGCGTTCAGGGGATACGGTCGGCAGGCGTGAGAGTCGTCGTGCTGTCCGACACCCATGCGCCGCGGTTCTGGAAGCGGTGCCCACCGGCCGTCGCCGCGCATCTGCGGTCTGCCGACCTGATCCTGCACGGCGGTGACGTCTGCGTCGCTCCCGTCCTCGACGAGTTGTCCGAGTACGCGCCTGTGGTTGCGGTGTGCGGCAACAACGATGGGCCCGACGTGGTGGCGTGGGGTGCTCCGGAGACCGTCGAGTTCGACATCGAGGGGATGCCGGTCGCGATGATCCACGACAGCGGGCAGAAGACCGGCCGGCTGACCCGGATGCGCCGGCGCTTCCCCTCTGCCCGGCTCGTCGTGTTCGGACACTCGCACATCCCGTGGGACGAGGCCGAGAACGGGTTCCGCGTCTTCAACCCCGGTTCGCCCACGGACAAGCGTCGTCAGCCGCAGGGCACGATCGGGCTGCTCGACATCGTGGACGGTGCGCTACTGGACGCGCGCATCGTTGCCGTCACTTGAGCCCACCACTAGTTACCGAGATGCGTGTGAGCGACGCCTGACCCGGCCGCCACCCGGTCGAGACGGCCACGTACCGGGCGGCACCACCAGATCCGTAGTTCCTGCCGTCGACGCTGTAAGTGATGGTGTGCGAGGGCACCGGGCCGTCTGTCCACTTCAGACGAACTTCGACCTGGTGCACCGCCCCGAGGTCGACGACCATTCGCCCGTCACGTCCCGGCGTCCAGGCGGTGTTCGGCGCACCGTCCACCGCGGCGGCCGGATCGCTCATCCCGGGCGGCAGGACGGAGCAGGGGAACGTGACACGGCCCAGCGCCAGGTCGTCGAACGGGAACGCCTGAGCGCCCGGCATGGTCACCGTGCGCTCGGCATGTCCGAGCACGATCGCCAGGGTGCCGCCGTCGCGATGGGTCAGCGTGAACCGCGCGGGGCCGCCGCGGAACGTGACCCGCCGCCCGTCGTGCACCACGGCGGTGATGCCGGCCGGGATGCCGCGGGCGGTGAACCACGGCGCCTCGACCCGTGCGGTGGCGGCGGCCAGGGCGAGTGCGTACTCGGTGCCGTCGGCTGTGGTGAGCTGCGTGCCGCGGTACAGCCTGCTGCCGTGCAACCGGACCGTTCCGGTGACATCGGCGTTCGAGAGGTTGAAGAGGCTGAAGTAGCCGTCCGCCGTGCTTGCCCGTACGGAAGGCGGGCACTCCGGTGCCGGTTGCGCCGAGATCGCCCGCAGATCAGCGCGTACGTACCCCTCGACGACTCCCGGCGGCAGGACGATCGTGTCGCCCTGCACCGTGATCGGCTCGGCGGACCGCGCGACGAACCCCGCCCGTCCGTCGACGTCGAGCCAGCCCGTCGTGCTCAGGTCGGGTCGCGGGTACTCGGCCGCCGTCGTCCACGCGAGGCCGTCGGCCGAAGTCTCGATCCGGTAGGCGCCTGCCGCCGCGGTCTCCCAGCGCAGCCGCGCGCTCCGGATCGTCGTGGCAGCACCGAGGTCGACGGCGAGCCAGCTGTCGGCCCGGCCGCGTTCCGCGCGTGCGACCGCCCAGCGCGTGGCCGGATCACCATCGGTCGCCTTGGCGGGCTCCATGCCGGGATCGAACGACGACGCGGTGGTCGGCCGGCCACGAGAACCGTCCACCTCGAAGTCGAACAACGAGTAGCCGTACGTGGGATGCGGCCGCACGCCGACCATCCGGACGTGCCGTGCGGACACCGCAGGAAAGGTGAGTTCGTCGACCCGGAACGCCTCACGTGCCCGCACGGTCACCCGGCCCGCGGCACCCGTGTAGGTGCGGGAACCGGTGAGCCCAGGCATTCCCGCCATCGCGAGGTTGTGCACGTCCACCCGTCCAGGCCGGGGGAGAGCGCACACGACGGTGCCGGTCGGCAGGGTGGCGGTGCCGGCGAACCCGTCCGCGAACGCCAGCACGCTCGCCGTGCCGTCGAAGCCATCCCGAACTCGTTGGTACACAAAGGTATTGCGCCCCGTGACAGCGGCGGAAGGCAGCAGCATCGGCGTGGCGCCGCTGATCTTGAACAGCCAGTCGTCGTGCGAAGGCTGCCACGCGAACTTCGTGAACCCCGGCTTGGTCACCGTGCCCGCCCACGCGGCGCCGGACTGGTGAGCCAGCAGACCGGGCCCGTCACCGTGGTCGATCGCCAGCGCCGCTCTGGCGAAGAAGTCCGGGACTGGACGTGCCGGAGGGCGCAACTCGTGCAGCAGGTAGCTGATCGCGAGCTCGGCGCGTGCCTCGGGCTCGTACTTCGGCTCACCGGAGAACTTCGCGAGCCGGTACTCCGGCGGGTGTGCCTGGTAGGCGAGCAGCCGGGAGGCGAGCGCCGTTTCGGCCCACGCGGCCATGGGGTCGCGCAGCACCGTCGAACGGAACGCGAGCGGGATGACGTCGCGACCGTACAGGTGTTCGCGGTCGTCGACCATCGGCATGAGCGGCTCACCGGCGTCGCTCATCGTCGCGAGGATGGTGCGCCACAACAGTTCGCCGTTGGGCTGCTTGAGGAGCACCTCGGGCAGCGGCCGGCCCGCGAGCAGGAAGTGGATGGCGTTGCGCCCGGAGGTGCGCCACAGTTCCGACTGGTAGTGCGGGCCGAACGAACCGTGGTTCTCCACGAGGAAGGTGTCGTACAGGTTGACCGCGGTGTTGGCCGAGATCGGCACACCGTCCACTGTGGAGGGATTGGTGAGGTCGGCGGCCGGCAGTCCGGCCTCGTTGCGGCTCCAGCGCCCGAACGCCTCGCGCCAGCCGGGTCCGTCGCCGTGCCAGGCGAGGCCCGGTGCGAGCGACTGGGCGTAGACGCCCATCTCCTCCAGCTTGGTGTCGCCGCGATAGCCGCCGGCCAGGCCGTTCGGTGTCCAGCTGCCCGAACGCGGGTCGTTGCCGGTGCCGAGCGACGTCGTGTAGTCGGCCTGGCCGCGGGTGATCGCCTCGACGTTCGAGCGTGTCGCCGTGTCCAGTTCGGGCCAGAGCAGGCGGGCGGCGAGCACGAAGTAGGACTGGAAAGTGGTGTCCCAGAACAGGGTTTTGCCCCACTCGCTGCCGCCCGCCAGCACGTTGCTCGCGGCGAAGTGCCGGATCGTGGCGAGGGTGCGCTGGCGCAGCACGTCCTTCTCGATGCCCGCCAGCGCCGCGTCGTAGGTGCCACGAGTGAGCAGGACGGCGTTGCCGAGCACGACCGCGAACCCGAAGTCCGCGCGCCGGTAGTGGCCAGCGACCGGGTCGTACTGCGTCTCGGCCCACCTCGTGTGCCGCAGCAGCACCTCGTAGTAGGTGTCTTTGACCTGGGCGAGCGTGATGCTCGGTGCGACGGCCAGCAAACCCGTGGCGTACAGGAACTGCCTGCGGTTGATCAGCACGCCAGCACCGCCTCCGCCCAGTCCGCGTGGTCGAAGTTGCGGCCGTCCCCGCCGTCGGTGACGCGCAGGCTCAGCATCCGGACACCGGCCACGTCGACGTCGATCGGCACCGCCGGACCCTTCCCGCGCAGGACTCCGCTGTCGTACAACGGTTTGTCGTCGCCGAACACCTGGAACGCCACCGAGCCCGGCTCGCCGGTCTCGTCGTCGAGGCCGATCTTGGCGCTGAACCGCGAGCAGCCGCGGCCCAGGTAGACCGAGACCTCTGACGGCGCGTGCACGCCGAGTCCCTTGGCATACGTGACGCCACCGATGGACAGGGTCGCGCCGTCACCGCCGGAGCTCTCGCCGTTCGAGCGATCACGTTCGACCGGTCCCCACCCGTTGGTCTCGCTCATGAACGGCAGCCCGCTCACCTGCGCGCCATCGGCAGGCGCCGGGGGTGGCACGAACGCCTTCACCGCCTGCTCGACGTGCACGTCCGCGAACGTGGCGACGACAGGAACGTCGACAGTGCCGATCCCCGGTCCGACCCGCAGCTGCCACCGCCCGCTGACGGACTCACCCGGCGCGAGCTTGCGCCGCTGCACGACCGCGCCGGACACCGTCCACCCCTGCGGAGCGAGGGCCTTCAGCACGACGTCGCGGATCTCCTGCGTGCCGTTGGTGAACGTGCCGTTCACCTCGAGGGTCGAGCCCACCGGTGCGTCGGCGGAGGCCGGGGTGACGGTCAGGGTCGTCTGCGGGATGTGGCGGATCGGCTGGTCGCATGTCTGCAGGCCGGGCCGGTTTCGGCAGATGACCGCCGCGAACCCGCCGTTGCGCCGCACCGGCACGTCGAGGCTGCCGGTGTTGCCCAGCACCTGCCGGTCGCGCACGACATCGCCGCGGTCGGCGGGGTCGCGGACGGTCTCCACGAGCCATTGCCCGCCGCCGAGGAATCCCAGCGATGCCTTGAGAGTGCGCTGGTCAGTGGCAATGCCGCCGACGAACCACCGGTCGCCGTTGCGGCGGGCGACGACGGCGTGCGTGTCCGGATCGCCGTCGAGCAGCCGCGTCTCGTCCCAGACCGTCGGCAGCTGGTCGAGGTAGCGCAGGGCTTGCGGATGCCGTTCGTACGCCTCGGGTTTGTCCGCGAAATGCGTCCAGCCCGACTCGTACACGACCGGCAGCGCGGTCTCGTGCGCGATCGAGGCCTCCTTCGTACCGACCTCCAGGGACACCGGGGTGTAGTCCATCGAGCCGGCGACGTTGCGGGTGAAGAACTGCACGGGGTTGTTGGCGGCGGGCGGCATGTTCTCGGCGCCGCGCACGCCCTCCATCGTCATCACGTGCGGCCAGGTGCGGGCGAGGCCGTGCGGGATCGTGGAACCGTGGAAGTTGACCATCAGCTGCAGGTCGGCCGTCTTGCGCAGAACCGCGTCGTACCACCGGTAACGGGCCTGCGAGTCGGACTCCATGAAGTCGAGCTTCACGCCCTTCGCACCCCACTGCTTGATCCTGGGCAGCACGGTGTCGCGTTTCTCCGGCGTGTCGAGGTCGCTCCACCGCAGCCACAGCAGGATCTCCACGCCCCGCGCACGGGCGTAGCGGATCAGCTCCGGCACCCACTGCGCGCTCCAGCCCTCGTCGACCAGCGAGTACTCCCAGCCGTTGCGCGCGGCGAAGTCCACGTACTGCTTCTGCCGCGCGAAGTCGCTCGGGCTGGAGTGCTCGCTCAGCCACGACCACGCGACCTTGCCGGGCTTGATCCACGACCTGTCGCTCACCAGCGCGGGCGTCGCCAGGTCGTCGACCAGCGTGGACGTGCCGACGGTGGCCAGGTCGCCGACGATCGCCGTGCGCCACGGCGTGGTGCCCGTCGACTCGGCCTGTGCGTCAGCGAGCACGACCTGGAAGCCGTTGCCGCTCCTGCGCAACCTGCTGCCGGAGTACCTGCCGTCCACATCGGACTCGGTGAGCAGCGCGAAGTCCTGTCCCACCTGGAAGAGCGACGGGTAGCCGAAGTCGCCGGTCGCCGCGCTGGCCGTCGTGCGCACGCGGTTGGCCTCGTACCAGGCGTTGTAGGGGAGCAGCCACGCCTTCGAGTCGGCGGCCACGGTGAACGCCGACGCTTCTCCTGTGACGATGGCGGTGTTCGGCAGCACGTAGCGATAGGCGACACCGTCCGGAGCCGCGCGCACGACCAGGTCGAAGGTGCCGGTGGAGTTGCGGAAGCTCAACCGCGTCTCGGTCATCCGGCTGGCGCGCTGCAGCCGTTTGCCGGTCGACATCTCGTACCGCTCCATGACAACGCGGTCAGAGCGGCCGGTGAACGCCAGGTCCTTCGTGAGGTCGGCGGTGGACGTCGTGAGGCCGACCGGCGCGGGCTGCAGGACGGTTCTGCCCTGACGCAGCACGGCCAGTGTCAGATTCCCGCTGGTCAAAGCAACTTTCGCGGTGACCTGACCAGGTCCCGCGACCGTCCAGGCCGACGGCGCGGCGGTGGCGGGCACGGCGGGCAACAGCAGGGCGAGCACGATCGCGAGCAGTCGTGACATCGTTGTCAGCTCCCAGTGTGAGACCGCTCCCATGGTCTGGGGGCCGAGCGACACCGGTCAAGGGGCTGATAGTTATCAGTCCCTTTGCGGACAGCCCGTCACATGACGACGATCTCGATCTCCTCGCCGAGCTTGGCCCCGCCCAGCAGCTCCAGGTCGTCGCCGCTCCAGAACTTGCCGGGGTCGTACCAGTTGGGCCTGCGCGTGGGCAGCAGCCCCATCTCCTCGTACGTCACGGCCACGATCTCCGCGCAGAAGGCGCTCTCCAGCGTCGCGTCCCCCTTGGGCCGCAACGGAACGCGCCCGCGTGCCCACCGCGAGGCGAGCTTCGCGGTCGACGGGAACGGCGTGCCGTCCAGCCGCGCCACCGTCTTCAACGCGGCGTCCTCCATCTCCCGCGTCACGGCGTGGTCGAGCTGCCGCAGCCACACTCGCTGCCCGTACTTGTCGTGCCACGTCACCACCGCGTCACGCAGGTCGTGCAGCTGCGCCCCGCGTTGATGCGTGCCGCTCCACATGTCCTTCAGAGACTTGCCGAGCTCCGCGTGCCACATCAACGGCGGCAGGTCGTCCAGCACGATCGCCATGCCCACGTGGTTGACCGGGCTGTTCGTCACAGCCTGGATGGCCCTGTCCGCGGCGCTGCGCCCGCGGAACACCCACACGTCACCGGTGCGGGTCATCTCGACGGCTCGGTCCAGGGTTGTCGCCATAGCCGGATAGCCTAGGCACATGAAGCTGTGGAAGGTGATCGGTCTCGCCGCGTTCGCGGGTGTCGCGGCCAGCGGCGTGGTCGTGGCCCGCAACCAGCGCCGCCGCGCCGCCTACACCCCTGACCAGGTCAGGGAGCGTCTGCACCAGCGGCTGAGCGAGGCCTCGCGCTCGGAATGAGCCGGGGGAGACCCACGCGGTTGTAACGAACCCTGTTCTTTCGCGACCAAAAGGACGCGGAACTCGGGGAGGTAGTGATGGCCCATCGCCACGTTGTGATGGTCGCGATCGGGGTTACCACCGTCCTCACCGTCCTCGTGGGCCTAGTGGTCAACATCGCCACCGGGGGCACCAAGCCTTCGCTCGTCTACGGGGCGATCGCCGTCGTGCTGACGTTGCTGCTGGCTGGTACGACGATGTGGCTCTTTCGCCTCCAGACACCCGATGGGCTGAAAACCCTGCTTCGGGCGCACGTCGACGAGTACGGACGCCAGGACTGGGCCGCGCGTGCCATCGCTCTCGAGGTCGTGGACGACCAGGGCCGCCACGGCGACGCCAGGGAGATGCTGTGCACCTGGGCGCTGCACGGGACGACCAGGCTGCTGGTCGTCGCAGGAGAGTTCGGCAGCGGAAAGACGTGGTTGCTGCGGTGGCTCGCCCATGACATGGCAAGGCGTGGCCTGAGCAAGTGGCGAACCGCGCCAATTCCCGTGCTGATCGAGCTCGGATCGCTGCTGGACAAGGACATAGCGACGCGGGGCAAGCTGCTGGCGGAGTCGGTGCCGCGCCCTGTCGCCGAGTCGGACCTCGATGGAAGGCGGGGTGCTGTCCTCCTGCTGCTGGACGGCCTCGACGAATTACTGGCTGACGCCCGTTCGGCGGATCGCGTGCGCGCCACCCTGCGCGGCATCGTCAGGGCTGAGCCGACGTCGACGCGGTTTCTCGTGGCGTGCCGCGCTCACCTCCTCGAAACAACCGACCTGGTTCAAATGCTCGGAGAGGTCATCGCCGACTCCGACCGCCAGGACTCGACCCGCTCAGTGGTGCAACGTGCGCTCGGTCAGGTCAGCCTGCCCGGTGTGGTGTGCATCGAGCCGGTCTCGGAAGGCAAGGCCGGCACCTATCTGCTCGGGTCGAAGGCAGGCCGTCTGTGGAAGTCCGTGCAGGATCAGGAGGCGTACCGCGAACTTGCGCACGTCCCGTTCACGATCTTCTTGCTGGAGGAGGCGCTTCCCCACCTCAGCGATCAGACTGGACGGATCGACCTGCCGATGCTGTACGCGAAAGCGGTCGAAGCGTGGCTGTCGCGGTGTGACCTGACCGCCACCGACCAGTCGATCGCTCGCCTGAGGCTGGAGGAGCTGGCGCGCGCGGAGTTCGCGCTCCGCAAAGGCGAGATGCGGAGGAATGTGGCCGATGTCCTCGGTCGGCAGCCGTCCGAGGCCGACCAGATGCTCCTCGACTCCGGCATCCTCTCCCACCTCGACGGGCGAGCCGACTTCCGCCACTACTCCCTCTTCGAGTACTTCCTGGCCTGTGCGCTCCACCGGGACATGTGCACGTACTCGTCGCATCTGCTGAGCCGGATCAACCTGATCTACATGTACAACGTCAACAGGTTCCTCGTGCCGATGCTGATGCGTGACGAGGTGTCCGTCGCTGGACGAGGTGAGCTGGTGTCGTGCCGGGAGTACTCGATGTTCATGGCGGAGACGGGGTGGCGGCGGGAGGGGTATGGCATCTGGCCGTCGATGGACGCGCCCAACGGCAAACGCGCCAGCACAGCCGGTCATCCGCTCGATCTGGGTCTCAACGACCGAGGCGTCTACACGGCCGCCGACAGGGACGGTGATGTGCCGATCACCGGGGTGTCCTGGTACGACGCGCACGTCTACTGCCGCCACCGCGGTATGAGGCTGCCGTCGAGCGATGAGCTGGCAGCGAGTACGGACCTCCGCGGGGAGTGGTCGGCGACCTGGCACAGCGAACCGGATTCCCAGCTGGCCGCCCTGATGCCGGAAGGACTCGTCGGTCTGAACCCGGATCTGCGCCTGCCGGCGCTCGGATTTCGTGCCATCGGCCCCAGCGGATCCTGAGGCTGACCCACCTCGTCATGCGTTCGCGGAAATCTTTGTGGAGCTCGGAATGAGTCGGTAGGCCGTCTCGGACACCGCTCCGGCCTTGTCCGGGCACGGCCGACACCACCGCGTCCGTCGTGAGCGTCAACGCCAGCTCCACACCGGCGCCCAGCACCGCCAGTGCCACCGCGATCGCGCCATGCCTCTCGGAGAAGCCGACGATCGTCGGGCCGCCCGCGCTGACCAGCAGCGCGATCGCCCGGGCCCGGCCCAGCAGCCGCGCTGCCGGTCCGATCACCACGATCATGAGCATGCCCGTCGTAACGGCGTAGCTCGGCGTCCCGGAACTGCAGCTGCGCATGGACGTCGCTGCCGCTCGCCGGCGTCGGCAAATCGATTCCGACGGGCTTCACCGACACCGCGTGGATCTGATTTCCGTGCACTCGATGGGGTGACGCCGTCGGATCTGCCGTGGCGCGACCAGGCGACGCCGGAAGAGCGTGAACACACCCGTGACCTGCAGCTGAGCTCGCCGAGCAGGCGGGACCGCTCGTCCGAGGTTGTCCACTGATCGTTGTCAAGTGGAACAGCGCTGACACTGGACAACGAGATCTGCGTACCGTCGGAAGTGGTTGTACTCCGGGGGGAGCCAAATGCCGATCGTGTTGTCGGAATCCGCGCCCAAAGGTCGTGGGTTGACGATTCTCTTCGAGTTGGAAGATCTGGCGCGGACGCGGTTCGCATCGGCACCGCTGCCGATGTACGAGCTGGTGTTCACGGTGCACAGCGGGACCTGGGACCGCCTGCTGCTGCCGCAGATCCGCCCGCTCGCCGAGCTGGTCCGGCCGGGACGGTTCATCCCGGACTTCTTCAACTCCGCGCGCCCCGACTTCGACGAGGCCGTGCGCCAGGTGCTTGACACGCCCTCGACGAGGGTGCGCGACCAGATCGCGAGCATGCTGGGCACGACGTCGCCGTGGCTGCGGTCGTTCGCGGCGGGCACGCCCACCTCCAGGCAGGACCTGCGCTCCGCTTTGAACGCGGGTTATCGCGACCTGCTCGGCAACAACTGGGCCGAGACGCGCCAGGCGTTCGACGCGGAGGTGCGGCTGCGGTCGTCGCAGGCCGTGTCGCGCGGGCTGGGGGACCTGCTCGGCAACCTGCACCCGTCGATCTCGTGGACCTCGCCCGCGCTGCACGTCGAACTGTCGTGGGACACCGAGATCTCGTTGCGCGGCACGGGGATGCTGATCGTGCCGGTGCTCAACGGCCTGACCCGCCCGGCGGTGTCGATGTTCGCCGAACCGCAACCGCTGCTCTTCTACCCCGTGGCGACCCCGCAGCCGGGCGGCGCCAGCCTCGAACTGGCGCTCGGCCGCACCCGGACGCTGGTGCTGCGCGCGCTGACCTCCGAACGCACGACCACCGAGCTCGCCAAGCACGTGGGCATCAGCCTGCCCACCGCGTCACAGCACGCGACCGCCCTGCGCACCGCGGGCTTCGTGTCCACGCATCGCAACGGCCGATCGGTCCGCCACCGCCTGACCAGACGTGGCTGGGAACTGCTCAACTGAACCTGGGAGGACCGCATGGCCGCGCTGCCGCGGTACCGCACCGACCCGAGCTCCCGCGCGCTGGCCGTGAGGCTGCGCGCCCTGCTCACCGCTCAGGTCCCCGTCGCCTGCGGTGTCTACGCGGGCCTTTCCGCTCCCGGCGACGCCTCTCCGTTGCACGCCAGGATCACTCACGCGATGGCCTCGGCGTTCGCGGAGGGCGCCTCGGCGGGCGTGCCCCGGTTCGAACTGCCCCCTTCGGCCCAGCTGCGGTTGCTGACGGCGGCGAGCTGGGGCCGGATCGACGGCGCCGGCGCGGACATGGCGGCGTTCCCCGCCGACCTCGCCTCCGACCTGTGGTGGCGCGTGCACGAACGCGCGTCGGACTCGTTGCACACAGCCGAACGCCGCGTCGCCTGCGACCTGTTGCTGCGCCTGGGATATCCGCAGCGCGCGGCCTCGGTCATCGGGTTCTCCGTCACCGACGCCCGCCGACTGGTGCTCACACCCGACCTCGCCATGCAACAGCTCGCGGTGCTGCGCTGGCACGCCCCGGCCTCCGTGGTGGAGTCGATGGCGCTGCGCGGCGCCCGATCCGGCCTGCCTCCGCAGACGCGGCGGGAGCTGGCGTTGTTCGTGGTGTTCCGCAACGCTTTCCGCGGCGCCGACTCGACCTCGATGCAGGCCGCGGCCGCCCTGGCCGTGAAGGCGTCGTCGGAGCTGCCGCACAACGGTTTCGCCGGCACACTCCACCGGGCGCGGCTGTACCGGGCGATCGCGGCGGTTCCCTTCGCACGGCACGACATCGCGGAAACGCATCGGCTGCTCGGCCGCGCGCTGGAGTGCCTGACGTCCGCCGCACCGGGCTCGGCGGAGATCGACCAGCTGGCGTGGGCGGACGAGGCCTACGCGCTGTACTGCTTCCTCGTGCGGACCCACCTGTCGATCGGCCTGGGCGAGCGCGCGGTCGAGTACACCCGCGAACTGGTCTCGCTCAGTCCGGGCGACGACCGCACGTGGGTGTTGCGCGGCGAGGCGTTGGTCGCCTGCGGCCGGTTCGACGAGGCGCTGGAGGCCTACGCGCGCGGGGTGTCACTCGGAGGCTGGGGTGCGGCGCGTGCCGCGTACCTCCGCGGGTTCGTGCTGGAACTCGTCGGTCGGGTATCCGAGGCCGCGGAGGCCCACGTGCTGTCGCAACGCATCGACCCGACGGCTTCGGTCGTGTCAGCGAGCGTCGGCCGTGACCAGCAACCGCAGATGCGCGCGGAACCAAGTGTCCGCGGCCGGGGCGTCAGCGAACGCCGTGACGTGGCCAGCCGCCGTGCGCAGGCCCGTGCGGTGCAGGTGCGCGCCGACCTCGCGCGCGCGGGCGAGCAGGCTGTCCGTGAGGTTGTCCAGGCCTCGATGCGCCGCATCGGCTAACACCAGCAGCGCGCTGTCGACCGCGGCGCTCACCGGGTCGGACATCGTCGCGCCGGGTGGCAGCGGTTGCGGTGTTGTGTTTGTTGCCAGGTCCAGGACCACCACGCCCTTGTCGGTGTGCACGGCAATGGGGTCGACGACGAGTGTGCCGCGGTGCCGGCGGACTGTGCCGGTGATCGTCGTGGGGGTGGCGCGCAGGGCGGCGGCGAGGGCGTCCAGGGCGTGTGGGGCTATGGCGCGGTGTGTGGCCTCGAGAACGCAGCGGGTGGCGGGGGTGGGTGAGTGGGGCCAAGGCTCGGTGCTGGGTGGGGTGTGCGGTGTGGTGGTGGGGTCGTGGGGTGCGGGGGCGGCCGCGTGCGGTGCGGACTCGGCGCTGGGTGGGGTGTGCGGTGTGGTGGTCGAGTCTTGGGGTGCAGGGGCGATCGCGTGCAGTGCGGCCTCGGCCCCGGATGAGGTGCAGTGCAGGCTGGTAGTTGGGTTTCGGGCCAGGGGCGGTGCGGGCTCGGCGCTGGGTTGGGTCTGGTGTGCCGCGGTGGTCGGGGTTTGGACGGCCTGGGTCGGTGCGGGTTCGGCGCTATGTGGGGTGTGGTGAGGCGTGGTGCTCGGGTCTTGGGCGGCTGAGGTCGGTGCGGGCTCGGGGCTGTGCGGGGTGTGGTGCAGCGTGGCTGTCAGCCGTTGGGCTGCGGGGTCGTAGGCGATGTCGGTCACCTCGGTGACGCGGACCGCGCGGACCAGTTCGGCCTCCACCCTCGCGCGGACCTGGCGTGGTGGTAGCTCGGCCAGGTGCGCGGCGGCTGCGTCGTAGTCGTCAATCACCAGTGCGCGTGGCAGGTCGTCCCAGGACGTGCCTACCGGTGTGAGCGAGGTTTTGGCCACCCTGCTGGTTTTCAGCGTCACCGCGCGGCTCGCGCTGCGGGTCGCCGACTCGGACACGATGTTCGACGCGGCCAGTTTCTGGGCCGTGCGCAGGGCGGTGTCGCGTTGCACCAGCACCACGTCGCCCGAGGCGAAGTAGACGTCGGCCGTCGTGGCGGTGCGCAGCCGGGCTCCCAGCGCGGTCAGGCGGACTCGGCGCAGCGGGGTTTCGGCCGGCTCGTCGAAGCCTAGGAGTTCGGCGCGCGGGCCCGTGGCGGTGGTTCGGGCGTGCAGTTCGGTCAGCAGGGCGGCGAAGTGTTGGGCCTCGTAGTCCGCGCTGCGATGGCGGTAGGCGGTCAGCTGGGTCAGCAGGTCGGTGATCACCGCGGCCGGCCAGTGCAGGCGCTGGGCGGTCAGGTCGCGGTGCAGGCGTTGCCAGCCGGCGTCCAGGACCTCGCTCGCGTTGGTGGCGCCGTCGAGCAGCAGCTGGTCCAGCAGGTCGGTGACCGCGGTCAGATCTGTTGCCGTGGTGGGAGATCCGCCCACGTCGACGGTGTCGGTGGCTTGGGCGTCGGCCTCGCGGAACGCCCACACCGCCAGCGCGGTGGCCTCGTCGCGGTTGACCGCGTCCGTGTGGACGTAGGACAGGTCGCCGGGCACGAGGAACGTCACGGTGCAGGTGGGGAGTTCGGCTTGGGCGGTCTGGTCTTGCGCGGTCGGGCGGCGGAGCTTGGCGCGGTAACCCGCTTGCAGCACGCGGCGGGCTCGGCGCAGCGTGCGGTCGCCCATCAACGCGGTGAGGTCGTCGTCGCTCATCGTGCCCGGAGACCACAGTTCGGCCGGTGCGCTCGACTCCTGAGTGCCTTGGTAGGCGAGGACGACGGCGATGCGGTGCCGGCACACGCCCGCGGCGCCGCAGCTGCACGTGGCCGCGTCGAGTGTGGTGGCGGGTGGCAGCGTCGTGGTGGTGCCGTCCGGGAATTTGCCGTGGACGGTGCCGGCGGGGTCGGTGTCGAGCGCGGGGACGGCGCCCGCGTCGAGTTCCTTGACGGCGCGTTTCACGAGGCCGCGGTTGGCCAGGGCCGCGAGCGCGTCCGGGGTGAGGGCCAGCAGGTCGGGTCTGGTCACGCGAGTTTCTCCGCAACGAATTCCGCTAGTTGGCCTGGGGTCATCGCGCCGACGTGGGCGCCCGCGTTCGCCAGGCGCTGGCCCAGTCTGCGGTCGTAGTCGGGGTTCGCCTCCTCGTCCAGCGCCGCCAGGCACAGGACGTGGGTGCCCTGCTCGCACAGGTTCTTCACCGTGCGGACCAGGTGCTCCTCGTTGCCGCCCTCGTAGAAGTCGCTGATCAGCGCGACGATCGCGCGGCGCGGGCTGTCGACGAGGCTCGCCCCGTAGGCCGTGGCCTTGGCGATGTCCGTGCCGCCGCCGAGCTGCACCTTCATCAGCAGCTCGACCGGGTCGGTCACGTCGGAGGTCAGGTCGACGACGTTGGTGTCGAACGCGATCAGGTGCGTCTTGAGGCCCGGCAGGCTCCACAGGCAGGCCGCGGTGACGGCCGAGTGGATCACCGAGCCGGTCATCGAACCCGACTGGTCGACCAGCAGGATCACCTGCCACTGCTCGACGTGCTTGCGGGTGCGGGAGAAGAACTTCGCGTGCTCGATCGAGAGCTTGCGCTCCTCCGGTTGGTAGCGCTGGAGGTTCGCCCTGATCGTGGCGCGGAAGTCGAAGTTGCGCGAGTTGCGGTGGATGCTCGGCCGGCGCGACCTCGTGCCGCTGAACGCCTGCCGCACCTCGGTCTTGAGCTTCTCCATCAACTGCCTGACGACGGCCTCGACGATCTTGCGCGCCATCGCGAGCACGGCCGGGTTCATCAGGTGCTTGGTCCGCAGCACCGCGCGCAGCAGGGCCGGGTTCGGCTCGATCCGTTGCAGCACATCGGGATCCGTGACGATGTCGGTGATCTCGTAGCGCTCGACGGCGTCGCGCTCGAGACGTTCGATGGTCTCCCTGGGGAAGAGCAGGTGCACCTGGTCCAGCCAGTCGACGGTCTGCAGCACCGAGTCCTCGGTGCCACCCTTGCGCACACCGCGTTCGGCCAGCTCGGGATCGCGTCCGTAGAGCCACTCCAGCGCGGCGTCCCGCTGAGCCGCGTCGCCTTGGAGAGCGCCGGCGCAGCGCGAGGCCGGCTCGCCGAGGATCAGCCGCCACCGCTCCATGTCGTTCTTTTCCGGGTCCGTCATGCCAGGCCGCCCTTCGCCAGCAGCGCGTCAACGCGCTTCTCGACCGCCAGCGCTTCCGCCACGACCATCGGGTCGCCGGTGAGACGCGTGACGCTCCGTGCGTCGCCCTGGACACCGCGATGACTGAGAACCGTGGCCGCGATGGTCTCGCGTTCCCTGGGCGGGAAGTAGCTGAAGGCGAGCCGCAACGCCGGCAGCGCCACCAGGAACTCCTCCTCGGTCATCGCGCTGACCAGCTCGTCCAGCACACCGACGAGATCCGGGCTTGCCAGCACCTCTTCGCGTGCCACCGCGAACAACCCGGCGAGCCAGTCGCCCAGCGCCTCGATGCCGCGGACCTTCCGCACGTCCGGCTGCGCGCCCAGCGTCCACGCGAGCCCGAGCGCCGCACCGCGCAGATCCGGCGGCGCCTGCACGTCGTTGCTCACCCGCGTCGCCACACCCGTGACATCTGCTGTGTCCAGTGACAGCGCGGCTTTCGCGTGCAGCACGGCGTCTCTGGTCGCGGCCATCGCCCGCAGCCGGTTCGCGTCGGCCGGCGCCGCACCGCCGTGCAGTCCCTCGATCAGCCAGAGCACCCTGGCCGTGCCCGTGTCGATCACCGCGCCCAGCAGCGGGTCCTTGGCCGTGCCGAACAACCTGTCGTGCCGCCACAGGCCGAGCACCCCGGTCAGCACGTGACCGAGCGCCGCGAGGTCGCCCGTCTGCTTGACGCCTTCGTTGAGGGACTCCTTGACCCTGCCCGACAACGTCGTGATCCCGCACAGCACCGCCTCGAACAGGATGCCCGCCAGCTGGTCCAGCTGCGCGTGCCGGGAACGCCGCTCCAGCGCCACCCCGGCCGCTTCCTCCAGCGTGGCACCGTTCTCGGCGGCCTCGATCAACGCCGCCAGCCGATCCTCCACCGGCTTGAGCGTCCACTGCTCGTCCAGCTGCGGCTTCGCGCCCGCCGACGGTCCGCTCGTGCGCTCGAAGCCCGGAATCCGCAGCACCCGCAACCGGTGCAGGATCCTGCTGCGCTCCAACGCGTTCGCGTCCGTGAGGTCGAGCGCGATCTTGCCCTCGTGATCGAGCCCGTGCGTCCGCAGCAGCTCCTGCACGGCGTTGACCAGCGGCGGTGCCGGCGTGTCCCGGTGCAGCCGCCCGACCCTGTCGCCCCTGAGCGCGGCGATCATCTCGACGAGCGCCGGATGTGCGCCGAGCTGCAGCGTGCCGCGCCGCGTCCACGGTGGCGGCTGCGTGAGGTCTTCGGAGATCAACGCGCTGGTCAGGCCGTCGAGCACGTCGGTGCGCGCCAGGTTCTCGTGCCCGCGCAACCGCGCCAGCGCGCCGGCCTGGGTGTGCGCGGCGATCAGGTCCGCCGTCGACACCGGCTGCCGCTTGCCGCGCAGCCGGGTCGCCACCGACTCGATGAGCCAGTCCGCTGCCTTCTGCGCGCCGTTCTCCCAGACCTGCTGGTAGTAGCCGGGCGACGGCATGCCCGACTGGTAGCCGGTGAACGCGTCCAGCCGCGCGTGCGAGTACGGAACCAGGTAGCTGGCGCCCTGCTCGCGTTCGGGCACCTCCGGCCACTCGGCGGCTCCGTCGAGCCTGGCCTTGAGAGCGGCGGTGTGGAAGCCACCGGTGACCACGACGACCGGCCTTCCGCTTGCGTGCTTGACCGCCGCGCGCACCCAGCTCGCCATGTACTCCTCGCGCGCCGCGTCGCCGTCGTCCGCGGTGGCCGTGCCGCGGAGCAGGTCGAAGTACTCGGCCATGCCCGTGGGCTCCTGCTCGGACTCGAACAGGTGGTCCCAGAGCGCGTCGACGTTGTCGACCGCGAACTCACGGCACAGTCTCTCGACGACCTCGGCGTACCGCAGCTCGGCGTCGGCGTACCTGTTGGTGACGTGGTGGAACGCCTTGTGCCACGCGGGAAGGTCGATGAACCTGACCTCGGCGTGGTGGCGGCGTGCCTCGGTGATCGCCACCCACTCCGGCGAGTAGTCGCAGAACGGCGACCACGACGCGTGCTCGCCGGAGTAGCTGAACAACGCGACCGGCAGCTCGTGTCCCAGCAGCAGCTCGTCGATGCGCTCGTTGAAGTCGGCCGGGCCTTCGATCAGCACGTACGCCGGCCGGTGTTCCTGGATGGTGGCGGCGACCAGCCGGGCACAGGCGGGACTGTGGTGCCGGACGCCGACGAACACGGCCCCCATCAGCCGGGCAGCAGGTGGCGGGCGCGGTGCAGCTCCTGCCACTGCTTGCCCCTGCGCCTCGGTGCGTGCTGCTCCAGATACCTGCGCAGGCGGGCCAGATCCTCCGCGTTGTCCTTGGCCGCCGTTCCCGCCAGGCACTCGACGACGTCGGCGGCGGTTCCGGCCTCACCGCGCAGGAACCAGCCCCGCAGGCCCACCGCGTGCGCCACCGACACCGCCTCGGCCGTGCTCATGACCGTGGTGAGCCGGTCGGTGCCTTCCCGGAGGTCGCGGAAGGTCCTGACCAGGACCTCCAGCACGTCCCGCTTCGGTGCGAGCTGCACGCCGGAGCGTTCCAGCAGCTTCGCCGCCTCCTGCTCGACCAGTGCGAGCTCGGTGTCGAAGTCCGCGATCGGGAACACCGTCTCGAAGTTGAACCGCCGCTTGAGCGCCGCGCTCATCTCGTTGACGCCCCGGTCGCGTGTGTTCGCCGTCGCGATGACGTTGAACCCGTCCTGCGCGAACACCATGCCGTCCGGCCCGTTCAGCTCTCCGATCGCCATCACGCGGTCCGACAGCATCGACAGCATGCAGTCCTGCACCTCGAGCGGGCAGCGCGTGATCTCCTCGAACCGCACGACCTTGCCCTCGGCCATGCCGCGCAGCATCGGCGCCGCCACCAGCGACCGCGGCGACGGTCCTTCCGCCACCAGCAGCGCGTAGTTCCACGAGTACTTGATCTGGTCCTCGGTGGTCGCCGCACCGCCCTGGATCGTCAGCGTCGACTCACCGCTGACCGCCGCCGCGATCAGCTCGGACAGCAACGACTTCGCGGTTCCCGGCTCGCCGACGAGCATCAGCCCGCGGCTGGTGGCCAGCGTGACGAGCGCTCTGTCCACAAGCGACGGATCGCCCACGAACTTCTTGGTGATCTTCTGCTTTTCGTGGCCCACCACGAACTTGCGCGCGGCTTCGAGGCTGAGCGCCCAGCCGGGCGGTCTGGGGGCGGTGTCACCGTCGCGCAGCCGCGCGAGCTCGTCCGCGTACCGGACCTCGGCGGGCGGGCGCTGCGCCGTCTGAGTGCTGGTCATGACTGCAGGGACTCCAGTTCGGAGAGGAGCTCGGAGAAGGTGATCGGGTCGACGTCGAAGGTGCTCGGCGCGTTCTTCGGCGCCGACCACTCGCCGCCGCCGTCGGGGGAGAACCACATGTCGGGGAAGCTGACCTCGGGGAAGACGTCGACGGCGCCCACCGCGATGCCGGGGTCGAGCGAGGCGACGAGCGCGCCGCCGCCGGGGAACGGCCTGGTGATCCAGCACTCGACGCCGCCGTCCTGGGGCTCGCCGCGGACCCAGCCCTTCTTGGTGAGGCCGAGGACCTTGCCGATCGGGAACGTCACGTCGCAGTGCTTCTTGAGGGCGGGCAGAACGTCCTGCGGGGAGCCGGCGAGATGGACCGGACGGCTGAGCTGCGGGAACGGCTGGAGGATCTCGTAGTCGGCGAACACCTCGCCCCAGGCGTTCAGCGAGTCCTGCAGATCGACCGGGTGGACCACGCGGACCGTGGCGTTCTCCGGGAGCGTGAACTCGTCGTCCTGCGCGTCGGCCAGGGTGCGGTCTTCGGCCAGCCGGAAGGACACGCCCTCGTCGGTGATCCACACCAGGCGGCGGACCAGGTGCCACAGCAACGGATGCGCGGCGAGGACGGTCTGGAACTCCTCGGCGGTCCACGTGCGCTGGTCGACCATCGCTCGTTCGAGGCGCTGGATCTGGTCGGACGCGACCGTGCGGACGTCCTTCTTCAACGCCGCGAACCGCTTGTGCTCCAGCGGCGCCCTGTCCTGGTCGTCCTTGACGCCGGGCTTCGGAAGATCCTTGCGGCGCTTGCCGTCTGGGTCGAGCACGTACGGCTTGAGCTGCTCGTCGAAGCCGACCGTGAACTGGCGAGGGCCGTAATCGATCACCAACGTTGCCGCGTCGTCCAGGCCGAGGCGCGGGACCAGGCGGTCGGACAGCTGGTCGCGGGACAGGCCCAGCTCGGCGGCGATCTGGGTGACCTTCTCCTGGGCCTTGTTCTTGAGGCCCTTGAACGACACCTTCTCGGCGATGCTGTTGAGGTGCGACAGCGCCACCTCGGTGCCGATGTCGGCGAGGACGTCGAGACCCGCGACGGCCCTGGCGTGCTGGCTCTCGCCCGGCCAGTTGCGGATCAGCGGAGACAGCGCGCGAACCGTGGAGTCGTCGCCGAACCAGCCGAGCGCGGAGAGCACCCAGCCTTCCTTCGACGGGCCACCCGCCTTCTGCCATTGCTCGAACGCGGCCCAGGCGAACGCCGCCAGCGACGCCGGGTCGAGCGCCTCCCGGACGATCGGCAGGCCCGCGTAGACCTCGCCGGGCTTGGACAGCGCGGCCGTCATGAGCAGATGACCGGCGGCTTCGGGCGACAGCGCGTGCCTGCGGTCGCTCAGCAGGACCTGGGGGAGCAGGCGGGTGTCGGCCCACTCGCCGATCGAAGGCAGCTTCGCGGGCAGGAAGTCGATCGGGTCGACGGACAGCACGACGTCGATCGCGGCCCCGGCACCGCACGATGCGGCGATGGCCGCCACGTCGACGCCGATGCCGTTCAGGTAGCGGATAGCGGCCTCGGCGCTGCGCCTCGCGGCACCGGCCTTCCCGGCGGCCGCGGGGATCAGGAGGCGCGCGGCCTGGTCGCGGTGCCGGGCCAGCCACTCGATGGCCCAGCGCCGCGGCTGCTTGGTCCTCGCGAACCAGTCGGCCATCACCGCCGCCACCTCGGCGGTGGCGAAGGGCAACAGGATCACCCCGCCCGAGCCGGGGCTGGACTGGGCGAGCCGGATGAGCGCGTGCACCGCGTCGAGGCCGAAACGTGCGGCGAGCTGCTTGCCCCACTCCTCGACGCCGTAGTGGTAGGTCGGCTTCCACTCGGCGAGCAGCGGCCTCACCTCGTGCTCGGGTGCGAGGAGGAAGAGGTCGTTGTCGTAGTAGCCGGCGCTGCCCGACTTGAAGTCCTCGAGCAGCTTCCGCCAGTCCTGGTGGCTGGAGATCCAGTCGCTGCCGGACTTCAGCCACCGCTCGCGTTCGCCCGCTTCCCACGCCGTCGAGGCGTCCGGCACCGGCAGATCGTTGAGCACCACGGGCTTCGCCTGCGGGCGGCGGTTCAGCCACGGCGGTGCGGCGAGCAGCGGCGGCAACTGGTCTGCTCGGGCCTCCGGCAGCGTCTCCGCCTCGGTCTTGGCGAGCACCGCGGCGACCTCGGCGGGCACTTCGAGAGTCGGGTTCGACGTCAGGTGCGCGCCGAGCAGCCGCCGCACGTCGTCGTTCCTCGACACGCGCTTTCCGAGAAGCCTGGCCGCCCGTACTGGGAACGCGGCCATCGCGGACAGCAGAGCCGGGCGCACGTACTTGGAGTCGAGACGGTCGAGCAGGATGGTGAACGCCTCGTCGGTCGGCAGGGCCGCGAGGACCTTCAGCGTCAGCTTGCGGCGGTCCGCGACCTGGTAGTCCTCGTCGAGCCCCTCCGCGAGCAACGGAGCGCTGGCGGGCCCCAGCACGTACAGCGCCGTGTACAGGACGAAGGCGGAACTGGGCAGCGAACGGCCGGCCTTGACGAACTCGTCGTACGTGCTGGCACTGCACGGCAACAGCCACCACGTCCCCTGGTGGGGCAGGGCGCACACCTCGTCGAACCAGTCCGTCCGCTCGGGCACCAGAAACGACCGCAGTTCCCGCGCCTCGGACGTCGCGGCCAGCTCTGCCAGCTCTGCCTCTGCGGCCGCACGCTGCGCGTCGTCGGCCACCGCGATCGCGTCCCGGGCGGCGAGCAGCATCTGGCCGGCGACCTCGGTGCGGCTCGTGTGGAACTGGCCCTGCCGGCGGTGGAGGCAGACGTCGGTCCACTTGCCGCGCCATTCCTGGGCGAACGCCAGACCGATGAACTCCACGGTGGCGGCGGCGGTGAACGCTACGCCGTGGTCGGCGATCCAGGCGTGCAGCGACGGCAGGCCCGACTCCGTGATGGTCGCGATCGCTGCCGCGCCAACGGGGTTCGGCTTGCCGGCCAGGTGATCGCGGGCTGCCGCGATCAGGTCCGGGTCCGAGTCCTTCACGGACAGAGCGCGTTCGATCGTCTCGCTCTTGTCGGTGATTTGCTGGCGGGCTTCGGCGGCTTTGGCGGGGTCGACGGTGAACTCCGGGGCCGGGGTGAAACCGCGCTGCCGCACCACGTCGCGCAACCAGGCTCGGGGCATGACCCAGGTGTCCTCGTCGACGGCGGGGGACTTCTCGGTTGCGGGAGTGGGTGGGGGTGCGTCGGCTGCGGGAGCGGTGGTGCGGGTAGTGGCGAGGGAGTTTGTGGTGGTGCGGATGGTGGCGGGAGATGCGGTGGTGGGTTGGCCGGTGGCGGGTAGAGCGATGCCGGGTTGGGCCGTGGCGGGAGAGCCGGTGGCGAGTTGTGGGGTGGTGGTGCGGGTAGTGGCAGGGGATTCGGTGGCGGATAGGGCGGTGGCGTGTGGAGTGGAGGCAGGAAAGGCGGCGGTGGGAGAACCGGTGGTGGTGCGCGTGGTGGCGGCAGGGGATTCGGTGGTGATGTGAACGGTGGCGGCGGGGGGTTCGGTGGCGAGTTGAGCGGTGGTGGGAACGCCCGTGGTGGGCGGGATGGTGACGGGGGAGTCGGTGGTGGGTTGGCCGGTGGAGGGAAAGCCCGTGGTGGGTTGGGCGGTGGCGGGTGGAGCGGCGTTGTGGCCGGCTGTCGCTTCAGCGGCGGGCGGCTGCGTGGCCGGAGCTGAGCCGACTGCGACGTAGCCCTTCTTTTCCTTCTCCGCCACCAGTTTCGCGACGTGCGCCTCGGCCGCCTCGACGGACGCCAGCTCCTTGGTCTGGGTCTGGCCGGCCGTCTGCAGCCGTCCGAACCGGACGGTCACCGAGGCGCCGTCCTGGCCGATCTCCCAGAACTTCGCCGAAGCGCCCGAGACGAGCTCCCACCTGCGCACTGCCGTACCCCCTGGGGAAGAAACCTGAGTTGATGTCTGTTGGGACCGTACCGACGGGGTCTGACAATTTCTCACGCCCGCAGGGATTCCAGCTCGGAAAGAACCTCGGAGATCGTGATCGGGTCGAGCTCGACGCTGGACGGCGCGGTCTTCTGGGTGGACCAGTAGCCGTCGCCGTTGGTGGAGTACCAGAGCTGGGTGAACTCGATCTCCGGGAAGTAGTCGACGGCGCCTACCGCGATGCCGGGGTCGAGGGAGGCGACCAGAGAGCCGCCGCGGGGGAACGGCCTGGTGATCCAGCCTTCGATGCCGGCGTCCTGGGGTTCACCGCGGACCCAGCCCTTCTTGGTGAGGCCGAGGATCTTGCCGATCGCGTACGACTCCTCGCTGTAGTTCTCCAGCCGGGTCATGAAGTCCTCGCCCGGCGTCAAGAGGTGCAGTGGGCGGCTCAGCTGCGGGAACGGTTGCAGGATCTCGTAGTCGGCGAAGACCTCGCCCCACGCCGACAGCGAGCCCTGAAGGTCTACCGGGTGCGCCACGCGGACGGTGGCGGTGCCGGGGAGGACGAACTCGTCGTCGGCGGAGTCGGCTAGCGTGCGGTCTTCGGCCAGGCGGAAGGACAGGCCCTCGTCGGTGATCCAGACCAGGCGGCGGACGATGTGCCACAGCAACGGGTGCGCGGCCAGGACGGTGTGGAACTCTTCCGCGGTCCAGGTGCGCTGGTCGACCATCGCGCGTTCGAGGCGGTGGATCTGGTCGGCCGCGACGGTGCGGACGTCCTTCTTCAGACCCGCGTAGCGCTTGTGTTCGAGCGGTGCGAGGTCCTGGTCGTCCTTGGCGCCGGGCTTGGGGAGGTCCTTGCGGCGCTTGCCGTCCGGGTCCAGGACGTAGGGCTTGAGCTGCTCGTCGAAGCCGACGGTGAACCGGCGCGGGCCGTAGTCGATCACCAGCGAGGCCTCGTCGTCCAGGCCCAGGCGGGGGACCAGGCGGTCCGCGAGCTGGTCGCGGGACAGGCCCAGCTCGGCGGCGATCTGGGCGACCTTCTCCTGGGCGCGGGACTTGAGGCCCTTGAACTTGACCTTCTCCGCGATGCTGTTGAGGTGGGACAGGGCGACCTCGGTGCCGATGTCCGCGAGCACGTCGAGGCCCGCCACGGCCTTCGCGTGCTGGCTCTCGCCGGGCCACTTGCGGATCAGCGGTGACAGCGCGCGAACGGTCGAGTCGTCGCCGAACCAGCCGAGCGCGGTGAGAGCCCAGCCTTCCTTCGCCGGTGCGCCGACCTCCTGCCAGCGTTGGAAAACGGCCCACGCGAACTCCGCCAGCGAACCGCGGTCGAGCGCGTCGCGGGCGATCGGCAGACCCGCGTAGACGTCGCCCTGCTTGGACAGGGCGGCGGTCATCAGCAGGTGCTTCGCGGCTTCCGGTGACAGGGCGTGCTTGCGGTCGCGCAGCAGGACCTGGGGCAACAGGCGGGGCTCGGCCCACTCGCCGATCGCGGGCAGCTTGGACGGCAGCACGTCGACCGGGTCGACGGACAGCAGCGCCTCGATGCCCTTGACCGCTTCGGCGGTCGGAGCGGCCGCGGCGACGTCCACACCCATTCCGTGCAGCTGGCGGAGCGCGGCCTCGGCGTTGCGGCGTTCGGCGCCCGGTGCGCCCAGCGCGGCGGGGATCAGGAACCGCGCGGCCATCTCGCGGTGCCGGCCGAGCCAGTCGACGGCGACGCGGCGGGCCTGTTTGAGGCGCACCAGCCAGTCCGCCATCACCGCGGCCACCTCGGGACTCGCGAACGGCAGCAGGACCGGCGCGGCGCTCGCGTTCGACTCGACGAGGTGCAGCAACGGAGGTAGGGCGTCGAAGCCGAACCGCGCGGCGATCCGCTTGCCCGAGCGCTCGGCGCTCCAGCCGTAGTTCGGCTGCCAGTCCACCAGCAGGTGCCGCACCTCGTCCTCAGGGGCCATCAGGAAGAGAGGGTTGGCGCTCAAGGGGTTCTTGTTCTTGAGGTACTCCTTCAGCAGCGCTTTCCAGTCGTGGTGGTCGCCCCAGTAGGCGCCGTCCAGCCACGCCTGCTGCTCACCGGGCTCCCAGACGGCCGACGGCGCGGGCACCGGGACGTCCTGCACCACCACGGGCTTCACCGGCGGGCGGCGGTGCAGCCACGGCGGCGACACCAGCAGCGACGGCAACGCCTCCGCCTGCGCTTCCGGCACGGTGGCCGACTCGATCGCGGTGAAGCCTTCTGGCGCTTCCAGGTGCGGGTGCGTCGTCAAGTGCACGCTCAGCAGTTGCCGCAGCTCGGCGTCGCCCTCCGCGCGCTCCGCGAGCAGCCGGGCCGCTCGCGCCGGGAACGCGGCCATCGCGGACAACAGCGCCGGGCGCACGTACTTGGTGGTCAGCCGGTCGAGCAGGATCGTGAACGCCTCGTCGGTCGGCAGCACAGCCAGCACCTTGAGCACCTGCTTGCGGGTGTCGGCCCGCTGATACGAGTCGTCCAGCTCCTTGGCGAGCAACGGCGCGATGGCCGGCCCCAGCACGTACGCCGCGGTGTGGAGGATGTACGCGCCGTGGGTCACCGTCGTGTTGGAGTTCGCGAACTCGTCGTAAGTGCTGGCACTGCAGGGAAGCATCCACCAGCGGGTCGCCGAGTTCGGCTGCTTGCACGCCTCGTCGAACCAGTCGGACCGCCACGTCGCCAGGTAGGCGCGGAACATCGCCGCATCGGGATGGCTCAGCCGGGCGAGCACGGCCTCCGCGGCCTCGCGCTCCTCGTCGCCGGCGACGGCCATGGCGTACCGCAGCACCATGAGCATCTCGGCGTCCCGGCTCCCGTTGCCCACGGGCACCATGCCGCCGTAGCGGTACAGGTGGGGATCGGTCCACTCCGACTTCTGCGGGATCCACACCGGGCCGCAGTAGATCCCGATGCTCTGCACCGTCGCCTCGATCGCGAACGCCAGCCCGTGGTCGGCGATCCAGTGGTGCACCGAGGCCACGTCGCGTTCGGTGATGATGGAGATCGTCGCCGCACCAACGGGATCCAGCTGACCGGCGAGGTAGTTCCGCGCGGCCTGCACGAGGTCCGCGTGGGAGTCCGGCGCGGCCAGGACCCGATCCAGCGTGGCCACCTGCTTGATCGCCCGACCTCTGGCGGTGGCTGCCAGCTCCTGGTCCACCGAGAACATCGGCGCCGGATCGAATCCCCGCTGCCGCACCACGTCTCGCAGCCAGACCTTGGGCAGCACCCACGTGTCCTCGTCGACGACCGGCGCGGGCGTGGTGACGATCTCAGCTGTGGCGGCGGCCGGGCTGACCGCGGCGTAGCCCTTCTTCTCCTTCTCCGCCACCAGTTTCGCGACGTGCGCCTCGGCCGCCTCGACGGACGCCAGCTCCTTGGTCTGGGTCTGACCGGCCGTCTCCAGCCGTCCGAACCGGACGGTCACCGAGGCACCGTCCCGCTCGATCTCCCAGAACTTCGCCGAGCCGCCCGAGACGAGCTCCCACCTGCGCACCGCCGTACCTCCTGAGTTCGATCCGGAGTCGATGCCGGCGACGCTACTCAGGAGGTCTGACAATTTTCGGCGATCACCAGAACTGGCAGGTCCAGCGGAGGTTCGGGTCAGATCTCCCACCACAGCGCGGTGTCGGGCGGAAGGAGCAGCTGCCCGTCGCGCACGCCGTAGTACGACGACGCCAGCAGCACCGCGCCCGGATCCGGCAGCGCGACGACCTCACCGGACAGGTTCACCGCGCACGCGAAGCCGTCGCGCTCGAACCACAGCACGTCCGCGGGGCCGTCCACCCACGTCACGCCCTCGCCCGCACCCAGTGCCGGGTGCCCGCGACGGATGCGCAAAGCGTTGCGGTAGAAGGACAACATCGAGTCCTGGTCGCCCGCCTGCGCCTCGACGCTGAGCTTGGCCCAGTCCGCGGGCTGCGGCAGCCACGACCCACCGGAACCGAAGCCGAGCGAGGGACCGGAAGACGTCCACGGCAGCGGCACGCGGCAGCCGTCCCGACCGCGTTCGGTGTGCCCGGAGCGTTCCCACATCGGGTCCTGCAGCACCTCGTCCGGCAGGTCCAGCACCTCGGGCAGCCCGAGCTCCTCGCCCTGGTACAGGTACACGGAACCCGGCAGCGCCAGCATCAACGCCAGAGCAGCGCGCGCCCGCCGCACACCGGTCTCACCACCGCCGTACCGCGTCACGTGCCGTTGCACGTCGTGGTTCGACAGCACCCAGGTAGTAGGCGCGCCAACAGGAGCCACGGCAGCCAACGACGAGTCGATCACCGCCCGCAACGCCTCGGACGACCACTGCGCCGTCAGGTAGTGGAAGTTGAACGCCTGATGCATCTCGTCATCACGGAGGTACAGCGCCGTCCGTTCGGCAGAAGGCGTCCACGCCTCCGCCACGAGCACGCGCTCACCGGGGTACGAGTCGACAACGGCGCGCCACTCGCGGTGGATCTCATGCACACCGTCCTGGTCGAAGAACGGCAACGCCTCCGTGCCCAGCAGCTTCAGCTGGTCTGCGTGCCCGATGTCCGGCAGCCCCGGCGCCTTGATCATCCCGTGCGCCACGTCCACCCGGAAGCCGTCGACGCCCAGGTCCAGCCAGAACCGCAGCACGTCGCGGAACTCCGCGCGCACCTCGGGCAGCTCCCAGTTCAGGTCCGGCTGCTCGGGCGCGAACAGGTGCAGGTACCAGGACCCGTCGGCCACCCGAGTCCACGCGGGCCCGCCGAACACCGACTCCCAGTCGTTCGGAGGCCGGTCTCCCACACCCTCGCGGAAGATGTAGCGCTCACGCCCACGCCCGGCCAGCGCCTCCTGGAACCACGCGTGCTGGTCGGAGCTGTGGTTCGGCACGATGTCGACGATCACCCGGATACCGAGCCCGTGCGCGTCGTCGACCAACGCGCGCACGTCGTCGAGTCCGCCGAACTGCGGGTCCACCGCGCGATAGTCCGCCACGTCGTAGCCGCCGTCGGCCATCGGCGACGCGTAGAACGGCGTGATCCACACCGCGTCCACGCCCAGGTCGCGCAGGTAGGGCAGGCGCGAGCGGATGCCGGGCAGATCACCGACGCCGTCGCCGTCCGAGTCGGCGAAGCTGCGCACGTAGACCTGGTAGATGACGGCGTGCCGCCACCAGTCCTGGGACATGGTCCTTGCCTTCCGCTGGGGTGTGTCAGCGGTCCAGGAAAGACGTTGCAAAAGTTTTCCGCAAGTCAACATGAGGAGTTCCGCAGAATCCGAGGCGATCCTGCAAGCTTTTGCAACGCCCTGATAATGCGTTGCGGCACGTCGGCGTCATCCGTCAGAGTGGTTCTCGACGAACCGGAGAAGGGAGCCAGCCGTGATGCAACACATGTGTCATCAGCACCGCTGGTGCTCCTCGGCATGAGCTGACTCATGTCCCGGGGAGCCGTCCCGTCGCCGCTGCGACGAGGCGGCTTTTTTGTTGCCCGTTGGTCCAATTGGCACGGACGCCGCGCTCTGGACGCGGAGATCGAGGTTCGAGTCCTCGACGGGCAGCTGTGACCGAAGCCGAAGTAGTCGAGGCGCCAGGTTGTGGTCCTGGTCGAAGCCGGTGCGAGTCCGGTCGGTCGCCCCATCGCGCGTGATCCGGTGGTCACCTGGGTCTCATAAGCCCGGGGTGCCTGGTTCAACACCAGGACGCGCGATCCCGACCCACGTCACGACGGTCGTGTGACGGTCTGCAAAGCCGGAGGACTGGGTTCGACTCCCAGGTGGGTCTCCAGGAGGGCGAGGAAGGCGCCGTGCAGGACACCGTTGGTGGCCAGCACGACGTCCTCCTCGATCATCGTGACGCGCCCGCCGGCTTCCTCCACGAGCACCGGCAGGCACGCCAGATCGAACTGGTCCACCCCCGATGCGAACACCGCGTCCACCTCGCCGGTCACCAACCGCAGCACCGACACGTCGCCGTCGACGACGACACAGTGCTTCAGCGCCGGCTTCCTCTTGCCGTGCAGACACACTCGCGCACCGTCCACCGAGTCCCGGACGGACACTCGGCCGGGCGTCTCACCGTCGCGTGTGATCACCCGGCACCCGATGCCGCGCCCGGCCGCCATCGTGACTCCCATGGACGGCAACGCGGACACGGCGAGCGCCGGGCCGTGTTCGTCCTCCATCGCGAGGTCCACCGAGTACGTCGGCCGCCCGCGCACGAAGTCGGCGGTGCCGCTGATCGGGTCGACGAGCCAGCGCCGGCTGGACACCCCGCGCCGTTCCGGGCGTTCCTCCCCGGCGACACCGTCGTCGGGCACCGCCTCCGCCAGCCGCCGGCGCACCAGGTCCTCCACGGCCAAATCAGTCGAGGTGACCTCGCTGCCATCTTGTTTGTACCGCACGTGCACGGTGTCCGAGTCGAACGCCAGTGCTGCCATTCGCGAGGCCTGGTCCACGATTCGCATCGCCAGGCGCAGGTCGGTCCACATGGCTGGGAAGCTTGTCGGCGGCTGCTCTTCCCGGGTAACTGATGTAGCGTTGTGCTACATGATCGAGTTCGTGCTCGGCGAGTCCGACCTGGTCGACGTGCGGTTCGCCGTGTCACCGCTGAACGAGCTCACACTGAGCCTGCGCGTGCTGAAGAACCCGGCGCGCCACCCGATGCACCTGCCGTTCGCCCGCCGGGTTCGCGGCGTCGACACCGAGGTTCTGCTGGCCCTGTCCAACGAGCGCGGGTGGACGCCGGACTTCCTCAGCCCCCGCCCGGTCACACCGTTCACGCGGTTCGAGGACGAGTTCGCCGCACTCCGCGAGGTGCCGGCACGCACGATGCGACGCGACTTCCGCGCGGTGCTCGGAGAAGTGCCCGCGGTGCTGCGTGACCGCGAACGGATGCTCGCCGCGGTGGAGCACTACTGGGAGGTGGCGTTCGCCGGGCGCTGGGACCGGATGCGCGCGATCCTCGAGGCGGACATCGCGTTCCGCGGCCGCGAGATGGTCCAGCACGGCCTGGCGACGATGCTGTCCGGCATCTCCGAACGGATCACGTTCGTCAGCCCGGTCGTGCGGGTGCTGATCAAGGGCGTGGACCCGTGGCGGGTGGAGGCGCGCGGGCAGGGGCTGACGCTGGTGCCCAGCCTGTTCGCGCTGCGCACGGCCGTGCCCGTGGACCCCGGCGCACCGCCGTTGCTGATCTACGCGGCCCGCGGCGCGGGCACGTTGTGGGAGACCGGCCGGCCGAGTGGTCCAGCTGCTCTGGCCGGCGTGCTGGGTCAGGTCCGGGCGGATCTGCTGGCGGAGCTGGGCGAACCGCGGTCGTCCACCGACATCGCGCGGCGCGCCGGCGTGACGACCTCCGCCGTCAACCAGCACCTGAGGGCGTTGCGCGACGCCGGTCTGCTGGCCTCGCAACGGCACGGGCGCAGCGTCGTCTACGCCCGCACCGAACTCGGCGACGCTCTCGTTTCCCATTCCGCGGGAAGGGGAAGCAAGGCCCCGGGCCTGTCGTTGGAACGGGTATGAGCTTCGCGGAGGACTGGCAGACCTGGAAGACGGACCGGGAGAAGAGCCTGGCCGACCCGTACGGGTGGCTCGCGCTCGTCTCGCTCGACTGGCTGGAGACCAGCCCACGCGCCTATGACGGCCTACCGGGCGAGTGGTGGCAAGACGACGACGCGGCCTACTGGCGCAACGGGGGAGAACCGCAGCGGTTCGAGCTCGTCCAGAGCGGTCCGGGCACGCGCGTCGAGGCGGGCGAGGTGGAGATCGAGATCGCGCGCCGGGGCGGTTACCTGATCCGCGTGCACGATCCGAAGGCCGAGGTGCTGCGCAACTTCCGCGGTGTGCCGTCGTACGAGCCGCAGGACCAGTGGGTGCTAGAAGGCGTGTACGAACCGTTCGACGAGCCAATCCCCACGACCGTCGGTGCGGTCGTCGAGGGCCTTAGCCACGTGTACGAGGCACCGGGGCGTGTGCGGTTCACGCACAACGGCGCCGAGCACACGCTGACGGCGTTCAACGGACGCAACGGCGGCCTGAACATCCTCTTCACCGACGCCACCAGCGGCGTGACCACCTACGCGGCGAACCGGTCTCTCGCGGCAACCCCGGTCGACGGCAAGGTGCTGCTCGACTTCAACCGCGCGACGAACCTGCCGTGTGCGTTCACCGACTTCGCCACCTGCCCGTTGCCTCCCGCGGGCAACCATCTGCCGTTCGAGGTCGAGGCAGGGGAGAAGACGCCCTACGAACGCGAATAGAAACCGGTACGGCGAAAGCCTTGACCCCGCCCAGTGACCCGGGAATGGTGCAATACAAGGGGAAACTGGGGAGGACTCATGAAGAAGATCGCTGTTTTGCTGTGCGCTCTGGCAGGTCTCGCCGTCACGCCCGCCGCTCAGGCGGCCGAACCGGACTGCACGTTCACCGACGCGTTCTGCGCGTGGGACCGTATCAACTACGAGGGCGCCAGGTTCAACGTCTCGCCGCTCGGTTCCTCGGCGTGCGTCGACTTGGCGGCACACGGCTGGGGCGACCGCATTCGCTCCGCCTACAACAACAGCACCAAGACCGCGTCACTGTTCGCGAGCACCAACTGCACCGGCCGGCCCTACCCGATCGACGGCAAGACCGGCCAGCCCGACATCACGTTCAAGGCGAAGAGCGTCTTCGTCCAGCGCTGATCACTCGCAGGCGATGCCGTCCTTGTCGCTGTCCAACCCGTAGATGTCACTGCCGATGACGCGGATCGGGCCCGCCACGTACGCGGGCCCGTTCCCGCTGCCGCCCGCACAGTCCACATCGGACGCGATCGGCACGCACCCGCTGTAGTTCGGGTCGCACTTCGGCTGCGGAGCCGGGGCGGGAACCGGCGCGGGCTGAGGCTGCGGCTTGGGTTGGGGCTGTGGCTGGGGTTGCGGCTTCGGCTGTGCGACCGCCTGGGGAGTGGTGGTCGTCGTCGTGGTGGTCGTTGTCGTCGTGGTTGTGGTCGTGGTCGACGACGCGATGGACGGTTGTGCCACCGTCGTAGTCGCGGCGGCGGCCGCGGTCGTCGTCAGCGCAGCGGCCTTGTCCTGCGGAGAACCGCCGATCGCGGCTCCGATGATGCCCATGGTGAAGAGGAACCCGAACAGGCTGGCCGCACCGATCGCCACCGGCTTCACCCACGACTTGCGCGCGGACACGACCGGCACCACCGCGCCACGAGGAATCTCGCGCGGCATCCGCAGCACGATCTGCAGCGACCCGTTGGCGCCGCGCTGGACCAACGCCGGGCACCCGGTCGCCCCGCCACCGGACTCCACGTGCATCAGCACGGGCGCATACCGTTGCGACATCAGGAAAGTCAGCTCACCGACGCGATACCCGTCGAGCCGCACCTCGATCCCGCGCTGACCGCAGTACTTGCCGGCGGCGATCATGCACCACGTCAGGTGCACGGCGACCTGCCGCGTCACCCCGTCCGGCACGGAGTAGCGGGCCAGCACGTCCTGGTGGTGCTCCTCGCCGGTGACGGTCACCGTCACCTCGCCGGGCACCATCACCAGTCCGGCGGCCGAGTTCTCGATCACTGTCGCACTCCCTCGGGTGGGTTCGTACGGCAGGACCATCGAAGGACCACGCCAGGTGTTACCGAGAGTGCCGCGAGATTGTGCCGTTCGAGTGAAAACAGGCCAACCGTGTCACGCAGAGTCGATGATCACCGATGTAACCCTTTCCGTCGGACCGAGCTGAGACGCACCCCTTCCGTGAGAGCGCTTTCACGCTAGGTTGACCCAAAGGGCGCAACACTTTCACCCGCAGGAGGGCAGGATGGCGCTGGACACGCCGTGGCGGCGGCAGTGAGAACTGCAGGACGGAATCCCGCGAGCACCGGGCGCAGTGAGATTCGTACCGTGTGCTCATGTTGCAGCCGGACCGCGAGACCAGGGCCGAATGGACGAAGACCGTGACCGCCTTCGTCGACGAGTTCATCGAGGGGTTGGAGGCCGCGCCCGCCTCGGCGCCGGGCACGGCACTCCTGCCTCCCGCGCCGGCCGAGACCCCCGGCGAGCTCGCTGACCTGCTCACCCAGTTCGCCGCGGCCGCGAGCCAGGCCGTGGAGACCGCCGGCCCGCGCTACCTCGCCTACTTCCCGGCGGGCGGCCTCTACAGCTCGGTCCTCGCCGAGTTCGCCGCCCAGGCCACCAACCGCTTCACCGGTGTCGCCTCCACCGCCCCCGCACTGGTCGCGATGGAGCACAGCATCATCCGCTGGTTCTGCGACGAGTTCGGCCTCCCACCCGCGGCAGGCGGCATCTTCACGACCGGCGCCTCGCTGGCCACTCTCTCGGCAGTGCACACGGCCCGTCAGGACCGCCTCAAAGCACACGACCCCAACGGCACCATCTACGTCACCCCACACACCCACCACTGCGTGGCCAAAGCCGCCCACATCACGGGCTTCCCGCCCGAACGGATCCGCCAGGTCCCCACCGACGCACACCTGCGCATGGACGTCCAGGCAGCTCAAGCCATGATCGCCGACGACCGCGCACAGGGCCTGCGCCCGTTCCTGATCATCGGCACGGCGGGCGCCACCAGCACCGGCATCGTCGACCCGCTCGACGACATCGCGGACCTGGCCCACCGGGAATCCCTGTGGTTCCACGTGGACGGCGCGTACGGCGGCGCGTTCCAGCTGACCGAACGAGGCCGGGCGATCCTGCACGGCATCGGCAAGGCGGACTCGATCGCGTGGGACCCGCACAAGAGCCTCTTCCTCCCGTACGGCACCGGCGTCCTGCTGGTCCGCGACGAGGCCAAGCTCCGCGCCGCCCACGTGGCCGACGGCGACTACCTGCAGGACCTCGACCACGGCACGGGCGTCCCCGACTACTCCGACCTGGGCCCCGAGCTCACCAGGGAGTTCCGCGGCCTGCGCGTCTGGCTCCCGTTGCACCTGCACGGCGTCAAGGCGTTCCGCGACGCGCTCGACGAGAAGCACGACCTCGCCGACCACCTCCGCACCGAGCTGGCCAAGATCGAGAACATCGAGCTGCTGCCGTCCGATCTCACCGTCGTGGTCTTCCGGAGCGCGAACAGCGAGCAGCTCCTCAAAGCGATCAACGACTCCGGCAGGTTCTTCCTGTCCAGCACCAGGCTCGGCGGCGAGTTCACGCTCCGGATCTGCGTGCTCAGCCACCGCACGCACGAGGAACACGTCGACGAGGTGATCGAGCTGGTCAGGCGCTGGTCCGCACCACCAGCGAAGTAGGCAGCAGCACCGACGGCGGCAGCCCCTCCTCGCCCTCGATCTCGGCGAGGAGGCGCCACGTCAGCATCCGCCCGAACCGCTCCACGTCCTGCCTCACCGTCGTCAACGGTGGCACCGCGGGCATGGAGTCGTCGAACCCCACCACCGCCACGTCGTCCGGCACGCGCAGCCCGGTCGCGTGCAGCACCTGCAACGCGCCGAGAGCCATGATGTCCGCGGCCACGAACACCGCGTCCAGCTCGGGCTCCCGCGACAGCAACGACGTCATCGCGGACGCCCCTCCCGCCGGCGTGAAGTCGCCGTACGCCACCAGGTCCGTGCGACGGCCGGACATCGCCCGCCGCCATCCGGACAGGCGGTCGAGCCCGACCGCCATGTCCGAGGGACCGGCGATGGTCGCGATCCGCTTGCAGCCCAGCGAGATCAGGTGCTGCGTCGCCTCCACCGCCCCGGTGAAGTTGTCCGAGTCGACGTACGGCACCGGGCCGCCCGCCAGTGGCCGCCCGCCGGCCACGACCGGCAGACCGTTGTCGTGCAACAACGACAGCAGCGGGTCGTGGCCGTGCAGGCTGATCACCAGCGCGCCGTCCACGTGCCCGCTGGTCAGGTACGAGCCGACGTCGCCCGGCTGGCTCATCATCAGGACCAGCTGTGTGCGGTGCCCGGCCAGTTCCGCGTGCACCCCGCGCATGACCCCCGCGAAGAACGGGTCTGCCAGCACGCGGCCACTGGGCTCGGACACCACCAGCGCGATCGCATTGGCGCGATGACCCGCCAACGACCGTGCAGCCTGGTTCGGCGTGTAGTCGAGCTGAATGACTGCCCGCCGCACCGCGTCCCGTGCCCGCGCGCTCACGTGTGGCGCTCCGTTGAGCACGCGGGACACGGTGGACTTCGACACCCCGGCCAACCGGGCGACCTCGTCGATGCCGGGGCGCTGGGTCATGACGCGATTGCGTTGCTGCGCGCCACGGCGGAGAACCAGTGGGCGCTCATCTTCGGCGTGCGCACCTGCGTGTCGTAGTCCACGTGGACGATGCCGAACCTCTTCGCGTACCCCTCGGCCCACTCGAAGTTGTCCATCAACGACCAGCAGAAGTACCCGCGCAGGTCCACACCGGCGGCGATGGCGGTGTGCGCGGCCCTCAGGTGCGAGGCCAGGTATTCGGTGCGTTCCGCGTCGTCGACTCCCGGCTGGTCCGGGTACGCGGCACCGTTCTCGGTGATGTACAAGGGAACCGACGGGTAGTCGTTGTGCACCCGCAGCAGCACCGATGTGAGCCCGTCCGGCCGCACCTCCCAGCCCATGTCGGTGACCGGCGCGTCACGACGCGGGAACGAGTGCGAACCGACCCCGACCCACGGCGACGGCCCGGTCTCGCCGGGAGAAGCGCTGACGTAGTGCTCGGTGTAGTAGTTCACGCCGAGCATGTCGAGCGGACCGGAGATCGTCTTGAGGTCGCCCTCCTTGACCACCGACGAGAACCCGAACGGCTCGAGGTCCTCGACGATGTCGGCCGGGTACTGCCCGTTCAGCAACGGGTCCAGGAAGATCCGCTGCTGCAGGCCGTCGAGCCGCCGCGCCACGTCCCGGTCGGCGTCGGACGACGGGTCGGCCGGGATGATCGGGTACATGTTGAGCGTGATGCCGAGTTCCTTGCCGGCACCGCGGATCACCTCGCCCGCCAGGCCGTGCGCCAGCAGCAGGTGGTGCACCGCGGCCACGGCGGCGTCCGGCTCGGTGCGGCCCGGCGCGTGCACGCCCGCCGCGTAGCCGAGGAACGCCGCGCACCACGGTTCGTTCAGCGTCGTGAACCCGTCGATGCGGTCGCCCAGCGCCCCGACGACCGACTCGGCGTACTCGGCGAACTTGTAGGCGGTGTCCCGGTTGGCCCAGCCGCCGGTGTCCTCCAGCTTCTGCGGGAGGTCCCAGTGGTACAGCGTCGGCCACGGCTTGATGTCGTGCTCCAGCAACGTGTCCACGAGCCGGCCGTAGAAGTCGAGGCCCGCCTGGTTGACCTCGCCGCCGTCCGGTCGCACGCGCGGCCACGCGATCGAGAACCGGTAGGCCTGCAGGCCCAGGTCGGCCATCATCCGCACGTCCTGCTCGAACCGGCGGTAGTGGTCGGCACCCGGCTCGCCGGTGTGGCCGCCCACGACCTTGCCGGGCAAGCGGCAGAACGCGTCCCAGATGGAGTCGGTGCGGCCGTCCACGTCGGTCGCACCCTCCACTTGGAACGCAGCCGTGGCGGCTCCCCACAAAAACCCGTTCGGGAAAGCGATGTTCTCCACCTTCACCCCTTCACAGCACCCTGCATGACACCCGCGACGATCTGCCGCCCGAGCACGAGGAAAACGATCAGAACCGGAACAGTCGCCAGAGTGGTTCCGGCGAGCACGAGCGAGTAGTCGACGTAGTAGCCGCTCTGCAGCTTCTCCAGCGCCACCTGGATCGTCGGGTTGTCGGCGTTCAGCACGACCAGCGGCCACAGGAAGTCGTTCCAGGACTGCATGAACGTGAACACGCCGAGCATCGCGGCGGCGGGCCGGGCGGCGGGCAGCGCGACGTGCCAGAACGTCCGCCACAGGCTGCAGCCGTCCATCCGCGCCGCCTCGACCAGCTCGTCGGGGATGGCGTCGACCAGGTACTGCCGCATCCAGAACACGCCGAACGCGGTGACGAGGTTCGGCACGATCACGGCCTCCAGCTCGCCGGCCCAGCCGAACTCCGCCATCGCCATGTACAGCGGGATGATCCCGAGCTGCGTCGGCACCGCGAGCGTCGCGACCACGAACAGGAACAGCACGTTGCTGCCCCGGAACCGCAGCTTGGCGAAGGCGAACCCGGCCAGCGTCGACAGCAGGACCACCGACAGCGTCACCGTGCCGGACACGATGAAGCTGTTGGCCAGCGACTTCCAGAACGGGATCGTGTCGAGCACCCTGGCCGCGTTGGAGAAGAAGTTCCCTCCTGGGATCAGGGTGAAGTCCCCGGTCAGCGCCTCGTTGTCCCGGCTCGCCACCAGGAACGAGTAGTACAGCGGGAAAGCCGAGCCGAGCACGAACGCGGCCAGCACTCCGTAGACCACAAAGGATGGACGCCTCATCGCACCGACTTCCTCGTGAGCCAGAAGTTGAGCCCGGCGACCAGAATGACGATCAGGAACAGCATCCAGGCGATCGTCGACGCGTAACCGAGGTCGAACTGCTGGAAGCCCGACTGGTACATGTAGAGCACGACGGTCTGGTACTGGTGCACGGACCCGCCGCCGCTGCCGCCGGCGGGCTCGAAGAGCTTCGGCTCGGTGAAGATCTGCAGCCCGCCGATCGTCGACGTGACGATCACGAAGATCAGCGTGGGCTTGAGCATCGGCAGCGTGATGCTGAAGAACCGCCGGATCGGACCGGCGCCGTCGACCACAGAAGCCTCGATCACCTCACGCGGGATCGCCAGCATCGCGGCCAGCACGATCAGCGCGTTGTACCCGGTCCACCGCCAGTTGACCATCGAGGCGATGGCGACGTGGCTGCCGAACGTGCTGGCCTGCCAGTCGATGGCCGGCAGGCCGACCGACGTGAGCACGTCGTTGACGAGGCCGTACTGCGGCCCGAACAGGTTCCCGAAGATGATCGTCAACGCGACCATCGACGCGACGTAGGGCAGCAGCACGCCCATCCGCCACCCCGTCTTGCCCCGCAGGTTGGCGCTGAGCAGAGAGGCGAGCAGCACCGCGATGATCAGCTGGGGGATGGTCGACAGCAGGAAGATGCTGAACGTGTTGAACAGCGCGTTCCAGAACTGGCTGTCGCCCAGCAAAGTCATGTAGTTGTCGGCGCCGACGAACTTCGCGTCGTCCGCGCCCAGTTCCCAGTCGAACAACGACACGTAGGCCGTGTACAGCAGGGGGAACACGCCGATGGCGGCGAACAGCACGAAGAACGGGGCGACGAACAGGTAGGGGGAGACCTTGGTGTCCAATGTGGACAGACGGTACCGCGGGCGGGTCTCCTCGACCCGCTCGCGGTCCGGCCGTGTGAGCAAAGCCGTCACTTGGCTACCTTCTGTGCCTCCGCGACGGCGGTCTTCCACGCGTCGTCCGCGGTGCTCTTGCCCTGCTCGACGGACAGCAGCGCCGCGCTGACGACGGTGTCCTGGATCTGACCGTCGGTCGGGCCCTTGTACTGCGCGGCCGTGATCTTCTGGGCCTGCGCGGCGAACAGCGCGCCGACCTTGATGTCACCGAAGTACGCGTTCGACGACTCCAGCAGAGCGGGGTCGGTGAGCGCCTTGACCTGGCTCGGGAACGTGGCCTTGGACTTGAACGCCTTGATCTGCTGCTCCGGCGCGGTCAGCCAGGCGGCGAGCTCCGCGGCCTTCTTCGCGTTCTTGCTCTGCTTCGGCACGGTCAGGTACGAACCGCCCCAGTTGCCGCCACCGCCGGGGAACGCCTCGGTCACGGCCCACTTGCCCTTGACCTCGGGGCCGCCCAGCTTCTCGATGCCACCGAGCATCCACGCGGGGCAGGTCTTCGTGGCGAACGCACCGGCCTTGACGCCGGCCTCCCACTCCTTGCTCCACGCGGGAAGCTTCGCCGACTGTCCCTTCGCGACAGCGCCGGTGACCGCGGTCCAGTCCGCCTTGACAGCCGGGTTGGTGTCGATGACGAGCTTGTCCTGCTTGTCGAAGTAGCCGAGCTCGTGCTGGTTGTGCATGGCGTTGAAGACCTGCGCGGCGCTGTCGAACCACGCGGCGCCGTTGGCCTTCGTCATGAACTTGTCACCCGCGGCGAAGTAGGTGTCCCAGGTGGCGAACATCGCCTTCACGGACTCCGCGTCCGACGGCAGGCCGGCGTTGTCGAACAGGTCCTTGCGGTAGCACATGGCCATCGGGCCGATGTCGGTGCCGTAGCCGACGAGCTTGCCGTCCTTGACCACGGCGTCGTACTTCCACTTCAGCCAGCGACCTTCCTCGATCTGAGGACCGATCTCCTTGAGGTCGTTGAACTGGCCGGCCTTGGACATCACCTGGGCGAGGTAGCCCTCCTCGATGGCCTCGATGTCGGCCAGGCCGGATCCCGCCCCGAGCTTGGTGAAGAGGTTCTTGTGGTGCGGGTCGGCGGTGCCGGTCTTGCGCTGCGTGATCTTGACGTCCGGGTGCGCTGCCTCGTACTCCGGGAGCAGGTCCTCGTACCCGAACTCGTTGAAGGTCGCGATGGTCAGCTCGGTCTTGCCGTCCTGGGTGGTCCCGCCAGACGACGAACAGGCGGAGGTGGTGGCGGCTAACAGAAGAAGCACGCTGACCCAACTGCGGTGGCGCACGGGAGAACTCCCTCGGTCTCGGCGGACAGATTCTGGGAGCGCTCCCAGAAGTTTCGTGGAGTGTTAACCGCACGACATGAGGGTGTCAAGAAGTTACGGGCCAGATTTCTGGGAACGCTCCCAGGTTGTTACGCGCTCGCTCGTTTGACGAGAGTCGTCGGCAGCAGCAACGACGGAGGCAGCCCCGCCTCGCCGGCCAGTTCGGCGAGCAGCCGCCACGTCATCGTGCGGCCGAGTTCCTCGACGTCCTGGCGGATCGTGGTGAGCGGCGGCGACGCGCTCGACGCGAACACCGAGTCGTCGAACCCGATCACGGCGACGTCGCCGGGGATGCGCTTGCCGTGCGCGTGGAGCACCTGCAATGCGCCCAACGCCATGATGTCCGCTGCGACGAACACCGCATCGAGATCGGGTGCCTTGTCCAACAGGCGTTCCATCGCCCGCGCGCCGCTCTCGGGCGTGAAGTCCGCGTGGACGACCTCGGCGGAGAGCTTCGCCTCGCCCAGCCCGCGCTTGAACCCGCTGAGCCGGTCCGCGCCGACGGCCATGTCCTTCGGTCCGGCGACCGTGCCGATCCGCTTGCGTCCCAGCGAGACGAAGTGCCGCGCCGCCTCGAGCCCGCCGGTGAAGTTGTCGGCGTCCACGAACGGCACGGACGTCGTGCCGAGTGGCCTGCCGCCGGACACGACCGGCAGGCCCATCTCGTGCAGCATCGGCACGAGCGGGTCGTCGCCGTGCAGGCTGACCAGCAACGCGCCGTCGACGTGGCCGCTGCTCAGGTAGGCGACCAGGTCACTGGTGTCGGACGGCTGGCTCATCATCAGCAACAGCTGCAGGTGGCGTCCGGCCAGTTCGGCGTGCACCCCGCGCAACACGCCCGCGAAGAACGGGTCGGAGAGCACTCGGCCGGATGGCTCGGAGACGACCAGCGCGATGGCGTTGGCCCGGTTGCCCGCGAGAGCGCGCGCCGCCTGGTTGGGGGAGTAGCCCAGCTCGGCGATCGCCGCGTGCACGGCGTCCCGGGACTTCGTGCTCACGTACTGCTCGTCGTTGATGACCCGGGAGACGGTCGACTTCGAGACCCCGGCGACCCGCGCGACCTCCTCGATCCGCGGTCCGGGGCGTCGTTTCGCCGTCTCAGTCATGACAGACATCCTAGGACGTGAACAGTCATCGGGTGAATGTAACTTTTTGGTCTAGACCAGGTTACATCTAACCGCTAGAACATTCAGACCAGCTCTCCGGTGTAGGGGTGAGATCCGATGTCTTGGCGGCGTCTGTTCTTCGTTCTGGTGGTTGTCCTCGGCCTGGTCATCCCGGTCACCAGCGCCGCCGCGGCTCCGCGCACCACGCTGTTCACCGGCGACTGGCGGTTCAAGCTGGTGAACACGGCGAGCGCCACCGATCCCACGGGCGCCTACGAGAAGGCGTACGAACCGGGGTACGACGACTCGGCCTGGCGGCGGCTCGACCTGCCGCACGACTGGAGCATCGAGCTTGACCCAACAGCGCAGGCGGCGGCGGGGGAGGGCTACTACCAGGCGGGCCTCGGCTGGTACCGCAAGACCTTCACGCTGCCGTCCACCACCAAGGGCAAGCAGATCTCCCTGGAGTTCGACGGCGTCTACATGGACTCCCACGTCTACGTGAACGGCAAGCTCGCCGCCAGTCACCCGTACGGCTACACGGGGTTCAACGTCGACATGACCGGCCTCGTGCACACCGACGGCAAACCGAACGTCGTCGCCGTCAAGGTCGTGCACCAGGCGCCGAGCAGCCGCTGGTACGCGGGCAGCGGCATCTACCGCAACGTGCACCTCGAAGTCACCGAACCCGTGCACGTCGCGCGGCACGGCGTCTTCGTGACGACTCCGAACCTGAAGACCACCTACCCCGCGGGATACGCCGACATCGACGTGAAGACCGAGGTCGTGGGCAAGGGCACGGTCACCCACGAGGTGCTCGACGCCGACGGCAAGGTGGTCGCGTCCGGGCGCACCCTCCGCGTCACGAAGCCGACGTTGTGGACCACTGTCAAGCCCTACCTCTACACGCTGGTCACCAGGGTGAACAGCGACACCGTGCGCACCCGGTTCGGCATCCGCTGGTTCGAGATCGACCCCGCCGAGGGCTTCTCGTTGAACGGCAAGGGCATGAAGCTCGAGGGCGTCAACCTGCACCACTCGCTCGGCGCGCTCGGGGCGGTGGCCGCCGAGGACGGCATCCGGCAGCAGCTGCAGACCATGAAGCGCATGGGCGTCAACGCGGTCCGCACCTCGCACAACCCGCCGGCGCCCGAGTTCGTGCGGCTGTGCGACGAGCTGGGCCTGCTGCTGATGATCGAGGCGTTCGACACCTGGCACACGCCCAAGCGGAAGTACGACTACGGCCGGTTCTTCGACCAGCACGGTGACGCCGACATCAGGGAAATGGTGCACGCGGCCAAGAACTCGCCGTCGGTGATCATGTGGTCGATCGGCAACGAGATCCCCGACGGCACCTCCACCGAGATCGGTGTGCCGATCGCGCGCAGGCTCATCGACGACATCAAGGCCATCGACCGCACCCGGCCGGTCGTGATCGGCTCGCACAGCTACACCAGCGTGCCCGCGGACGGTTCGGCGCAGGACCAGATCCTGCGGATGCTCGACGGCGTCGGCCTGAACTACAACAGCCCCAAGTCCATCGACGCCCTGCACGCCAAGTACCCCAAGACGTTCTTCTTCGAGTCCGAGTCGTCGTCGAGCACGTCGTCGCGCGGCGTCTACCTCGACCCGCAGCAGAAGAACACCGGCCAGGACTACACGCCGGGCAGGATGGGCAGTTCCTCCTACGACAACAACATCGTCAGCTGGGCGTCCAGCGGCGAGCACGCGCTGAAGAAGGACCGCGACCGCAAGTTCCTCGCTGGGGAGTTCGTCTGGGCCGGTCAGGACTACATCGGTGAACCCACGCCGTACAGCGGTGTCTTCCCGGTGCGGTCCTCGTTGTTCGGTGCCGTCGACACGGCCGGGTTCGAGAAGGACCAGTTCTACCTCTACCAGTCGCAGTGGTCCACGACGCCGATGGTGCATCTGCTGCCGATGAACTGGACGGACCACGAACCGGGCGAGAGCGTGCGGGTGTGGGCCTACAGCAACGCGGGCGAGGTCGAGCTCTTCCTCAACGGCCGAACGCTCGGCACGAAGTCGTTCCAGACCAAGAAGACCACGTACGGCAAGAGCTATTTGGAGACCGACGAACCGTCCGGTGACGACAGGACGTACCCCGGCGGCAGCTACACGAGCCCGAACGGCGGTACCGGACACCTCCGTCTGGAGTGGACGGTTCCGTTCGAACGGGGGACGCTCACGGCGGTGGCGCGCAAGGCAGGCAAGCAGGTCGCGACCGACACCGTGCGCACTGCGGGCGCGCCGGCACGCGTCGAGCTGAAGACGGTTCCCGGCAAGGAACTCGACTACGTGACCGCGACCGTCGTCGACGCGCAGGGCACCGTGGTGCCGTCCGCGGACAACCAGATCACCTTCGGGGCAAGCGGACGGATCGTCGGCACCGACAACGGCCGCCAGGAGGACCGGGAGAACTTCACGTCCCCGGTGCGCCACGCCTACCAGGGCAAAGCGCTCGCGATCGTGACCAGGGGCGCGCAGGTGACCGCGAAGCTCGGTGCGGCACCGGCGTCACCTCCCGCCGACGCGTCCTACTCCGGCGCGGCCGCCACGCTGCCCCAGCACATGATCGACGGCAAGCCGGAGACGGCGTGGTCGAACTTCTACACGAAGGCCCAGACCCCGCAGCTTGCGGCGACCAGCCTGTCGCACGCCACCGACTGGGTGGCGCTGAACTCGGCTGCGCGCAAGGTCGAGAAGCTCACCGCCACGTTCACGACCGGCGGTGTCTACGCGTTGCCGAAGGAGATCGGCGTCCGGTACTGGGACGGCACGAGGTACGTGCCGGTGACCGGGCTGAACGTGGCCTGGGCGGGAGAGTCTGGCGCGCCCAGCACCATCACGTTCGACCCGGTGACGACGACCAGCGTGCGGTTGTACCTGACGAGTGCGGCACCCGGTACGGCAGGAGGGTTCTTCCGCATCGCCGAACTGTCTTAGGCGGCTTGGCCTGACCATGATCTCGGGAGCATCCCTGTTTCCCCTCTTCGCGGCGGCGTGAGGGAAGTTTCCAAGATCGTCCGCACAAATTCCGCACAGCCGACCGGAGTTCTGGCACCATGCCCTCCGAGGAGGGTCAGTGCGGTATCGGCTTCTTGGGCCACTGCAGATCTGGCGTGGGGGCGTCGAACTGCGGCTGGGCGGGCCCCGGCAACGGGCGCTGCTCGCGGCGTTGGCGTTGCACGTCAACGAAACTGTCAGCTTTGAACACTTGAGTGAAGCGGTGTGGGAATCTCCACCCGCGGCACCGGAGTCGAACATCCGCACCTACGTCGCGGCGCTGCGCAAGCTGGTGCTCGACGATCTGGTCACCGTCCCGGGTGGATATCGGCTGAAGGTGCCCGCGGACGAGGTCGACGTCAACGTCTTCGAGCAGCTTTGTTCGTCCGGCGACGACGCGCTGCGGCAGGGCGACCACCGGGCGGCGGTCTCCCTGTACGAGCGGGCGCTCGCGTTGTGGCGGGGTCCGGCGCTCGACGGCCTCACGGTCGGCGCGCGCCTGATCGCCGAGCTGACGCTGCTGCAGGAACGGCGGCTCACGGTCGCCGAGCAGCACGCGCGGCTGGCGATCGAACTGGGCCAGGGCGAGCGGCTGATCGCCGAGCTGCGCCGGTTGACCACGCAGTTCCCGCTGCGCGAACAGCTGTGGCTGCAGCTGATGCACGCGCTGCAACGGGCGGGCAGGCAGGCCGAGGCACTGCAGGCGTTCGAGGACGTGCGCGTGGTGCTGGCCGACCAGCTGGGCGCCGATCCAAGCTCTGACCTGCGCGAACTGCACGCGCGGCTGTTGCGCGGGGACGAGCCCAGACCAGCCCTGAACACGTTGCCGCGCGACGTCGCGGACTTCACCGGTCGTGCCACCGAGATGGAACGGCTGACCAGGGCCGTCACCGGGCGGTCGGCCGTGGTGATCTCCGCGATCGACGGCATGCCGGGCGTAGGCAAGACGACGCTGGCCATCCACCTGGCGCACCGGCTGGAGTATCCGGACGGACAGCTGTTCATCGACCTGCACGCGCACACCGCCGGCCGTGCGCCCGTTGAACCGACGGACGCGCTCGACGTGCTGCTGCGCGCGCTCGGCCTGGAGGAGATCCCGGTCGGCCTGGACGAGCGGGCCGCGTTGTGGCGGCTGGAGCTGTCGAGGCGCAAGCTGCTCGTGGTGCTCGACAACGCGGTGAGCGCGGATCAGGTCCGGCCGCTGCTGCCGGGCATGCCGGGGTCGTTGGTGCTGGTCACGTCACGCGCGCGGCTGGTCGAGCTGGAAGGCACCTCGACGCTGACGCTGGACGTGCTGTCCGAGGCGGAGGCGTTGCAGCTGTTCGCCACGATCGTCGGCGACGAGCGCGGCACGGATCCGTCCGCCCGCGAGGTCGTCGAACTGTGCGGCCGGCTGCCTCTGGCCGTCCGGCTCGCCGCGGGCCGGTTGCGATCGCGGCCCACCTGGACCACCGCTCACCTCGCGACGCGGTTGCGCGAAGGACGATTATCCGAACTGGACGCCGTCTTCGCGTTGTCGTTCGGCCAACTGCCCCTGGGCCACCAGCGGCTGTTCGCGCTGCTGGGCCTGCACCACGGCACGGACTTCGACGTCCACCAGGCCGCGGCGCTGGGCGAGCTCGACCTGCTGGAGTGCGACGGGATGCTCGAAGACCTCGTCGACGTGCATCTGCTCGAAGCGACGACGCTCGGCCGGTACCGGATGCACGACCTGTTGCGGCAGTACGCACAGTCCAAGGTGGACTCGTCGCGCGAGCCGCTGACCCGGTTGCTCGACCACTTCCTGGACACCGCGAACCAGGCGACGCGGCTGATGTCGCCCGCGGCCCGCAAGTACGAGGTCGACATCACCTACCGGCCGGAGTCACGGCTCGTGCTGCGCGACTACGACCACGCGGTGGAGTGGCTCGAGACCGAACGCCAGACGCTCGTTGCCGCGGTGGCGCTGTCTCTCGACGGTGACTGGCGCACACACACGTGGCAGCTCGCACGCGCGTTGACGTTCTTCTGCATGGTGCGCGGCCACACGCGTGACTGGGCGACGATCAACGAACTGGCACTGGAAGCCACGAAGGACAACGCTGCGGCGACCGCGATCACGACCAAGAACTACGCGATGGTGTTCTGGCAGACCGCCCGCTACTCCGAGGCGATCTACTACAACGAACGCGCGATCGAGCTGCTGCGCGAGCAGGGCGACCTGCAGGGCGTGGCGGGCACGCTGAACAACCTCTCGCTGGTCTACCGGACGCTGGAACGCCACGCCGAGGCCGCTGAGCTGCTCGAACAGGCGATCACGGTCGCCCGTCAGCTCGGCGACCGGCACCTGGAGTCGCAGGCGATGAGCAACGTCAGCAACATCTACAGCGCTCTGGGCCGCTACGACGAGGCGTTGGAAGCGTGCAACGGCGCTCTGGCGTTGATGCGCGAGATGGGCAGCCGCCGCGACGAGGCCGACACGCAGAGCGCGCTCGGCATGATCCTGCACGCCATGGGCCGGCACGACGAAGCACTCGTCGAGCTGAGGTCCGCTCTCGCCGCGGTCCGCGCGATCGGTGACGTGACGACCGAGACCGTGGTGCTGAACTACCTGGGCGTGGTGCTCACCGCGGCCGGACGTCCCGCCGAGGCCGTCGTGCCGTTGCGCGAGGCGTTGGAGCTGGCCGAACGGATCGACGACCGGCGCGAGGCCGCGAACGCGCACAAGCACCTGGCGCGCGCGGTCGCGGACCCGGCCGAGGCGGCACGGCACGAGAAAGAGGCTGCCGAGAGGTTCGCCGCTCTAGGCACCGACTGACCGCGGTCCGGGCCTGCCACCGGGCAGCACCGCGCCGCGCGGCAGGCCGTCCCGCAGCAACGGCAACAGCTTGGGGTGCTTGCTCATCAGTACCGCGGCCGTGCCGTTGCGCTGCTGGATGCCGCGGCAGAAGTGGGGCGACAGCGGCACTCCCAGGTACGCCTGGGCGCGCGGCCCGTAGACGACCCGGTCTCCGAGCCCGCACCACGCGCCGGCGATCGCCTTGCCGTCCACCCAGAGGTAGCCCTCCACGTACACCGCGCCCTGGAGCCGGCCGGCCTCGCTGAAGGCGACGCTGAACGTGACCTGCGGCGCCAGGCGGGTCTCGGCGTCGGCGGAGAACCACCGGCCGACGTCGAGCACCAGCCCTTCCACGCTCGCGTGCGCCCACTCGGAGTCGTCCACGAGCGTGCGGAACGGCGCCTCAAGCTCGGCGAGAGCCGCCGTGAGCTCCTCCACCCGCTCATGGTGCGTCGTGCCCGCCGAATCTGCTGACCGACGTGGAATAACGTCACCGGACGAGTGGCAGATACGCCTTCTTGATCGCCGTGTAGCCCTCGGTGGTGGGGTGGATGTCCCCTGCCGTGCACGTCGTCGTCCACTGGCAGATGCGCGCCACGGCCAGTGGGAGTCCGTCCACGATCGTGGTCAGGTCCGTCGTGGCGAACGCGCCCTCGACGTCGGCGACCTTGACCCTGCTCGACTGGTAAGCGCTTTCGACGACGTCGTTGATCGCCTGCGTGACCGGAATGGACTGGCGGGCGAACTCCTGCCCGTCCGGACCGGTCAGCCACGCCGCGAGGAACGGGTCGTACAGCGTCATGCCGACGATGGTGGCCTTGGGTGCGGCTTTGCGGAGTTTCGCGGTGATGTGCTTGAGGTTCGCGTCGATCGTCGCGGTCGCCTGCTGGATGCACGCGGGGTCGATGCCCTGCATCCCGCACGGCGCGATGTCGTTGCCCGCCACCGTGATCGTGATGAGCTGGACCTTGTTGTGCTTGATGAACTTCAGCGCGGCGTCGAGCTGGTTCCCCTCGGGGTACGCGCACGTGCCGCCGTCGCGCATGGTCGTGGTGGTTTCGCCGTCACAGGCCAGGTTCGTGAGCTGGAGGTTCGGCAGCTTCCTCGCCAGCTGCGCGACGTACCCCTGGTTCGGCGTGACCGGCACCGCCTGCCGCCCGGTCGCGATCGAGTCGCCCAACGCCAGGAAGTGCTGCTTGTCGTGTGCCTGCGCCGGAACCGCCGTGACGAGTGAGAGCGCGATCGCGGCCGCTGTGGCGAGTAGTCGAGTCATGTCCCCAGCACGCCGGGATCCGCGCTCGCGTTCATTCGAGACGCGTCTCAACTCCACGTCATCTTGTGGAGGTGAGTTGTGGAGGTTGTCGCTGTTGTGTTCCACCCCGCTCTCGAACAATCGGCCCAGCAACCATTCCGCTGTTCGTTGGAGGGGGAAGATGAAGAAGATCACGATGCTGGCGGGTGCGCTGGCCATGGCCGCGTCCGCACTGCTGCCCGCGACCGCTCACGCGGCGGTGGCGCGCAACGGAGTCTGCGAGCCGGGGGAGTTCTGCCTCTACTTCTACGGCGGCCTCAGGGGTTCGCTGTCGGACTTCGACACGCGCATCCCGGGTTACGGGCCCTCGCAGCCGAGCTGCTACGAGTTCAAGAGCGACGCCGACGGCCGGTACGGGTGCGTCTGGCACAACGCGATGTCCGCGTGGAACCGCACCTCGCACCGGGTCACCGTCCACAAGATCATCAACTACCGCGGCGGGTACGACGAGTTCGCGCCCGGTCAGTCAGGTGACCTGGTCAACACGCTCAACATGAACGAGTCGCACCAGTTCCACTGATGCTCAGCTGATCGTGACGGAGATGGTCACCTGCACCGATCCCGCGGTGCCGGTGATCGTCCCGTCACCCGCCTTCGGCCCGGCCTGCAGCCGGGCCTTGAACGTGATCTTCTGACCCGGCGCCAGCGTCTGGCCACCGGTGCACGTGATGGTGCCCTTGCCCGCGGGACAGCCGACAGCGCCCTCCGGCACCTTCCCCGCCCCGACCGTCTTGATCTTGTCGGGCAGGTTCAGCGTCAACGGCGGCACCGTGGTGGGTGCCGTGCCGGTGTTGGTGATGTCGACGGTCATCTCGTCGGGCGGACCGTTGGTGGTCATGGCGATGTTGCTCGGTGCGCTTCCGGACAGCTGCGGAGTCCCCGCCGCACCGCCCTGGGTGGTCGTCGTGGCAGCGGGTCCGTTCGCCGCACTCGTCCCGGGGGCCGGAATCGCCGAACCGGCGGTGGTTCCGGAGGGCACGACGCCCGAGGACGGCGTGGAGCCGGACGACCCGACCGGTGACTGCCCGGTCGTCGTGGTGATCGTCGTGATCACCGGTGCGGCGCCGGGAGTGGTGGGCGAGTTGTCCGACGTGACGACACCGGACCCGGCCACGACCACGACTGCTGCGGCCGAGGCGGCCACACCGAGCCACGACGTCGCGCTGAGGGACACCGCGGCACCCTTGGTCGCCGCCGCGGCCAGGTAGCCGGCGGTGCCCGTGCCGAGCACGATGGGCGCGACGAGACCGCGCAGCGCGCCGTTGACGTCGGACAGTTCGCTGGCGAGCTTGCGGCACTCGGCGCAGTCGTCCATGTGCGCGTCGAGCTGGACGGCCTCGCGTCCCTTGAGCCCGCCCCGCGTCCACGCGCCGAGCTTGGTCACGGTCGCGCGGCACCGTTCCGCCGGCTCCTGGGCGACGTGCGCCTGCAGGAACGCCTTGCGCAACCCTTCGCGCGCACGGAACGCCATCGCGGAGACGCCGTTCGCGGTGAGTCCCAGCAGCGGCGCGATCTCGCCGGGCGACTGGCCCTCGATCGCGGTGTGCCACAGCACCGTCTGCCAGCGTTCGGGCAACGACGCGAACGCCGTGGCCGCCATCGCCTGGTCGAGGTCCTCGACGGCCTTGTCGCGGAACGGCACGCTCGTCACCCGCACGGCACCGGGAACTTCCTCGATGTCGCCGGCGAGCTCGACCCGCTTCTCCTTGCGCGTCCGGTCATACGCCGCGTGCCGCACGGCCGTCAGCAGGTACGGCCGGAACGCCGCGCCGGGCCCGCCGCCGGAGCGCAACGCGGCGAGGACCTTGGCGAACGCGTCCGACACCAGGTCGTCCGCGTCCGAGGAGGACATGGACAGCTGCATCGCCAGCAGGTTCGCGGCACGCACGTGGCGTTCGTAGAGCTTGCCGTAAGCCTCGACCTTGCCGTCGCGGACGGCGTCTATCAGGTCGGCGTCCGACGGCGGTCGCTCACGCTGCCCGATCAAAGAGTGCCGCCTTACGTCATGCCAGGACTGATACGCGGACCCTATCGAGATGACTCAACACGAACAATCCACGCATCCGAACCTGATGCAATAAAAGATGTTTAGGGCCGCGCTAAGTCTTGACCAAGTGGGGTCCGATGGCCCTTGCAGTGTTCTTACTTTCCCTGACGTGACGGACTTCCTGACCGCGCTGCCGGTGCGCCTGGCCGTGCCCATCGAACGGCACAGCCTGCTCTCCGACCGCCGTGCCCTCGCCCTGGTCACGCCGGATGCGGACGTGACGTGGCTGTGCCACCCCTCGCCGGACTCGCCCGCGTTGTTCGCCGCGCTGCTCGGCGGTAGCGGGCATTTCTCCGTCCGGCCGCAGAAGGAGCAGCTTCCGCTGGGCCAACGGTACGTACCGGGCACGATGACGGTCCAGACCCGCTGGACGGGTCTGCAGGTCACCGACCATCTGGCCGCAAGCCTGGTGCGAACGGTCGAAGGCAGGGTGCCTGCGGTCGTGGAGTTCGCGCCACGCCCCGATTTCGGCCGAATGCCGGTACATCTCGAGAGGACCGCGGACGGTCTGCGCGTGGCCGGCACGTCGATCGTGTTGCGTTCCCCCGGCGTGGAATGGGAGATCGCCGACGGCACCGCGACCGCTGTGATCACCCCGCCTTTCGTCATCGAACTGCAACTCGGCGCACCGTCCGAAGAGGACACTGATTGGCCCGATTGGTCGTTCTCGTTGCACCTTCCGGCGGTGCAACGAGAACTGGTGCGAAGATCCGCACTTACGTTGCGTGCTTTGTGTCATCGCGACACCGGCGCCGTGCTCGCCGCCGCCACGACCTCGCTGCCCGAGCAGATCGGCGGCGTCCGCAACTGGGACTACCGCTACTGCTGGCTGCGCGACGCGGCCTTGACCGTGCAAGCGCTGGTGTCACTGGGTTCCACGGGGGAGGCCGAAGCGTTCCTCGGCTGGCTCCGCGACGTCCTCGCCACCGTGCCCGGCCCGGAACACCTCAGCCCGCTCTACACGGTTCACGGCACCACGCTCGGCCCGGAGCAGGTGATCGACAGCCTGCCTGGCTACGCGGGTTCCGGACCCGTGCGCGTCGGCAACCTCGCCGACCACCAGGTGCAGCTCGACGTGTTCGGCCCGATCGCCGATCTCGTCCACGACCTGGCACTGGCCCGCGGCTCGTTGTCCGACCGCGACTGGGAGGTGGTGAGGGCCATGGTCGAGGCCGTGGTTGCCCGTTGGAACGAGCCGGACCACGGCATCTGGGAGGAACGCCACGTGCAGCGCCATCGCGTCTACTCCCGCGTGATGTGCTGGCAGACCCTGGACCGCGCCATCGCCCTGGCGGACCGGTTCGGCCGCTCGCTCGGCGCCGGCTGGCCCGCACTGCGCGACGAGATCGCCGCCGAGGTGCTTCAGCGCGGCTGGAACCCCGATGTCGGCGCGTTCACCACGGCGTACGACGGCACGGATCTCGACGCCGCCTCCCTGCACGTGGGCCTGTCGGGTCTCCTCGACCCGTCCGACGACCGTTTTCGCGCCACGGTCGTCGCGGTCGAGGAGACCCTGCGCAGCGGCCCGACCGTCTACCGCTACCTGCGCGACGACGGCCTGCCCGGCGACGAGGGCGGCTTCCACCTCTGCACGGCGTGGCTGATCGAGGCCTACCTGCGGGTAGGCCGTCGCGCCGACGCCGAGGAGCTGTTCGACAGCTTCGTCCGGCTGGCCGGGCCGACCGGACTGCTGTCCGAGGAGTACGACCCGGTCGCCGAACGATCGCTGGGCAACCACCCGCAGGCCTACTCCCACCTAGGCCTGATCCGGTGCGCCCGATTGTTGTCAGACCTGCCTGAGATGATTGGGATGGGAGCCCGCGACCCCCAGGCGGGGGGCTAGTCGGTATCGATTCAGTGGCAATGTCCGTCCCGGCCGAGCGTCTCCTCAGGCGTCACGCCGGGCCGGGTCCACTGCGGCGTCGGACGCCCGGTCGGCCCCCAGGTCGAGTTGCCCTCGGAGTCCGTCCGCCAGAACCACCCCGCATCTCGCCCGGCAGGCCACCCCTCGGGCATGGACTCCCACTTCTCACCACGCCCGTAAGGCGTCATGTCGAGCAGGTTCAGCGACCCGTTGATCCGCTCGGTCCCGCGCCCGGTCGTCCGGTAGGTGAGGAACACCCGCTCGCCGTCCCGCAGGAAGCACGCGAGGTACCCCATGTCGCCGCCGATCGGCGCGGGCACGTCCCGCACCGAGTACCAGGGCTGCGTGTAGCCCATGAACTCGACGAACGGCGCCACCTCGTCCCAGGCGCCGACGGTCAGGATCGCGAACGAGACGCCGCGTGCGTGCAGGTAGGCCGCGTTCGTCAGGTGCCAGGGCACGTGGGTGCAGCCCTCGCACTGGCCCTGGTGCGGCGCCCCGTCCCACCACATGTGCTGGTAGACCACGAGCTCGTCGCGGCCCTCGAACAACTCCAGGAACGGCACCGGCCCGGCGGGACCGACGACCAGGGCCTTCCCGTCGACCTCGACCATCGGCAACCGCCTGCGCGCCGCAGCGATGGCGTCTCCCTCGCGCGTGTGGGCCTTCTCGCGAACCAGCAGCTCATCCCGTGCGGCCTCCCAGGCCGGGAAGTCGACGATGGGTGGGCGTGTCATGGCGTCCTCCAAGACTTGTCTGCAGCGCTTACACAGCCACGTCGTAGCCGCGAACGCCATTTCGACATCAGGAACGCCGCTTCGACATCAGGGATGACCTCGCCACAACCTCCACGCCCGCGGGCTGGCCGGCGAGTGGTGGCTGTTCGCCTCCCCGAACCGCAGCCGCACCCGTGCCCCGCCCAGCCGTCCGCGTTCCAGGTGGATCGTGCCGCCGGTGGCCTCCGCGGCGGCACGGGCGATGTCCAGCCCGAGTCCGGTCGACCCGACGCCGCTGCTCCCGCGGTGCAGCGCCGAGGACGGGTCCGCGACACCGGTCCCGCCGTCCTCGACCACGAGCGTCACCCACCCGGCGTGCCGCACCACCGACACCCCGACCGGTGCGGCGGCGGGAGTGTGGCGGAAGACGTTCTCCAGCAACGCATCCACCACGGCCGCGAGAGCATCGGGCGCCAGCGGCACCCACGCAGGTTCGCCGACATCGACCTCGAGCATCCGCCCCTGGTCGCAGGCGTGCGCGGACCAGAACGCCATCCGCGCCTCCACGACCGACGCCACGTCACAGGTGCCTTCCGGCTCGCCCTCCTCAGGCTGCAGGGCCTGGATGATCCGGTCCACGTCGTGCCCCAGCGTGATGACCGCACTGCGAATCCGTTCGGCGACAGGCCCGGAGCCCACCGCGTCGGCGTCCAACCTCAACGCCGCCAACGGGGTCCGCAACCGGTGCGACACGTCCGCGATCATCTCCCGCTCCTTCGCCATCAGCAGCGAGGTGCGCTCCGTCGCCGCGTTGATCGAGGAAGCCAGCGCCTCCAGCTCACGAGGCCCGCTCAGCCGCACCCGCCGGCCCGTCGACGAAGCCAGCACCCGCAACGCGCTCAGCACCGGCGTGAAAGGCCGATGTCCCACCCACACCGCCACTCCCAGCGCCACGGCGGCGATGCCGAGCACCAGGAACACCGCCCCGAACGGAAACGGCACCGTGGCGGGCACGACCGAAACCACAGCCCCACCAACAGAAGCGACCGGCGTCCCACCGCCGACCCCCAGCCGGGTCCCGTCCGCCAGAACGACGGACATCCGCCCCTCGGCCCCGGCGGAGGTGCGCGCGATCGTCCCCCGGACGTCATCGGCGTTCGACGACACCGCGAGCACAGCGGCGACAACGGCCGCATCGCGCTGATCAGCCGACTCGGAGACGGCAGCAGCGCCCGAGAACAGCAGAAACCCAGCGGTGGCGAGGAAAACCACCGTCACCACCCCTGCGGCGACCAGCAGCGCGCGGGTGATGACCGATCTCATTCCGGCGCCGCCAGCTTGAACCCCACACCCCGGACGGTGTGCAGATAACGGGGATGCGCCGCGGTTTCGCCCAGCTTGCGCCGCAACCACGACGCGTGGACGTCGATCGTCTTGTCGTCACCGACGTACGGATGCCCCCACACCGCCTGAATGAGCTCCCGCCGCGAGATCACCCGCCCCGGCCGTTGCGCCAGGTAAGCCAGCAGGTCGAACTCCCGCCTGCTCAACGCGAGCGCGCAGTCGCCGAGCGTGGCCACCCGCTGGGCGAGATCGACGGACAGCTCACCGAGCACCACGACCTCCGACGCGGCAACCGAAGAACCACCCGTTCGCCGCAGCAACGCGTTGATCCGCGCGGCCAGGTGCTCGGACGAGAACGGCTTCACGATGTAGTCGTCCGCACCGGCGTTCAACGTGCTCACGACCGAGTTCTCCGCACCCCGGGCGGTCGCCACGATGACCGGCACGTTGCTCACCCCGCGCAGCATCCGCAACGCCGCGACCCCGTCCAGATCCGGCAGTCCGAGATCCAGTATCACCAGGTCGAGCTCGGATGTGCCCGCCTCGCGCAACGCGGCCACGGCGGTGCCGACGGCCTGCACGACATGCCCGAGGTCGGTCAGCGCGTGAACCAGCGCCGCCTGCACCACCGGGTCGTCCTCGACCACCAGCACCTTCGACATACACGCAGCGTAAGCAGCGAACGCCTCGTTTGGGAGAGAAGTCGCGAGCTTATCGAGATCGTGTTTCGTCCTTAAATCTCCCTTAGGGCGGGCGGCCCTACGGTCTGCATTCACACCGAACCAGGGAGTTCACGTGGCAGAAGTCGTTCTGACGGGTCTGGGCAAGGCGTACGGCGACGGCACCCGCGCCGTCACCGACCTCAACCTCGAGATCCGCGACGGTGAGTTCCTGGTGCTCGTGGGCCCGTCGGGGTGCGGCAAGACGACGGCGCTGCGGATGATCGCCGGCCTCGAGCAGATCACCGAGGGCACCATCCACATCGGCGAGCAGGTCGTCAACGACGTGCCGTCCCGTGACCGCGACGTGGCGATGGTGTTTCAGTCGTACGCGCTCTACCCGCACCTGAACGTGTACGACAACATCGCCTTCGGCCTCACGCTGCGCAAGCTCCACAAGAAGGAGATCGACCACCGGGTCCGCGAGGTCGCCGAGGTCCTCGAACTGACCGAGCACCTCGACCGCAAGCCTCGCAACCTCTCCGGCGGTCAACGCCAGCGCGTCGCGATGGGCCGGGCGATCGTGCGGGCGCCCCAGGCGTTCCTGATGGACGAGCCACTGTCCAATCTGGACGCAAAGCTGCGCGTGCAGATGCGCGCGCAGATCGCCCGCATCCAGCGCGAGATCGGCGTGACGACCGTCTACGTGACGCACGACCAGACCGAGGCCATGACCCTCGGCGACCGGGTCGCGGTGATGAGACGCGGTGTGCTGCAACAGGTCGGGCCACCGCAGGAGCTCTACGACCGCCCGGTGAACCTGTTCGTCGCCGGGTTCATCGGCTCGCCGGGCATGAACCTCGTCTCCGCGCGGCTGGACCAGAGCGACAGCCGGTACTGGGTCTCACTCAACTCCGACGCCCTGCTGCTGCCTGAGTCCGTGCTGCGGCAACGGCCCGCGCTGAGGCAGTACGTCGGCCGCGAGGTCGTGGTCGGCATCCGGCCGGAGGACATGGAGGACACCGCGCTGGCCGACGCCCGCGAAGGCCAGATCCTGCACTCGGTCGCCGACCTGGTCGAGGCGATGGGCTCGGACGTCCTCGTGCACTTCCCGGTCGACGTCCCGCCCGTCGTCACCGACGACACCCGCGAGCTGGCGCGCGACGCCGGCACCGACGACCTGCCCAAGACCGGCGGCAAGGGAACCGTCCTGGTCGGACGGTTCAGCCCCCGCACCCGCATCTACGAAGGACAACCCGTCGCCGCCTGGGTGGACACGTCCCGGCTGCACTTCTTCGACCCGGCCTCCGGGTCCTCGATCTGGAAATAGAGGAGCTTCAATGCGGAAGCAGTGGATCGTGCTGGTCGCAGTCGCCTTCGCAGGCGCGTGCTCGGGAGGTGCCGCGGAAAGCAGTTCGGAGGACCTCAAGGGCCAGACCGTGGAGGTCGTCGGCCCGTGGACCGGTGACGAGCAGAAGAACTTCGAGAAGGTGCTGGAGGCGTTCAAGACCAAGACGGGCGCCGACGTCAGGTACACACCCGCCGGCGACGAGCTGCCGACCGTGCTGCAGACAAGAATCTCGGGCGGCACACCACCGAACGTCGCCCTGATCGCCCAGCCCGGTCTCGTCGCCCAGTTCGCCAAGGCCGGTGCTCTCAAGCCGGTCAACGCCGAGGTCGACAAGGCGGTGACCGAGCACAACGCGGCCGTGTGGAAGAAGTTCGCCAGCGTCGAGGGCAAGCTGTACGGCTTCACCTTCAAGACTGCCAACAAGTCGGCGTTCTGGTACAGCGAGAAGGCTTTCCAGCAGGTCGGTGCCGCGCCGCCCGCCACGTGGGACGACCTGGTCAAGACCAGCAAGGCGATCGCGGAGACGGGGCTCGCGGCGGTGTCTGTCGGCGGCGCGGACGGCTGGACGCTCACCGACTGGTTCGAGAACGTCTACCTGCGCACCGCAGGCCCGGACAACTACGACAAGCTCGCGAAGCACGAGATTCCGTGGACCGACCCGACGGTCCGCAAGGCGTTGGAGGAACTGGCGAAGCTGTGGGGCGACCCGACACTGGTCGGCGGTGGCGCGCTGCAGACCGAGTTCCCCAAGTCCGTGATCAACGTGTTCGGTGAGCCGCCGTCGGCCGCGATGGTGTTCGAGGCGGACTTCGTGGCGAGCGTGATCTCCACCAACACCAAGGCGAAGGTCGGTCAGGACGCCAAGTTCTTCCCGTTCCCGTCGGTCGCGGGCAGCAAGGACGCGGTCGTGGCCGGTGGTGACATGGCCGTGCAGTTCAAGGACGACAAGGCGACCACCGAGCTGATGAAGTTCCTGGCGTCGCCGGAGTCGGGCGAGATCTGGGCCAAGCTCGGCGGTTTCCTGTCGCCCAACAAGGACATCGAGGAGTCGGCGTACCCCGACGACGTCACGCAGGACCTGGCGAAGCGGATCGTGGACGCGGGCGACAACGTGCGGTTCGACATGTCCGACCTGGCGCCGGCCGCGTTCGGTGGCACGAAGGGCGCGGGGGAGTGGAAGGACCTGCAGGACTTCCTCGCCGACCCGAAGAACGTCGACGGCATCATGGCGCGCCTGGAAGCCAACGCCGCCAAGGCTTACGGCAAATGAGGGTGAAGACGAGCGTGGACGCCGCGCCGGGGCGCTCGCCCCGGCAGGCGATCCCGTTCCTGCTGCCCGCGCTGGTCGTGCTCGCGGCCCTCGTGCTGTACCCGCTGGTGTTCTCGCTGATCCGCAGCTTCTTCGACGCCGGCGGTGACGAGTTCGTCGGCCTGCGCAACTACGTCGACACGTTCACCGACCCGCGGACGCTGACCGCGTTCCGCAACAACGTGATCTGGGTGGTGGTCGCCCCGGCGGCCGTCACCGGCATCGGCCTCGTCCTCGCCGTGCTCACCGAACGCATCCGCTGGGCCACCGCGTTCCGGCTGGTGCTGTTCATGCCGATGGCCATCTCGCTGTTCGCGTCGGGCATCGTCTTCCGGCTCGTGTACCAGGAGGAGCCGAACCAGGGCGTGGTGAACGCGGTCATGGTCGGCGTGCACGACATGTTCAGCCCGTCCTCGCAGTACGCCGGGGCGCGGCCGCGAACCGGTTACACCGCAACGGACGCGGGCTTCGTCGGCAACGCTCCGGCGCAGGCGGGCGAGACGATCATGGTGCCGCTGGTGGGTTTCAACCCCCAGCAGGTGCCGTCGCAGGCACTCCCGGCGTCTCAACCCACCGCGGGGACCGGAGAACTGCGCGGTGTGGTGTGGCTGGACGTGTCGGTCAACGGCAACGCGGGCAAGATCGACCCGATCGAGCGCGGACTGCCGGGTGTGCAACTGGAAGCCGTGCGGGACGGGCAGGTCGTGGCGCGCACGACCACCGGTGACGACGGCAGGTTCACGTTCCCCGACCTCGCGAGGGGTGAAGTCGTGGTGCGTCTGCCGTCGTCGAATTTCGCGCTGCCGTTCCGCGGCCTGACGTGGCTGGGCTCGACGCTGATCACGCCGGTGATCATCTCGTCCTGGATCTGGATCATGACCGGGTTCGCGATCACGTTCATCGCCGCCGGGTTGTCCGCGATTCCCCGTGACGCCCTGGAAGCCGCGCGGGTCGACGGCGCGACGGAGTGGCAGGTGTTCCGCCGCGTCACGATTCCGCTGCTCTCGCCGGTGCTGCTGGTGGTCTTCGTGACGCTGGTGATCAACGTGCTGAAGATCTTCGAGCTGGTCTTCGTCATCGCGCCGGGCTCCGTGCAGTCCGAGGCGAACGTGCTGGCGTTGCAGATGTGGCAGGTCTCGTTCGGCACGGGCGGCGACCAGGGCGCGGGCAGCGCGCTGGCCGTGATCCTGTTCCTGCTGGTCGCCCCGGCGATGCTGTTCAACATCCGCAGATTCCGACGGGAGCGGTCGTGACCCTGGTAGCCGAAGAGGTCCGCATCGAGGTACCGGTGTCCGGCGCCCCCAAGCGCGGCGTGCTGACTCGCGTCTTCGGGCGGCTGGGCAACGGTTTCGTGCAGCTGGTGCTGGCTCTGGTCGCGTTGTTCTGGCTGGTACCGGTGTTCGGCCTGCTGATCGCGTCGTTGCGCGACGAGTCGGCCAACACCGCGAGCGGCTGGTGGACGGTGTTCACCAAGCCCGCCGAGCTGACCCTGGACAACTACGCCGACCTCGTCGCGAACCACGCCGTGTGGCAGTCGTTCCTCAACACCTTCTACATCGCCGTCCCCGCAACGATTCTGGTCGTCGTGATGGCCTCGCTGGCGTCGTACGCGTTGGCGTGGATCGAGTTCCCGGGCCGTGAAACGCTGACCGTGGTCGTCGTCGGCTTGCTGGTCATGCCGATCCAGATCGCGCTGATCCCGGTGGCGAAGCTGTTCGGCACGTTGGGGCTGTTCGGCACGATCACCGGCGTGGTGCTGTTCCACGTCGCGTTCGGGCTGCCGTTCGCCATCTTCCTGCTGCGCAACTTCTTCACCGGCATCCCGCGAGACCTGATCGAGGCCGCCCGCATGGACGGCGCCACCGAGTGGGTGATCTTCAAACGGGTCGTGCTGCCGGTGGCCAAGCCGGCGATCGCCTCGCTGACGATCTTCCAGTTCCTGTGGGTGTGGAACGACATGCTGGTGGCCCTGGTCTTCGCGGACCAGGACTCGGCGCCGATCACCGTGGCGCTGCGGGCCCAGCTGCGGCAGTTCGGCACCAACATCGACATGCTGGCCACCGGCGCGTTCCTGTCGATGATCGTGCCGCTGGCGGTGTTCCTGGTGTTCCAGAAGTACTTCGTGCAGGGCGTCCTGGCCGGATCGACGAAGTGAAGACCGGTTGCCGCCCTGTCAGGCAGGTGGCTGGAGCCGGGCGGCGAGCTGCCGCAGCTCGCGGCCGACGTCGACGCCGAGCAGACGAAGCTTGCGCTCCGCCTGGTCCCGCGTCGTCTGGTCGAAGAGCCGCTCGTAACGGGGGAGCAGCACCCACATCTCGACGCTCGCGTCGAGCCGGTTCTTCTCCTGGAGCTTCCACAACCCGTACGACGGCTTCGGATCCGCCACCAGCCGACGGGCGGCTTCCACCGCCCCGTGGTCGGCCAGCATCATCCGGAAGATCTTCGGGTCGTACCCGAGCCGGGCGAGTTCGGCCACGCCTCGGTGCATGTCGCCGCTGAATTGCCGTGCCAGCTCTTCGCGCGTCTCCTCTGCCATGCCGGTGCATCGCGTGGCCGCGGCTCCGCGTTAGTGCGTCAGAGCGCTCGCCAGCTTCGCCGCCGTCCCCCGCACCGCCGGCGTGTCATACCGATCGCACTCCGCCAGTGCCCGCACCCGCAGCTCCCGAGCCTCCCCACCGTCCCCAGCCGCCTCCGCGAGTTCCGCCAGCCGAGCCATGATCTCGATCCGGTGATCGGACAGCCGAGCCTCGTCCAACGCCGACAGCAGCTGATCCTTGGCCTCGTCGAGCCGTCCGGCGTCCATCAGCACCAGCCCGCGGTTGTGCCGCACCCGAGCAACCCCGGCGGTGGTTCCGTGCTCGAGGAACAACGTCTCCGCCTCGTCCAGCAGCTCCAGCGACGCCAGCACCTCCCCGGCGGCCGCGAGGCTGGTGGCCAGCCGGATGAGCAGCATCGACAGCAGCCCCTCGTCGCCCCCGGCCTTGCGGTGTTGTTGCACGCTGCGTTGCTGCACCTCGATCGCCTCGTCCACCGAGCCGACGGTGCCCAGCATCAGCCCGAGCAGCGACAGGGCCAGGTTCTCGCCGATCAGGTACCCGGCCTGCTCGAACAGCTCGACGGACCGCCGTCCCAGCCACACGGCCTTCTCCGGCTCACCGACGCGGCGGCGGATCGCCGAGCCGTAGTACCAGGTCCACGCCTCCGTCACGGTGTCGTCGACGAGGACCGCCGCCGCCTGCTCGTGTACGTGCAGCGCGTCGTGGGGGAGGCCGCACAGCGCGTAGAGCGCCCACGAGAGGTAGTTCAGCTGTTCTGCGGTGTCACGTGAGTTGCCCAACGCCTGCGCGGCGGCGGCACCTGCCGTGAAGACCTCACGCCACAGTTCGCCTACGCCGTGCATGTCCGAGTACCAGTGCATCGCCTTGGCCAGCGCGAGAACCTGCTCGTGCTCGCCCAACGCCACCGCTGACTGCAGCGCGCCGCGCCAGTTCTCGAGCTCCGCGGCCAGCCAACGGCCGGCGGACTCCCGGTCGGCCGCGGGATGGTCCTGGTCGAACGTGCGCGCCGCCTCGGTGGCGGTGGCGAGCAACCAGTGCCGCAGCCGTGAGCCGACCTCCTCGACCACAGCGGGACTGTCGTCCAGTTCCAGCCGTTCGATGGCGTACACACGCAGCAGGTCGTGCAGCGTGTACCGGCCATCGGTCTCGCTGATGCCCAACAGGCTCGCGTCGGCGAGTTCGTCCAGCGCTTCCTCGGACGACGACGTGAGCACCGCGGCCAACTCCGCCGAAGCAGACGTGCCGGGTACCAGCGAAAGTCTGCGGAACAGCGTGGCCGCGCCAGGGCTCAGCTGCTGGTACGACATCTCGAACGCCGCCCGCACCTGCAGATCGCCCGCCCGCAGCACGGACAGCCGGCGCCGCTCGTCCTCCAACTGCTCGGCGAGGTGCGCGATCGTCCACTGTGGCCTGCCGGCGAGCCGGTTGCCCGCGATCAGCAACGCGAGCGGCATGCCCCCGCACAACGCCGCGACCCGCTCGGCCGCTGCCGCCTCGGCCGTGACACGGTCCTCGCCCGCGACGAGACGCAGCAACACCACGGAGATGTCCAGCGGCAGCAGGCCCACCGCCAGCCGGTGCCGCGCGTCCAGTCCGGTCAGGGTGTTGCGGCTCGTCACGAGCACGAGCGTGCCGGGACTGGACGCGAGCAGCGGCCGCACCTGAGCCTCGTTCACCGCGTTGTCCAGCACGAGCAGCACCGAGCGCTCACGCAGCAAAGACTGGTACAGCGACAACTTGTCGTCCGCGTCGGCAGGGATCTGGCGTTCGTCCACTCCGAACGATCTCAGCAGGCGATGCGCGGCCTTACCGGGAGACAGCGGGTCGGAGTCCATACCGCGCAGGTCGAGGAACACGCACCCGTCCGCGAACCGCGAGCCCAGACGGTGCCCGGCATCGACGGCGAGCGCGGTCTTGCCGGCGCCGGGCGCGCCGTGGACCACCGCGATCTGCAGCCGGGACGCCTTTGCCGCGTCAGACGCGAAGCCGTTCAGCTGCGCCCTCTCGGCTTCCCGTCCGGTGAGTTCGAGAAGAACGGGTGGCAGCGAGCCGGTCACGACGACCGGGCCTGGGACCTCGGGCTTTTCCTCCGCCGCGGACATTCGGCCGGCGCGGGCGAGCACGGTGAATTCCGCGGCTTCATCGCCTTCCAGGTCGAGTCCGTCGATCAGCAGCTGCACGGTCCGGAGCTGCGGTGTCAGCGTGCGGCCGCGTTCCATGTCACTGATGGCGCGCATGCTCAGCCCCGTGCGTTCCGCCAGTTCTTCCTGTGTCAGCGGAATGCGCGAGCGGTAGAAGCGCAAGAAGTCCCCGAAAGCAGATGTCCCCACGACGAGTAGACGCCGGACGACAGGCGATGTTGCCAGGAAGATGACTTCTGCCGGAAGTTCTTCCGGTTGTTCAGCAAGGTGGCCAGGCGAAGGTCTGGATAATTTCGAAACGGTGTCGCTCCTTTCAACAATGCGGAATGCACCTGAAGTTCCGCACAGATTGCTTCGTATGGCGGAAGGCGCGCGCGCCCGTCAGGCCGCCGGTGTCCTCTGGGTGGCGGCTGTGATCTGGCTGCTGGCCGAATGGTCCGGTCACTACCCGATCGACCTCGACGTGTACCGCCTCGGTGGCCTCGCCTGGCTGGATGGCACCTCGCTGTACGTCGGTTTCACCGGCCCGCCGATCGACCCGGACCTCCCGTTCACCTACCCGCCGATCGCCGCCGTGTTGTTCAGCGGGCTGAGCGCGGTGCCGCAGGCGTTGCAGAACCCGATCGTTGTCGCGGCGGGCTTCCTCGCCCTCACAGCGGTGTGCGTGGCGGTGGCGGGCAAGGTGCGTCCCGGTCTGCGCTGGAGCGCCGGACCGGTCGCGGCGATCGGCGCGCTGACGCTCGACCCGGTGTGGATGACGTTCGGCTACGGCCAGGTCAACCTCTTCCTGCTGACCATGGTCGTGGTCGACTGCCTGCTGGTGAAGGACCCTCGCTGGCGTGGCGTTCTCGTCGGCATCGCGGCGGCGATCAAGCTGACGCCCGCGATCTTCGTGCTCTACTTCCTCGTCAAACGCGAGTGGCGCGCCGCGATCACGTCCATGGTCACGTTCGCGGGACTGGTTCTGCTGGGCTTCCTCGTCGCGTGGAAGGACTCCGCGCAGTACTGGTTCCACTCGCTGCTGAACCCGGACCGGATCGGCGACATCTCGCTGTCGACGAACCAGTCGCTCAAGGGCCTGGTCCGGGACCTGGGTCTCCAGCAGGGCACCGAAACGCTGCTGTGGGCGGTGCTCGCCGCCGCCGTCGTGGCCGCCGCGGTGGTCGTGGCCCGGCAGGCGCGCGACGACCTCGTCGCGCTGTTCGCCATCGCGGCCGCCGGGCTGCTGGCCTCGCCGGTGTCCTGGGTGCACCACTGGGTGTGGTGCGTGCCGGTCCTCGTGTACCTCGCCGTGCGGGGCAACGCGTGGCCTGCGTTCGCCGCCGTGTTCCTGGTGTTCGTGACGCGGCTGCACGAGTTCGACACCTTCGTCTGGCTGACGATTGTTGTCCTCGCCGTGCTCGCCGTACGCCCTGTTCTCCGATCGGCCGTGGCGGGTCCGCCGGTGGCGGTGACCGGACAGAGTTGATGTTCCGTTCCAGCCGCCCTGCCGATGAGCAGAGTCCCGGCAGGGGGTGAGGAGCTGTTCGGCGGTTTGTGAGCATGTGTGATCGAACGTGTGTTCCGATGAGTGGGTGAAGCTGGCTGAGTGGGCACGGTCGTTCGGGGTATACCCCAGACCGCGTACCGGTGGTTCTGGGAGACCGGATGCTCGTACCCCGCTCGTCGGTTGCCGTCCGGGACGATCATCGTCGATCTGCCGGGCAACCCGGAGGGCCGCGTCGTTGTGTATGTCAGGGGTGTCCTCGCATGACCAGTGTCAGCCACGAACGGGCGACGCGCCGAGCTGGCCCGGCTGCTGCGTGATCCCGAGGTCCAGACGATCGTGGTGGAGCACCGGGACCGGCTGGCCCGGTTCGGTGTCGAGCACCTGACGGCCGCGCTCGCCGCGACCGGACGCCGATAGTGGTGGTCGACACCTCGGAGAGCACCGACGATCTGGTGCGGGACATGGTCGAGGTGCTGACCAGCATGTGCGCCCGCCTGCACGGGCGGCGTGGCGCACGCAACCGCGCTATGCGGGCGGTCACCGCGACCAGGCACGACCCCGGCGAGGCTGCCGGATGAGCACAGTGCTTCAGGCGTACCAGTTCGCCCTGGACCCCACCCCCGGACAGGGCGACGTGCTGCGGTCGCACTGCGGTGGGCAGCGCTACGCCTACAACTGGGGTTTGGCGCTGGTGAAGGCGAACCTGGCGCAACGTAACGCGGAACGCTCCTACGACCTCGCGGACGATCAGCTCACGCCGCCTGTGTCGTGGTCGGCCTACAGCCTGCGCAAGACCTGGAACCAGACCAAGGACGAGATCGCCCCGTGGTGGACCGAGAACTCCAAGGAAGCCTATTCGTCTGGCGTCGCGAACCTGGCGACCGCGCTGGGCAACTGGGCGGACTCCAAGCGTGGCAAGCGCCTAAGTGGCAGGCTCGGGTTCCCCAGGTTCAAGGGCAAGCGGTCCAGCCTGTCGTGCCGGTTCACCACTGGCGCGTTCGGCCTTGCCGGCGACCGCCGACATGTGAAGCTGCCCCGGATCGGTCTGGTGCGCACGCACGAGTCGACCCGGAAGCTGGCCCGGCATGTCGAGCGCGGCACGGCCCGCATCCGCTCGGCCACCGTCTCGCATCGGCGTGGCCGCTGGTTCGTGTCGTTGTCCGTGGAGATCACCCGCGATGATCCCGCGCCCACACGGTCTGAGAGCGCGGTGGGTGTCGATCTGGGCGTGAAGTCCCTGGCCGTGCTGTCGACCGGCGAGACCATCACGAACCCGCGACACCTGGAGACCGTCCTGCGGGAGCTGCGGCGCCTGCAACGCCAGGCCGCGCGCCGTGTCAGCCCGGATCGGCGCACCCGCCGGCGACCATCCGCCCGGTGGCGCAAGACCCAGGCCCGCATCGTGAGGCTGCACACCGCTGTCACGAACGCCCGCCGGGACGGGCTGCACAAGCTCACTACCCGGCTGGTGCGTATCCACGGTGGTGATCGAAGATCTCAACGTGGCGGGCATGACCCGAAACCGCCGGTTGGCCCGGCACATCGCTGGCGTCGGCATGGCCGAGCTGCGCCGTCAGATCGAGTACAAGGCGAGCTGGTCGGGTGTGCGTGTGCATGTCGCCGACCGGTGGTATCCCAGTTCCAAGACGTGTTCGGGCTGTGGTGCGGTGAAAGCCAAGCTGCGCCTGTCCGAACGTGTGTACTGCTGCGAAGCGTGTGGTCTGGTCCTGGACCGGGATCTCAACGCCGCGCGTAACCTCGCCTCGCTCGTGCGATGCGAGACGTCCTCCCCGAGTTGCGGGGCGACGGTAAACGAGCCCGCTGGAAACCCACGTAAGACCTGCACCGCGCGGGCAACGGGTACCGCCACGGGAAGACCCGCACCGACTGGTGTGGGTCAAAGCCGACGCGGCGACGCGTCGGCTGCCTGAACACAGTGGACTCACGTTCACTCACACTCAGGTAACGGAGGAACACGTGACGAGCCGGTTCAGCGAGCTGTTGCGTCAGCTGCGGTTGCGCGGGGGAATGACGCAGGAGCAGCTGGAAGAACACTCCGGCGTGTCGGTGCGCACCATCCGCAGGCTCGAGACCGCGGACCACGCCAACGCCGGCGTGGCGACGGTGAAGCGCCTGGCCGACGCGCTGAGGTTGTCGCCGGAGGAACGCGACGGACTGCTGGCGGCCGCGATCGGGGTGCCCGCGGCCACCGCACCGGTGCCGCGCCACCGGGCGAGTTCGTCGGCAGGCAAGGCGAACTGGCCGCGCTGGACAAGGCCGTGGGCTCGGTGTCGGCGACCACGCCCAGGCCGTCGACCACTACCGGCGGGCCCTGGCCCTGTTCGCGACCTCGGCTACACCTACGAGGCCGCCGGAACGCTGGAACGACTCGGGCACCCGCACCTCGCGCTGGGACAGCACGACGAAGCCGTCGCCGTGTGGGAAGAAGCGCTGGCGATCTACCAGTCCCAGCAACGCACGGCCGATGCCCAGCGCGTTCAGGACATCGTGGACTCGCTGCCTCATCGCTGACGACAGCGGGTGTCAGTCGGCCCCGAAGAGCATCGCCGCCACCCGGCGCGCCAGTTCCTCCGGATCGTCGCCGGCGTCCAGGTTCCCGGTGTTCCACAACGTCGCGAACCCGTGCACGATCGACCACGCCGCCACGCCCGCCGTCCGCTGGTCGCCGGTCCGCTGCTCGCCGAGCGCCTCGACGCCACCCGCCAGCGCCGCACCGGCCCGGTCCCGCGCGTCGGCCAGGTTCGGGTCGTCGATGTGGTGCAGGTCCGGCCGGAACATCACCTCGAAATGCGCGCGGTGCCGCAGGGCGAAGCGCACGTAGGTCACGCCGAGCTCGACGAACGAGTCCGTCTGCTCACGGGTCGAGATGAGGGCGTCGGCCAGCAGCGCGAAGCCCTCGGCGGCCAGGGCCGTGAGCAGACCGGCCTTGTCCTTGAAGTGGTGCACGGGACCCGCGTGCGAGACGCCGACCCGGCGGGCCAGGTCGCGCAGGCTCACCCCGGCGGCGCCGTGCTCGGTGATCGCGTCGACGGCGGCGGCGAGGACGGCCCGGCGCAGGTCGCCGTGGTGATAGGGAGGCACCAGCGCATCTTACCGTTGACAAGATGGGCCGCCACCCGCAATCTTGTCGGTGACAAGTCAAGGGGGTGCGGAGATGGCTCCGCTGATTGCGCTGGTGGTCGTGACGTCGCTCTTGCTGCTGGCAGGGGCGTTCGGGGTGCGGAGGCTCAAGCCGCTGCCGGTCGCGTTGCGCGGCGGGCTCGCGGTCATGTTCGTGCTGACCGGGGGAGCGCACTTCGTCGGCCTGCGCGAGGAGTTGATCGCGATGGTGCCGCCGTTCCTGCCGGCGCCGGGCCTGCTGGTCACGGTGACCGGTGTGCTGGAACTGCTCGGCGCTGCGGCGCTGCTGTGGTCGCGGACCGCGGGCTGGTCGGCGCTGGGGCTCACCGCGATGCTCGTCGCGATGTTCCCGGCGAACGTGCACAAGGCGTTGAGCGGCCCGGTGCCGTGGGACGACCAGCTGGTGCCGCGCACGCTGATGCAGGTCGTGTTCCTGGCGGCCACGATCACGGTCGCCCGGTACTACCTCAGGCGCCGTCACGAATCGGCGCGCGTTCTCGTCCACAGGGCATGAAGCTGCTACTCGACCGGATCAGCCTGGCTTTCCTCGCGGTCACGTCGGCGTACGTGGGCGTCTTCGCCTACTTCGCGACAGGGTCCTTCTACGAGAACTTCCCGGGGCTGGGGCTGCGGTGGCTGCCGCAGCTCGGCCCGTTCAACGAGCACCTGATCAAGGACGTGGGCGCGTTCTACCTGGGGATCACCGTCCTGATCCTCCTGGCGCTGGCGAACGCCAGGAACGCGGCGGTCGTCCAGGCGACGGGCGCCGCGCTGCTCGTGTTCAACGTGCTGCACTTCTACTACCACCTGACGATGCTGCACGTGTACGAGCCGCGCGACCAGTGGCTGAACGCGATCTTGCTGGGGCTGACGGTGGTGCTGTCGGTCGTCCTGGTCGTCCCGCGGAGCCGGGTCAGCGCGTGACCCTGGGGCGCAACGCAGAGGGCTCGCCGCGCTCGAGAGCCTCGACGTGCTCGGCGACGTTGAACGCGTCGCTCAAGGTTCCTCCGCCGGCCAGCAGTTCGATCACCTGGTGCTCGGTGTTCTTGACCGCCAGCGCGGCGTCGAGCACGGACGCTGCCCGCCCCGGGTCCAGCACGACAAGGCCTTCGTCGTCGGCGAGCACCAGGTCGCCGGGGTTCACCACGACGCCGCCACACGTCACCGGAACCTGCAGTTCCCCGAGTTGCGACGCCGTGCCCGCCCGCGGCGTGACGAACCGGCTGTAAACGGGAAGCGCACACGTCGAGACGTACGCCATGTCGCGGTAGCCGCCGTCGACGACGACACCACCCAACGACCGCGCCAACGCCCCTCGCGCGAACATCTCGCCGCCGAGCGCGGTCTCCCGTCCACCTCCGTCGACCACGATCACGTCGCCGGGCTCGGCCGTCTCGACCGCGCGCAGCACCGCCAGGAAGTCCTCCCGGCACCGGACCGTGAACGCGGGACCAAAGACGCGAGTGGTCGCGGACCGGGCGCGGATCGCGCTGTCCACGACCCTCGTGGTCCGGTCGGCGTCGCAGATCGCCGTCGTGTCGACGGCGAGAAACCGTTCCAGCAGTTCGCCGTTGACCGGCATCAGTTCGCGAGTTCCATCAACCGCGGGTACAGCCAGCTGCCCGGCGTGCCCTCGGCCGGGTTCGTGTAGTAGTCGTGCACCGCGTCCACGTACTCCTGCAGGCTGATCGAGCCGTCGCCGTCGGTGTCCACGTGCGCGAACGCGGTCCTGGCCTCCGCCTCGGACAGCCCGCGGGCCGCCAGCAGGACCTGGAACTCGGCAGCCTCGACCCTGCCGTCACCGTTGGTGTCGGCGAGCGCCAGCAACGACTCGGAGACCTCGAGGAACATGTCGTCGAACTCGTCGACGTCCACGAACACCGCCAGCATCGCCGCGCGGTACTCGTCCAGGGTGATCCGCCCGTCGCGATCGGTGTCGCAGTGCTCGAGCAGCGTCTCCCAGAACCTGTCGGAGGTCTCGACGAGCTCCCGGCCCCGTTCCGACGACGCGGGCTCACCGAACGCCCGCAGCAGCCGGTTGGCCAGCGCGTAGAGGTCCGCGAGCTCGATGACGCCGTTGCCGTTGACGTCGTAGTGGGCGAATGTCGTCTCGATCCTGTGCTGCAGAACCTCGTTCATGACCACGAACTCTGGCAACAGGCGCCGCCGGACGCAAACGCAGGCGGGTGCTCGCCGAAGATGAGAGCCCATTCCAGCTCCGGCTCGGGAGCCGGGCGTGGTTCGGGGATGTGGCCGTGTGTCGAGGTGATCGTGCCGTTGAGGAACTGCCACACCTCGTCGCCCACGCGCTGGTGCGGGATGACGGAGGCTTGCCTCGGCTGCGGGATGCCGGTCGGAATTGTTGCCACGAAACGGATTCCGTGGAACCCGGCGGCGTCGGTGGCCTTGAGCGTGCCCTGGTGCCGGGTGGCGATGCGACGGGCGATCGCGAGCCCGAGGCCGGCGCCGCCTGCAGCGCGCGTGCGGGCCTCGTCGAGCCGGGTGAACCGGTCGAAGACGCGTTCCCGGTCCGCCTCGGGGATGCCGGGACCGTCGTCGATGACCTCGATCGTCGCGGAAGGGCCGCCGCGCAGGCGTACGACCACCGCAGTGCCGGCGTGGCGTTCGGCGTTGTCCAGCAGGTTGCCGAGCAGCCGGGACAGCTGCGCGCGCCGCCCGGGAACGAGCACGTGGTCGTCGGCTTCCAGGGTGACCATCCCCCGGCGGGAGACCTCCCGCCGCACCACGGCGGTGAGGTCGACGGTGTCCTGTTTGTCCAGTGCGTCGGCGTCCAACCTGGCCAGCAGCAACAGGTCCGTGGTCAGCTCCTGCAGTCGTTCGGTGTCTTCCAGCGCCGCCTTGACGACGGTGGGCCAGTCCGTCAGCCCGGGGTGCGACAGCGCGATCTCCAGTTCGGCCCGCAGCGCGGCCAGCGGGCTGCGCAGCTCGTGCGAGGCGTCCCCGACGAACCTGCGGGTGTCCTCGACGGCGCGGTGCATCCGGTCGAGCGTCTCGTTCAGCGTGGCGCCCAGCCGAGCGATCTCGTTGTCGGAGGACGGCACCGGGACCCGCCGGGTGAGGTTGTGCTCGTTGATCTCGGCCACCTCGGCCCGCATCGCCTCCACCGGCCGCAGCACCCGGCTGACGGCCGCCAGCACGGTGACCGACACCAGCGCGGTGATCGAGATGAGCACGGCGAGCAGGGTCAGCGTCGCGTTGTTCAGGCGCATCTGGGCAAGGGAGGCGGCGGACTGCCCAATCTCGCCGTTGTCTCCCTGCCATTGTCCGATGCGCTCGTACGGGGTCTTGTCGACATCGGTGAACGGCCACAGCGACAAGACCGGCCGCACCTCGGTGCTCTCGTACCAGACGAACGTCCCCGGCGGGACGGCCGCCGCCTGGCCGTTCGTCTGGACCTGGACGCATCTTTGGTTGGAACACACGAAGTGCAGGCGCGAGCTGTCCGCGGTCTGCGAGATGATCTGCTGGCGTTGCGACTCCAGCATCAGCGTCCCGGCGAGGCCGATCATCAGCGCGGTGACCACCGTGGCCAGAACGGTGACCTTGACCTGCAAGGATTTCATCGGTCCACCAACCGGTAGCCGACGCCGCGCACCGTGGTGATGCTCCGCCGGTCGAACGGGGTGTCGATCTTGCGGCGAAGCGCGCTGATGTAGACCTCGACGAGGTTGGGGTCGGGGTCGTGCGCCGAGTCCCACACCCCGTCGATGATCTCCGACTTGGTGACGACCTCGCCCGCGTGCCGGAGCAGGAAGTTCAGCACCGAGAACTCCTTCGCCTTCAGGTCGATCCGCGTCGTGCCCCGGTGGCACTCCCTGCTGACCGGATCGAGCACCAGATCGCCGGCCCGCAGCAGCACCGGCTGGGCGGTGCGCGACCGCCGGGCCAGCGCCCTGAGCCGGGCCACGAGCACCACGTACGAGAACGGCTTGGTCAGGTAGTCGTCCGCGCCGGTGTCGAGCCCCTCGGCCTCGTCGAACTCGCCGTCCTTCGCCGTGAGCATGAGAATCGGCGTCCACACGCCCGCGTCGCGCAGTTCCTGGCAGACCCGGTAACCGTTGAGGCCGGGCAACATGATGTCCAGGACGATCACGTCGTACGGGTGCTCCCGCGCCCGCCACAGCCCGTCCGTCCCGGTGCGCTCCACGTCGACGGCGAACCCCTCGGCGGTCAGGCCGCGGGTGAGCAGGCCGGCGAGGCGGGGATCGTCTTCCACCACGAGCACGCGCATGTGAGCAGGGTGCCGCATCGCACGTGATCGAGTCCTGAAATCCGTTTCAGGATCGTTCAGCGTCCTTTCAGGTTCACCCTGGCAAGCTCTGCCGTGTGGATGAGGGGGATCCACGGCAGGGGGAGAAGGTGGCGGCGCCGCGGGGGAGCAGTGCTGCCACCTTCTGGCCTTGTACGGCCGGTTGCCGCTACGTGCACGTGACGCCGAGACAGCCCGAGGGGTTGCCGGACGAGGTGTTCCCGCCGCCGTCCGTCACCGAGCCCGGGACCGCTTCGATGCCGTAGTCGGCGTTTCTCCTGGTGATGTTTCCGGTGATCTCCACCGGGCTGCCTGCCGGAACGTTCACGTGGATGCCATCGTTGATCGGGCGTCCCGCGCTGTCGACCCGCCCGCCGGACCTCTTACCGTTCGACGTCAGCGTGTTCTTTGCGATCCGCGCCCAGTAGACGCTGTTGTACGACGGGGACTCGAGGAGAATCCCGGCGACCGCGTTGTCGGTGAAGGTGTTCTCGGAGATCGTGATCCCGTTCTCCATGCCGACGGACAGGTCGGACGCGTCCACTCCGATCTGGTTGCCGGTGAACCTGTTCCCGGTGATGCGCAGGTTGGCCGACGAGGTCGCCTGCTGGACGAAGACCGCGCGATCTCCGTTGCTGAAACGGTTGTCGGTGATGGTGGTGTCGCGGCATCCGTTCAACACTCTGATGTATCCCTGGTTGAACACGTTGCCGGACACCGTCAAGCCGTCCGCCTCGCGCAGGCCCACCCCTGATCTGATGAGGGTGCTTGCGGTCAGGGAGCCGTTGTTCGCGTTCTGCGAGTAGAAAATGTCACTGTCGACGAATTTCGAGCCGGAAATCACCGGCGACCGGCTGGTGAGCGAGAAGTCAATCGGCGCCTGGGTGAATTCGCTGTTGCTGACGGTCAGTCCCGCGGTCGTGTTGATTCCCACTCGCCCGCGACGAATCTTGTCGTTGGTCAGCTTGATGTTGGTGCTGCGGTCCACGGTCAGCACGTTCCGGCTGACGTTGTCGGCGATGGTCAGATCGGCCAGTTCGCTGTCGGCCGACTCCGCGAAGAACACTCCGTAGTCGAACTTCGAGATCTTGCCGTTCTGAATGCGGACGCCTGACTGCCCGGTGACGGAGATGCCACTGCCGGTGCCGGATCCCGTGATGCTGTGGCCGTTGAGGTTCAGGACGACGTTGCCGGCCTTGACGATGAGACCTGGGCCTGGGCAGTGGAGGTCGGCGGAGAGCGTGATGTCGGAGGTGACGGTGTCGCCGCAGAGGACCGGCGGCGCGGGCGTGGCGGTCACCGGGCCTGTCGCGAGCGCAACGGTGGCCGCCAGAACTGCCGCGTGATGGCGCGTGAATCGTGGAACACGCATTGGAGTCCCCCATTTGCGCATGGTCGAGGGTGTTTCGGTCTTGATATGTCGCCGCGCCGAGTGCGGTGTTACAGATTTGTCGTTGTTGTGAGTATTCATTCCACAGAGCCTGGAAATTCGGCGAAAGAGGCAACCGGACCGGCCACCCGTGCGAGTAAGGACCACGCCAGGTGGGCTTTATTCCACCGCTAATAGGAAAGAGGCGAGGTCGATGAAACGCAGAGTGTCGATGACGTACGCGACAACGTTGCTCATGGTGATCGCACTGCCGGCGGCGACGCGCGCGGCCACTTCGACGACGTCGAGGTGCACCGGGTTCGCTGCGGCCGCGCCCCTGACCGCGAACGGGACCATGTACCAGTCGGTGACGACCTGGGGTGAGGGACGTGCCTGGGTCGGCGGCTGGTCGTACACGGCTGATCCGGTGGCGTTCCCGGTGGTGCAGCGCTGGAACGGACGTGAGTGGCAGGCCGTTGCCGGACGGCCAGAGGGCCTGCACGGCGGAATCGAGCAGTTGACCGCGGCCGGTCCGGACGACGTGTGGGCCTCAGGATTCCGCTACACCGACGACTCCGGCAGCCGGTCCGCGCCGATGCTGCTGCGAGTCACCGGCGGGACGTGGACGGTGGAGTCCCTGCCGGCCGAGCCGCCGCTGACGGGTATCGGGTCGCTGCTCGCCACCTCGTCACACGACGTGTGGGTGGTGGGCACGACGACCACGCCCGAAGGCTACGGCCGCCCGGTGCTGCTGCACCGGACCCACGCGGCGTGGCAACGGGTTGCCCTACCTCTGCCGCCGGGCACACGACAGGCGAGCGTGACCTCGATCTCCGGCACCGGGCCGGACGACGTGTGGGTGGCGGGCTGGGCCAACCGGCCGGATCCCTCCGGACCTGACGTCCCTGTGCACCGGATGCTGCTCGAACACTGGAACGGCCGGACGTGGACCTTCGCGCCGAGCCCGGACGGGTCGCTGGACTCCGCCACGGACATCGCGGCGGCCCGGCGGGACACCGGCTGGTTGCTGGCCGTGAAGTACGTCGACTATCAGGAGCAGTACACGCTCGAGCACTGGAACGGCCGTACGTGGGCGGTCATCGCGACCCCGCCGCTGGGAAGCAGCGAGCACCGCTACCTCCTGCAGCTCGCCGCCGACCACCGCGGAAACCTGTGGCTGCTCGCCAACGCCAACGACGCGGCGGGCTATCGGCCCCGTGTTGACCGGTGGGACGGCCGGACCTGGACCGAGCAGCCGATGCCCCCGGAGCTGACCAGCACGTCCGGGGGACGCGCCGTTGCGACCAGCGCCCTGGGTCATGACACCTGGATGGTCGCGGACTGGTTGGGCCCCACATGGCCACCGCAGTACCGCTCGCTCATCCTGCGCAACACCTGCTCGTAGCTGGTCAGGACGGGGCGCCGGCGGATCGTCAGGCAACCGCAAGACGATCGGAAGCGCTTGCGCCTCCGTCACCGAGTTGGGTAAGTCCAATGGCCAACACTGTTGCCGCCGCTGCCCTGGCGATGTCCACCCTCCTCCTTCCACAACCCGACGTCCCGCCGCCCGGAGCGGTCACCATCGACGTCGTCACCGTCAACGGGTCCGGCTGCCCCCAGGGCACGGTCGCGGTGACGATGACACCGGACAACACCGCCTTCCACATGGTCTACAGCGACTACGTGGCCCTGGTCGGTGTCGGTTCCAGGCCGACGGACTCCCGGAAGAACTGCCAGCTCACCCTCCGGGTGAACGCGCCGCAGGGCTACACCTACGGCATCAGCCGTGTCGACTACCGCGGCTTCGTGCAGCTCGAAAGCGGTGCCACCGGAACAGAACGAGCCAACTACTACTTCCAGGGCATGGCGCAGCCGGCGTTCAGGAGCCACACCTGGCAGGGCCCGGTGAGCGACGACTGGCAGGCGACGGACGAGGACCTGCCCATCGTCCACCAGTCGTGCGAGCGCAGGAACCTCAACATCAACACCGAGCTGCGGGTCAGCGTCGGCACGTCGGATCCGAAGACGACGACGAGTTTCATGGCGATGGACTCGACCGACGCCTACACCGCCACGGTCTACCGCCTCGGGTGGCAGCGTCGGTCGTGTGCGCCGGGCACGAGGTAGGTTCGCCACGACAGATCCGCGGTCGGACGACGAACGGTGAGGCGAGCGTGACGCAGGAATCAGCTGTGCCGGCGACGGACATCGACCTGACGCGTCCCAGCGCCGCGAGGGTGTACGACTACTACCTCGGTGGTGCCCACAACTTCGCGGTGGATCGGGAGATGGCCGAGCAGGCGATCTCCCTGTGGCCCGAGCTGCCCATGATCATGCAGGCCAACCGGGCGTTCCTGCGCCGCGCCGTGCGGTTCTGCATCGACGCGGGGGTGCGGCAGTTCCTCGACCTCGGGTCGGGCATCCCGACGGTGGGCAACGTGCACGAGGTGGCTCGGCAGGCGGCCTCCGACGCGCGGGTCGTCTACGTGGACAGCGACCCCATCGCGGCCGCCTACAGCAAGAACATTCTCGGCTCCGACCCGCAGACCGCGGTCGTTCAGGCAGACCTTCGCCGGCCCGAGCAGGTGCTCGGCAGTCCCGACGTGCGCTCGCTGCTGAACTTCGACGAACCGATCGCCGTGATGATGGTCGCGGTGCTGCACTTCGTGTCCGAGAGCGACGGTCCGGCCGCCATCATCGCCAGCTACCGCGACGCGATCGTGCCCGGCAGCTTCCTCGTTCTCTCCCATGCGAGCCAGGAAGGCCAGCCGGACAAGGCCGAGTCGCACCGCGACCTCTACCGGCGCACCCCGACCCCGATGACCATGCGGTCCAAGTCCGCGGTCGCCGACCTGTTCACGGGCTTCGAACTCGTCGATCCGGGAGTGGTGTTCCTGCCGCTGTGGCGTCCCGTGTCGGTCGAGGACGTCGACGAACATCCGGAGCGGCTTGCCGGACTCGCGGCAGTCGGTCGCAAGAGGTAGTCCCCATCAGAGGTTTGGGCCCACAACCTCAAGCGTTGGCTAAATCGACTGTGCTCGCCGTCACACAGTCCCTAACCTCAGTTCATGAGGCTGCTGCTGTGGTTCGCGCTGGCGTGCATGTGCGCGCTCAGCGGCGATCACGTGCTCGCAGGCGTCACGATGGTGCTTCTCGTGGCCTGCGCAACGGACCGCGTCCGCTACTGAGTCAGTCGTGGTCGGGCTTGCCGGTGAGGTGATGGTCGGCGGCGTTGAAGGCTTCGAACAACAGCCGCCGCACGTGCCCGCCCCGCGCCCGGTAGAGCTGCCGCCGGCCTTCGCGGCGCACGGTGACCAGTCCGGTCAGGCGAAGTTTCGCGAGATGCTGCGACACCGCCGGCCGCGCGATCCCGACCTCCGCGGCCAGCGTCGTGACGTCGTACTCGCCCCCGCAGAGCAGCCACAACATGCGAAAACGCGTCGGATCGGCAAGCATCCGGAACCCGTCGACGGCCGCCTCGACGTGAGCGCCAGAAGGTAGCTGTTGCCAGTCATCCGTTGTTGCAACGTCGTCGCGTGCGTACATGAGCACATATAGTGCCACGCATGCTCGCCGTCCTGCGCAACCGCACGTATCGCCACCTGTTCGGCGCACACGTCGTAGCCCTCACGGGCACCGGTCTGGCGACCGTCGCGCTGGGCCTGCTGGCCTACGACCTCGCCGGCGCAGACGCGGGAGCCGTGCTCGGCACCGCCTTGGCGATCAAGATGGTCGCGTACGTCAGCGTCGCCCCCATCGCGGCCGCACTGTTCGGCGCCCTACCGCGACGGGCAGTGCTCGTGACGCTCGACCTGGTGCGCGCGGGAGTCGCGCTGGCGTTGCCGTGGGTGCACGAGGTGTGGCAGATCTACGTGCTGATCTTCGTGCTGCAAGCGGCGTCGGCGGCGTTCACCCCGATCTTCCAGGCGACGATCCCCGACGTGCTGCCGGACGAGCGCGAGTACACCCGCGCCGTCACTCTCTCGCGGATGGCCTACGACCTCGAAAGCCTGCTCAGCCCGGCACTGGCCGCCGCGTTGCTAGTGCTGATGAGCTCCACCAACCTGTTTCTCGGCACCTCCCTGGGCTTCGCCGCGTCCGCCCTGCTCGTGACCTCAGCCGTCATCCCTCGTCCGAAACCGTTGCGCCGCAAAGAAAGCCTTTACGCCGCAACCACTCGAGGCATCCGCATCTATCTCGCCACACCCAGGCTGCGCGGCCTGCTGGCCGTGCACCTGGCCGCCGCCGCAGCCGGTTCGATGGTGCTCGTGAACACCGTCGCCTACGTCCGCGACGTGCTCGGCCGCAGCGCCTCCGACGTCGCCATCGCGCTCGCGTTCAACGGCATCGGCTCCTTGGCCGCAGCATTGTTGTTGCCCAAGCTCCTGGACCGTGTCTCCGACCGCGCCGTGGTGCTGCGCGCGGTGACGGCGCTGGTGGCCGCACTCTTAGTCGGCGCAGCGTCAACCTCGCTGCCAGGCGAGCACTGGCCCACGCTCCTGCTGCTCTGGGCCGTGATCGGCGCCGGGTGTTCCTTCGCGCTGACACCGGGCGCCCGGCTGCTGCGCCGATCCGCGCACTCCGAAGACCGTCCCGCACTGTTCGCCGCCGACTTCGCGCTGTCGCACGCCTGCTGGCTGCTCTGCTACCCGCTGGCCGGCTGGGTCGCGACCGCGGCGAACACGACCACCGCGTTCCTCGTCCTCAGCGCTCTCGCGGCTGCTGGTGCCCTGACCGCGCTTCGACTGTGGCCGCGCCACGACCCCGCGGTCGTCGAACACGAACACTGCGACCTCGACTCCGCCCACGACCACCTGCACGACGCCGTGCTGGCCGGCGGCGTGTACCGGCACGCGCACGAGTTCCGCATCGACGACCAACACGAACGCTGGCCGCGCTAGCTTCAACCCGAGATGCTGCCCGACAGCTCGGTGGAACTGTCGCTGCCGGGCGAGCTGCTGCCCCCGGCCTGCGTCAGCAGCCGCCCGTTCGCCGTGCTCGTCGCCAGCACGTCGCCTTCGCTGTAGCGCAGCACCAGCTTCCACTCGTGGCCGCCGGCCGGGAAGTCGAAACTCCTGCGCCACGGGAGCTTCACCGAGTTCTCCTCGCTGGAGCTCCCGTCGACGACCAACGTCAGCGACGAGATGACGGCCGTGCCCGTGACCTCCAGCACGATCACGTTCAACGGCACGGTGGACGTCGCCACCGTCATGGATTCCTGTTGCGGCGCAGGCGTTCCCGACCCAGGGCTGACGCATCCGCTGAGCATTCCCATGACCAGCAACGACAAGACGAACCGTCGACTCATCGCCTGAGCGTGTCGTGGGCCGGCCGGTACCGGTCCCGGCTGACCGTGTCCAACGGGCCGTAGGCTGGTTTCCGTGACCACGACTTCAGCCACCGCGACGATGAAGATCGGTGAACTGGCCCGGCTGACCGGGGTCAGCGCCCGCTCGCTGCGGTACTACGAGCAGCAGGGGCTGATGCACAGCACGCGGTCGACCGGCGGGCAGCGGCACTACGCGGCGACGGAGGTCGCGCGGGTCGAGATGATCCGGCGGCTGTTCGACGCGGGACTGAACAGCAAGGTGATCGCCCGGCTGCTGCCCTGCGTCGACAGCGACGACGGTGAGATCGCCGAGGACGCCTTCACCACGATGCGCGGGGAACGCGACCGGCTGACCGCCGACATCGGCCGGCTCGTCGAGGCGAGGTCCGCCCTCGACGAGCTGATCGAGCTCAACACCCGGTACCGCCACCGGATCGGCACCGCCTGAGCCCAGGTCAGAGGCTCAGGTCGATGACGAGCTTGCCCGAGGTGTGGCCCGACTCGACGAGCGCCAGAGCCTCGTCCGCGCGTGCGAGCGGGTACGTCCCCGTGATGTGCGGATCCAGCCGACCGGCGGTCATCAGCTCGGCCACGCGCTCGAGGTTCGCCCGGTCGACACGACGGCGCACCATCTCGCCACCCAGCTCGGTCACGGCCGGGTCCCCGACGGAGACGATCGCCGTCGCCAGCGGCGCCACGGCACGCAAGGACTCGCCACCGACGGTGTCGGCGACAGCTGCAAAGCCGTCCGGAGCGAGTGCGCGGAGCCGGCGCACCACGTCGCCGTCGGTGTAGTCGACGAAGGTCGCACGGGTCGCCGTGACGAGATCTCTTTTGGCCGCACTGGCCGTGCCGGTCACGACCAGCCCCCGATCCCGCGCGAGCTGGGCCAGCGCGATGCCCACGCCGCCGCCGATCCCGTTCACCAGCAGCGATGCGCCGGCGGGCAGGTCGAGCTGGTCGAGCACGTCCAGCGCGGTGGTGCCGGCGACGGGGATGGTCGCCGCCCAGACGTCCGTCAGCGCGTCGGGAATGCGGGCCGTGGACTCGCCGAGCAGCACCGTGGTCTCCGCGTACGTGCCCGCACCGGTCAGCGCGAACCCGGTGACCCGGTCGCCGACGCTCAGCCCGGTCACGTCGTCACCGACGGCGAGAACCGTGCCGGCCGCCTCCATGCCGAGGACCTGGGGGAACGGCACGTGGCCGTTCAGGGCGGTGCCGTGGCCGGACCGCAGCTTGTGGTCGAGCGGGTTGACCCCGGCCGCCGCGACCCTGATGAGGACCTCGGCAGGGTCGGGCACGAGATCCGGCCGCTCGAAGAACTCCTGCATTTCGGCACCGCCGAACGCCTTGTACCCCAACGCTTTGCTCATGATCGTTCGCTCCTCGCGCCGTCATTTCCGGGACGACGCGAAGCTATTCGATGACACCGGTGTCAACTTCCACCTGTTGTGACGCAGGCAACTGAGCCGTTGCCCGATCTCCGATCAGTCGGCGGGGGACCGGTATCCCATCTGACGCAGCAGGTTCCGAAGGCGGGTGGCGATGTGCTCCGCGGTGGTGTTATCCGCCTTGTCCAGGAGCACGAGGCCGATCGAGCTGAACAGGATGTCCTGGATCATCGTCGCGGTGGTGCCCGGCGGGAAACGGCCGTCGTCGATGGCACGCTGAGCGACCACGGTCAGGGCGTCCAGCCGTGGCTGCAGGTAGCGGGTGGCGTAGGCGTGCACCAGTTCCGGGTGGTCCACCGAGGCGCCGATGACACGGGCGATCAGCGCGCGGAACCGGGGGCGGCTCAACAACTCGGCGGTGGACTCGACCACCGCCTCGATGGAGTCTCCCGTCGTGCCGGTGTCCGCGTTGGTGTTCCTGGCGTGTTCCAGCGCGGCCATCAGAAGGTCCTGTTTGGACTGCCACCGCCGGTAGACGGTCACCTTGGCCACGCCCGCGCGCCGGGCGATCGCCTCGATGCTGGCGCTGTCGGCGCCGCGTTCGATCAGCAGGTCGAGCGCGGCGTCGAGGATCGCGGCGTCGTTGCCGGGGTCGCGCGGGCGGCCGCCGCGGTCTACGCGGGCCACAGCACGTGGTTCAACCATGCCGACAGCTTCTCCGGTGCGGGGTGGCCATGCCAAGCCAGGTGCCCGTCGGGGCGGATGAGCATGACGTTCGGCTGCTCCGACACGAGCGGAGTGACGAGGTCGGCACCGAGCAGTGCGGCGGCGGCCTCAGCGTGCCGGGTGGCCTCGTGCTGGTCGTGAGCGAGGACGACCCACGAGCCGGATATCGCGGCGTGGAGCGTGACCTGACTGCCGTCGAGGCGTCTGCACGTGGTGTCCGGCACCCGATCACCAGGCACCGGTCCCTTGGTCCGCCGGTGCGATGCGATGGCCAGCGGCCCGCCGCGGTAGCTGATGTCCAGCTGGGACGCGGCACGCCACAGGCGGCGCTGGACAGCCTGCAGGCGAACGGCGGGCATGACCAGCCAGTCGCGCACGAGCCGCTTCCACCTCGTGTTCGGCAGCATGATGTCCACCGCGGCGCTGGTCGCGGCCAGCACGCTGCGGGCCAGCGGGCGGCGCTCGCCCTCGTAGGTGTCCAACAGTCGCTGGTCGGCCTGTCCACGGGCGACCAGCACCAGTTTCCAGCCGAGGTTCTCCGCATCACCCAGGCCGGTGTTCTGGCCCTGCCCGCCGGTAGGGCTCTGGACGTGCGCGGCGTCCCCGGCGATCAGCATCCGCCCGCGACGGTAAGTCTCGGCGAGCCGGCGGTGAAGCCGGAACTCCGAGGCCCACCGCACGTCGGTGACGGTTCCGACGTCCATCCCGCTGCGCCGCGCCAACTCGCCGAGCACCCGGTCGACGATCTCGGGTTCGGACAGGCTGTCGGGCACTCCGGGCGGAGGCTCGACGAACACCCGCCACACATCGTCCGGCAGCGCGGTCACCGACAACATGCGGCCGGTGTCCATCCAGGTGGTGCTGCCGTTCGGGTCGTACGGCCACTGCGCGCGCACGTCGACCATCAGCAGCCGCTCGATGAGTTGGCGGCCAGGGAATCCGATCCCGGCGATCTTGCGCACCGCACTGTGCGCGCCGTCGCAGCCCACCAGCCAGCCGGCCTCCAGTTGCTGCTCATCGCCGCCCGCCACGCGGACCACCGCGCTCACACCCTCGGCGGTCTGGCGCGCCGCGACCAGCCGTGTCGACCACTCGACCTTGCCGCCGAACTCCTCGAACCGATTCCGCAACGCGCCTTCCACCTCGGCTTGCGAGATCAGCAACGCCTGTTTCTCCATGGCGGCCGCGGCCTCGCCCACCCGCAGCCGCAGCACGGCGTGCGGCCCGCGGTTGTAGTACATGTTCAGCAACGACCGTGAGCGTTCCGGCAAGTCGCCGAGCGCACCGATCCTTTCCATCACTTCCACACCCCTCGGCTGCAGACCGAGCGCTCGGGACGTGGTGGCAGGACCGTCAGCGGAGTCGATGACGCGGGCGGGAACGTCGTGCATGGCTAAGTGGATGGCTAGCGCCAGACCGGTGGGGCCGGCGCCGACGACGAGTACGGTGTCAGTCACTTAGCAAACGATACGGTATCGTTTGCTAAGTAGGTAACGACGTACGAGAGCCCCGGGTTCTCGAGCTCGATCCCTGGTCCGGTAGTTCTTGGTCCAGTTAGGGTCATGTCGCAGATGGTTTGGCAACACGCCCGACGGCCGCGTGAAGTCGTCGGCGCGCAGCCGCAGGGGAAGATCGGCTTGTAGGCGCGATGTCGCGGTCGTACCAGGGTTCCAGCCCGCGCGGCCGGACGTGCGAGGCCAGCAGTTCGACGTACACGGCGTCTTTCTGACCTCGGTCCGGACCCACTTGTGTGCGTCGTGGTGCCGGCAGCCGTTGCGCGTGTCCACAATGGACTTCGAGGCGGTGTTCACTCCCCGCCGCCGACCGATTCGGCTTCGGTATGTCCCCGGATCGCAGGATTCCCACCGCTGTTCAACAATCCCACAATGTTTTGTTGAACAATCCTACGATTCAGAAGAGTGATCGCCATGGACCTCGTCTGGTACGTGAGCTACGGGTCAAACATGCACGCGGACCGGTTCGCCTGCTACGTGGAGGGCGGCATCCCGGCGGGCGGCAGGAAGAGCTGCCCGGGATGCCGCGACAGGACACCGCCGAGACAGGCGAAAGGCTTCGAGATCGAGGGAGGCGTCTACTTCGCCACCGAGTCCCCGGTGTGGCGGGGCGGCCGCGCGTTCTTCGACCGTGAACTGCCAACCCGAGCGCACGTGCGCGCGTACCTGATCACGAGGCAGCAGTTCTCCGACGTGTGCGCCCAGGAGATGTATCGCATCCCCGGCACCGACCCGGACCTCGACCTCACCGAGGTGCTCGCGACGGGAAGGTCGCAGCTCGGCGACGGCCGCTACGAAACGCTGGTCCGTCTCGGCTACCACGACCGCTACCCGATGCTCACCTTCACAGCGCCGTGGTCGTGCGGCGACGAACCACTGGTCCCGCCCTCCGGCCCGTACCTGCGCATGCTGGGCCACGGCCTGATCGACACCCACGGCTGGAATCTGCGCCAGACTGCGAACTACCTCAGCGCCCTGCGGGGCGTGGCAGGCGTCTGGTCGAGCGACGAGATCATCCCCATGCTCTACCCGTACGTGGTGGTCACCTGCACCTCGGCACCCGACGGCCGCATCGTGACGACCGAAAGCGAACACGACCCAGCCGACCTGCACGACCTCGCCGAGAGCCACGGAGTCCGCCGGCTCGAGGTGACCGGCGACTGGGCCAACTGCACGAGGTTCCTCGCGGGCAACCTCGCCGACGAGTTCCACCTGAGGATCACTCCGGAAGTCGTGCTCCGCCACGAGATCCAGCGGTGGGAGGTCCGCACCCGCGCGGACCTGGTCGGCTGAAGCACTTCACGACGTTCCCCGACAGCCTCATCCGCCGCACCTTGCCGAACGCCGCCAGCAGTTCCCTTGCCGAGTGAGGATTCATACCGAGGTACCGCCGAACACCCGACTTGAGGCGTCAGGCTGCTGCGTCAGCTGCTGGTAGATCGGGTGCGCGTCGGGCCCGTTGACGTCGATCTTCTCGAACAGGGGGAACGACACCCCGTACGTCGTCGAGCAGAACGTGGCGATCTCCTCGGAGGTGCCCGGCTCCTGCCCCGTACTTCTCCTGCAGCCGCTCCAGGCCCGCCTAGTGCGGGGTGAGGCCGCAACGCCACGTTGACGACGAGCAACACGTTGCCGCGCACCATGCCCCCGAAGTGGTTCACGGCTGTGCGCGGCATGCCGTCGGTGTCACGAAACACCATCGCGACCGGTCTTAGCTGGCAGCCGACTTCCCTAGGAGTCTCAATGATCGTGTCAAGCCGCCTGGGCCGTGAGCTGTGGTGAGCGATGAAACTCCCGGCCATCACGCAGCAGCGCCCAGATGACGTCG
>NZ_JBEXVQ010000019.1:0-187747 GCF_040629405.1 Lentzea sp. NPDC005914 | reverse complement strand
CGATCAGGCACGACTCGTGACGGGACCCCACCCGAAGCGCACGGGACAAGCAGCTCGCCTTCGGCGTCGCCATTGCCTCGGCTTCGCCATCGGGTCGCCTCGCCTGCGGCATCGGCGGCGTGAGAAAGGGCCGCTCCCCGGTGGGGAACGGCCCTTGAGGCTCTATCGGTGGCTACGGCAGCGGTGCGGCTCCGCGCTTCGCCAGGTAGTCCTTCATCAGCTCGGTCTCGTTCGTCTGCGACTTCAGCATGTTGTCCGCCAGCGTGCGGACGAACGGCTGGCCCGCGCGCGTTGACGCGTACTCGGCCATCGGTGCCCCGCCCATGTGGTGGCGGAGCATCAGCTGGAGGAAGTAGACGTCGAAGTCCTTGCCGCCTGGCATCGTGCGCAGCTTGGTCAGCTCGTCGGTCGTGGCCATGCCCGGCATCAGTGGCTTGCCTGCTTCCGGGGTGGTGGCGCCGTGGCCGTGCACGCCCGAGTCGTTCATCCACGCCATGTAGACGCCGGAGATGTTCTGCTCGTGCTCGTTCCACATCATCAGCCAGCCCTTCATGCGGCCGACCTGCTCCAGTTGGGTGGAGGCGATGTCGAACGCCAGCTGGCGGACTTCCGGGTCGGTGGAGCGGTCGCGGGCCACGTTCGCCATCTGGATGCCCTGCAGGTGGTGCTGGGACATGTCCTGGCAGAAGCCGATGTCCACGGAACCCGAGGCCGGGACCGCTGAGGACGAGGAACCCGGGAGCTTCACGAGCAGGCCGACTGCCGCGCCCAGCAGGAGGATGGCCAGTACTGCGGCGCCGATCACGAGAATCCGAGCCGCCCCTGAAGGGCGGTCGGACACCTCGCTCTCGTCGGTGTCGGTGGTGGTGCTGCTCATCAGCTCGACGGCGGCGTCGACGAGGAGTCCGACGGCGGAGGCGTGCTCATGTTCGGCTGGCCCTGCTGGGCCTCGGTGGCGGACTCGTCCTTGCCGCCGTCCATCGGCACGGCGTCGGCGCCCGGCTTGTCGGCGACGAACGGGGCCGGGTTCGACAGGAACTGCGTGTTCTCGCAGGACGCGCCGACCTCGGGGTAGGTGTTCGGGTTGCGCAGCAGCGAGGAGATGAACTGGTCGACGCGCTCGTCGTCGGCCTTGTCGACCTTCAGCTGGTGGCCCCAGGACTGCAGCGAGACCGGCTTGTCGAGGCCCGGGAACGGCGACAGCATCATGTACGGGACGCCCTCGACCTTGGTCTTGAGCTTCGCGAGTGCGTCGTCCTTGACCTGGTCCGGGTTGTACGCGATCCACACGGCGCCGTGCTCGAGGCCGTGGACCATGTTCTCCGTGCGCACGGCCTTGTCGTAGACGACGCCGGTGCAGTCGGCCCACTGCGAGTCGTGCGGGCCGCCGAAGGCGGGGGTCTGGTCGTAGGCGACGCGCTGGGTCGGCTCGACGTGCTTCGAGCCCTTGTACTCCTTGGTCACGATGCCCGCGAGCGCCTTCGACGGGTCCTTGTTCGTGTCCGAGGGCTTCCACTTGGCCAGGGCGGCCTCTTTGACGTTGTTGGCGTGGATCTGCGAGTACGCATATCCGAAGACGCCGCCGGCGAGGCCGAGCACGGCTACTACCGCGATGATCGTGCCCCACGGCTTCGGCTTGCTCGCCACCACGGAGGAACGGGCGGCCGCCACGCTGTTGCGTGTGGCCTTTACTTTCTTGCCGCTTACCATGTCCGCCTCAGATGTCGTCCTGGTCAACCGGCCGCCAGTGTAGGGATACCGTGTCTGATCACTGTCAGCGCAGGGCGATACCACGTGCGCGTTAACACTTGCCGTCTCACCCTCCGAGACCCGGTAACCCGGTCGAGACCTGCGACAACGCGCCTCTAGACTCATGCGTCGTGACCCCTGAAGCGCTCGCCGATCTCGTCCGGACCACGGTTGCCCAGTTGCTGGCGGACCGCGGCCTGGACGTCACCGCGCTCCCCGAGCAGGTGACGGTCGAGCGACCCAGGAACCCCGAGCACGGCGACTACGCCACGAACATCGCGCTCCAGCTCGCCAAGAAGGCCGGTGTCGCGCCGCGCGACCTCGCCACGTGGCTCGTCGAGGCCCTGCGGACCCAGCCCGCCATCGCGAAGGCGGACGTGGCCGGTCCAGGGTTCATCAACCTCACCATCGCCACCGAGGCCCAGGGCGCCATCGTCGTGGACGCGCTGAAGGACGGCTACGGCACCGGCGAGGAGCTCAAGGGCAAGAAGATCAACCTGGAGTTCGTCTCCGCGAACCCGACCGGCCCCATCCACCTGGGCGGCGCGCGCTGGGCGGCCGTCGGTGACGCGCTCGGCACGGTCCTCGAGGCCCGTGGCGCCGAGGTCACCCGCGAGTACTACTTCAACGACGCGGGCGCGCAGATCGACCGGTTCGTCCGGTCCCTGATCGCTGCCGCGAAGGGCGAGCCGGCCCCCGAGGACGGCTACGCGGGCACGTACGTGAGCGACATCTCAGCCGAGGTGCTGCGCCGCGAACCGGGGGCGCTGGGCGACCCCGAGACGGTGCGCAGGGTCGGCGTCGGGCTGATGTTCGAGGAGATCAAGAGCAGCCTGCACGACTTCGGCACCGACTTCGACGTCTTCTTCCACGAGGACTCGCTGCACCAGAGCGGCCGCGTCGACGAGGCGATCGCGAAGCTCAAGGCGAACGGCTCGCTGTACGAGAAGGACGGAGCCTGGTGGCTGCGGTCCACGGACTTCGGTGACGACAAGGACCGCGTCGTCATCAAGAGCGACGGCAACTCGGCCTACATCGCCGGCGACATCGCGTACCTCGTCGACAAGCGCGGCCGGGGTTTCGACCTCTGCATCTACATGCTCGGTGCCGACCACCACGGCTACATCGCGCGCCTCAAGGCCGCGGCGGCCGCGCTGGGCGACGACCCGGACAGCGTCGAGGTGCTGATCGGCCAGCTCGTGAACCTCGTCAGCGGCGGCCAGCCCGTGCGGATGAGCAAGCGGGCGGGCACGGTCATCACGCTGGAGGACCTGGTCGACGCGGTCGGGGTGGACGCGGCCCGCTACGCCATGATCCGGTCGAGCGTCGACTCCAGTCTCGACATCGACCTCGACCTGCTGCGCAAGCACAGCAACGACAACCCGGTCTACTACGTGCAATACGCGCACGCGCGCACGTCGTCGATCCTGCGCAACGCCGCCGACCTCGGCATCACCCCTGGTGAGGACTTCGCGCTGCTCACCCACGAGCGCGAAGGCGACCTCATCCGCACCATCGGCGAGTTCCCACGGGTGGTGGCCACCGCCGCCGAGCTCAGGGAACCGCACCGCGTGGCTCGCTACCTCGAAGAGCTCGCGGGGACGTACCACCGCTTCCAGCAGGACTGCCGCGTGCTTCCACGCGGTGATGAGGAGACGACTCCGTTGCACCAGGTCAGGCTTCAGCTCGTCAACGCCACCAGGCGCGTCTTCGCCGCGGGCCTCGGCCTGCTCGGCGTGAGCGCCCCGGAGCGCATGTGATGCGCGCGCACCCGGCCGGACCCCGGCACGCCGACGTGATGGTCCCCGGCACCACCGCCGGCGACCGCCCCTCGACCGCTGAACAGCTCGACCACCTGCCCCCGCAGGTGTGGCCGCGCAACGCTTCCCGCAACGACGCCGGTGTCGTCGAGTTCGCGGGCGTGGACGTGCGCGCGCTCGCCGAGCAGTACGGCACTCCGCTGTTCGTCATGGACGAGCAGGACTTCCGCGCACGCTGCCGTGAGCACGCCGCAGCGTTCGGCGACCCGACGCTCGTGCACTACGCGTCGAAGGCGTTCCTGAGCGTCCAGGTCGCGAAGTGGGTCGCCGAAGAGGGCCTCTCCATCGACGTGTGCAGCGGCGGCGAGCTCGCGATCGCTCTGCGCGCGGACTTCCCGGCCGAGCGCATCGCGTTGCACGGCAACAACAAGAGCGTTCCCGAACTGATCGCGGCCGTCGAGGCGGGCGTCGGCGGGGTCGTCGTCGACTCGTACCACGAGATCGCGCGCCTGGACCAGATCGCGCGCGAACGCGGTGTGGTGCAGCCGGTGCTGATCCGCGTGACGGTCGGCGTCGAGGCGCACACGCACGAGTTCATCGCGACCGCGCACGAGGACCAGAAGTTCGGCTTCTCGCTGTCCTCCGGCGACGCGGCCGAGGCGGTGCGCCGCGTGCTCAAGGCGTCTGGTCTCAAGCTCGTCGGCCTGCACAGCCACATCGGCTCGCAGATCTTCGACGCGTCCGGCTTCGAGGTCGCGGCCCGGCGGGTCATCGGCCTGCTCGCGGACGTCCGCAAGGAGCACGGCGAGATCGACTCGCTGACCGTCGTCGACCTCGGCGGCGGTCTCGGCATCGCCTACACGCCGGACGACGACCCGCCCCCGCCCGCCGAGCTGGCGCGGCAGCTGCACAACATCGTGCAGAAGGAGTGCGAGCACAACGGCCTGGAGATGCCGCGCATCGCGGTCGAGCCGGGCCGCGCGATCGTCGGCCCCGGCACGGTCACCGTGTACGAGGTCGGCACCATCAAGGACGTCGAGCTGGACGGTGGCGCGCGTCGCCGGTACGTCAGCGTCGACGGCGGCATGAGCGACAACATCCGCACGGCGCTCTACGACGCGGTCTACGACTGCAGGCTCGTCTCGCGCGCCGCGGAACCCGAGTCGCGGGCCGTGCTGTGCCGCGTCGTGGGCAAGCACTGCGAGTCCGGTGACATCGTGGTTCGCGACTGCTGGCTGCCCGATGACCTCGCGCCGGGAGACTTGGTGGCGATCGCTGCGACCGGGGCCTACTGCTACTCGATGGCGAGCGGGTACAACCGACTTCCACGGCCCGCGCTCGCCGCGGTGACCGACGGAGAGGCGCGGCTGCTGCTGCGTCGTGAGACCGAGGACGACTTGTTCCGTCTGGAGGTATGAAAGCCGTGAAACCGATTCGGGTCGCCTTGCTGGGGTGTGGCACGGTGGGCACGGAGGTAGTCCGGCTGCTGACGGACCAGGCCGAGGACCTCACCCAGCGCGTCGGCGCGCGGGTGGAGCTCGCGGGCATCGCCGTGCGCAGGCCGAACAAGCACCGCGACGTCCCGGAGCACCTGCTCACCACGGACGCCGCCGCGCTCGTCGCGTCGGACGACGTGGACGTGATCGTCGAGGTCATCGGTGGCATCGACCCGACGCGCGGGCTGCTGCTCGACGCGTTGAAGGCGGGCAAGTCCGTCGTCACCGCGAACAAGGCGCTGCTGGCCGAGCACGGTCCGGAGCTCTTCGAGGCCGCTGACTCCTCCGGTGCCGACCTCTACTTCGAGGCCGCCGTCGCCGGTGCGATCCCGTTGTTGCGCCCGTTGCGGGAATCCCTTGCGGGAGACCGGATCACGCGCGTCATGGGCATCGTGAACGGCACGACGAACTTCATCCTGTCCGCGATGGACGCCACGGGCGCGGGCTACGCCGAGACGCTCGAGGAGGCCTCGCGCCTCGGTTACGCCGAGGCCGACCCGACCGCGGACGTCGACGGGTTCGACGCCGCGTCGAAGGCCGCGATCCTTGCGTCCCTTGCGTTCCACACGCGAGTGACGGCTTCCGACGTGTACCGCGAGGGCATCCGTGCGGTGTCCGCGGCGGACATCGCGGCCGCGAAGGGTCTCGGCCGCACGGTGAAGCTGCTCGCGATCTGCGAGAGGGTCACTTCTCCGTCCGGCCAGGAATCAGTCGCCGTTCGAGTGCACCCGGCCATGATCCCCAAGACGCATCCGCTGGCTTCGGTCAACGGTGCGTTCAACGCGGTGTTCGTCGAGGCCGACGCGGCGGGGGAGATGATGTTCTACGGGCAGGGTGCCGGTGGCGCCCCGACGGCGAGCGCGGTCGTCGGCGACCTGGTCGCCGTGGCGCGCAACAAGGTCGCGAGCGGCCGTGGTCCGCGCGAGTCGGCCTACGCCGCGCTTCCCGCGCAGCCCATGGGGAACACGCCCACGCGCTACCACATCAGCCTCGACGTGGCGGACAAGCCCGGTGTCCTCTCGCAGGTCGCCGCCGTGTTCGCCGAGCACGACGTGAGCATCGCCGCGGTGCGCCAGGAAGGCCGCGTCGAGGACGCCAGCCTGGTGATCGTCACGCACGCGGCGACCGACGCCGCGCTGCGGTCCACTGTGGACAAGATCGGTGGCCTTCCCGTGGTGCGGGACGTCGTCAGCGTGATGAGGGTGGAGGGCGAAGAGTGAGCCCAGAAGGAATGAGCACCGCGCGAGCGGGCTGGCCCGGTCTCATCAACGCTTACCGGGACCGCATCGAGATCCCCGAGGGCGCCGAGGTCGTGACGCTGCACGAGGGCGGCACGCCGCTGGTGCACGCCAAGCGTCTTTCCGAGACCACCGGCTCGGACGTGTGGGTGAAGGTCGAGGGCGCGAACCCGACCGGGTCGTTCAAGGACCGCGGCATGACCGTGGCCATGACGTACGCGCTCGCGTCCGGTCTGAAGGCGGTCATCTGCGCCTCCACCGGCAACACGTCGGCTTCGGCGGCTGCTTACGCGGCCAAGGCGGGTCTGACGGCGGCCGTGCTGGTGCCCAGCGGCAAGATCGCGATGGGCAAGCTCGCGCAGGCCGTCATGCACGGCGCGAAGATCCTGCAGATCGACGGCAACTTCGACGACTGCCTGGAACTGGCGTCGAAGACCGCGGCCGAGTACCCGGTGACGCTGGTGAACTCGGTCAACCCGGTACGGCTGATCGGTCAGCAGACCGCCGCGTGGGAGGTCTGCGACGTGCTCGGCCAGGCGCCGGACGTGCACTGCCTGCCGGTCGGCAACGCGGGCAACATCACGGCGTACTGGAAGGGCTACACGTCCTACGACCAGGGCCTTCCGAAGATGTACGGCTTCCAGGCCGCCGGTGCCGCGCCGCTCGTGTCCGGTCAGCCCGTGGCGAACCCGGAGACCATCGCGACCGCCATCCGGATCGGCTCGCCGGCCTCGTGGACGGGTGCGATCAACGCCCGCGACGAGTCCGGTGGCCTGATCGACGCCGTCACCGACGACCAGATCCTGGCCGCGTACCGGCTGCTGGCGTCGTCCGAGGGCATCTTCGTGGAGCCCGCGTCGGCCGCGTCCATCGCCGGTCTGCTGATGACCGCCGAGGACGGGCGCCTGCCGAAGGGCTCGACGGTCGTGTGCACGGTCACCGGACACGGTCTGAAGGACCCCGACACCGCGTTGCTCGGCACCACCGAGGTCGAGCCGGTCCCGGTCGACCCCGGAGCCGTGGCGCACGCGCTGGAGCTCGCGTGAGGTTTCTCGTCACCGTCCCCGCTTCGACCGCGAACCTCGGTTCGGGGTTCGACGCGCTGGGCATGGCGCTCGGGCTGTACGACGAGATCGAGGTCACTGTCGCCGACGGTCTCTCGATCACGGTCGAAGGCGCCGGATCGGGTGATGTCCCGCTCGACGAGACCCATCTCGTCGTGCGGGCCGTCCGTGCCGCCGGGTACTCGGGCGGTCTCGCTCTGAAGTGCCGCAACGTCATTCCGCACGCACGTGGACTGGGCTCGTCGGCCGCAGCGATCGTGGCGGGTGTCGCAGCCGGATTCACCCTGACGGGTCGCGAGTTGGACACGGACGCGTTGCAAATCGCTGCCGAGTTCGAGGGCCACGCGGACAACGCGGCGGCTTCTTTGTTCGGCGGCGTTGTCGTTGCGTGGTCCGAAGGAGAGCGGTACCGCGCGGTCCGGATGGAGCCCGACGCACGGGTGCACCCGGTCGTCCTGATTCCATCCCAGGAGTCGTCCACCAAGACGACGCGCGGCCTGCTTCCGGCCGAAGTGCCGCACACCGACGCCGCGCACGCCGCGGGACGGGCCGCCCTGGCGGTGCACGCGCTGACGTCGGATCCGTCGGTTCTCCTTGCTGCGACTGAGGATCGTCTCCACCAGAACTACCGCGAGCCCGCGTGGCCCGAGACCGTTCGGGTGATCAACGATCTTCGTAAGCTCGGTGTTCCCGCCTGCGTGTCCGGAGCGGGACCCACCGTGATCGCGTTCGGAGATCTTCCGGCCGAGGTCGACGTGCACGGCTTCGACGTGCGGAGACTCGACGTCGACACCGCCGGCGTGCGCGTTCGGCCATTGGACTGACACGCCCGACCCCGGTTGTTGCATGCCGGGGGACCTGCGTCTACCCTCGGGGGCGATCAGTCACCGCGCGCACGGGCGCCGGTGTCGCGCTCGGACACTCGTTCCGAGTCGCAATCCTTTTGTGTTCCGGCTCTGTGCCGTGCGGGCGGGGCGGACGCAAAAGAGGCACCCGATCGCCGTGTGACCTGAGAAAAGTCCCGTGCTTGCCGGAAGCGGTGTGTGCTTCCGTCTGCATCGGACTTGACCGTCGTTCCCCAGTTGAAGCGGGAAGACGGGTCCGCTGGGCCACGTAGGAGGCGGGGCCTGGTCAGGAAGGACATGTGTGAGCAACACCGATTTGCTGAGCAGCGATGTCGCAGCTGCTTCTGGTTCTGGAGCCGAGGAGACCGCTCTGTCCACCCCTTCGAACGGCACGACGCCGCGCCGCCGCGCGGGTCTGTCCGGCATGGTGCTCGCTGAACTGCGCGAGCTCGCCGGCCAAATGGGCATCACCGGAACCGCAGGTCTGCGCAAGGGCGACCTGATCGCGGCCATCAAGGAGAAGCAGGGCTCCGGCGCCCCTGCGAAAGCTGAGAAGCCCGCGAAAGCCGAGAAGGCCGTTGCGAAGGCTCCGGCCGAGAAGCCGGCGGTCAAGGTGGTCGAGAAGATCGCCGAAAAGCCTGTTCAGCAGCAGCTCGAGGTAGCGGAGAAGCCTGCCGCCGCCGCCGAGTCCGGCGCTGCCGACGACGCGGGCCGCTCCTCCGAGGACGGTGGGCGCCGCGGAAACCGTCGCCGCCGTTCCGGTCGTGGAGGCGGGAACGCCGAGGCGGGCGAGGGCCAGCAGCAGGAGCAGCAGCGTCCTGAGCGGTCCGAGCGCGCTGAGCGTCCTGAACGGTCTGAGCGTCCCGACCGCGGCGAGCGGTCTGACCGTTCCGACCGCGGCGAGCGCCCTGAGCGTGCCGAACGCCAGGACCGGGGCGAACGCCAGGACCGGTCCGAGCGTCCGGAGCGCCAGGACCGTGGCGACCGCAACGAGCGCGGCGACCGCGGTGACCGGGGCGGCCGTGACCGCAACCGCGACCGCGGTGACCGTGGCGACCGCAACGACCGCCAGGGTGGCGGCCCGCAGAGCGACGACGACGGCGATGGCCGTCGTGGCCGGTTCCGCGACCGTCGCCGCCGCGGTGGCCGTGGCGAGGGCGGCGAACGTCCGGACCGCGAGACCGAGGTCCGCGACGACGACGTCCTGCTCCCCGTGGCGGGCATCCTGGACGTGCTGGAGAACTACGCGTTCGTCCGCACGTCGGGCTACCTGGCCGGCTCGAACGACGTCTACGTCTCGTTGTCGCTGGTCCGCAAGTACGGCCTGCGCCGTGGCGACGCCCTGACCGGTGCCGTCCGCCAGCCGCGCGACGGTGAGCAGCAGCGCCAGAAGTTCAACCCGCTGGTCCGCGTCGACAAGATCAACGGCCTGGACCCGGAAGAGGCGCGCAACCGCCCGGACTTCACCAAGCTGACGCCGCTCTACCCGAACGAGCGTCTGCGCCTGGAGACCGAGCCGCACATCCTCACCACGCGTGTCATCGACCTGGTGATGCCGATCGGCAAGGGCCAGCGCGCGCTGGTCGTGTCGCCTCCGAAGGCCGGCAAGACCTCGGTGCTGCAGTCGATCGCGAACGCGATCACGACGAACAACCCCGAGTGCCACCTCATGGTGGTGCTGGTGGACGAGCGTCCTGAAGAGGTCACCGACATGCAGCGTTCGGTGAAGGGCGAAGTCATCGCCTCGACCTTCGACCGGCCGCCGTCGGACCACACCACCATCTCGGAGCTCGCCATCGAGCGTGCGAAGCGACTGGTGGAAATGGGCCACGACGTGGTCGTGCTGCTCGACTCGATCACCCGCCTGGGCCGCGCCTACAACCTGGCAGCCCCGGCCTCCGGCCGCATCTTGTCCGGTGGTGTCGACTCGACGGCGCTCTACCCGCCGAAGCGCTTCCTCGGTGCCGCCCGCAACATCGAGGGCGGCGGCTCGCTGACCGTCATCGCGACGGCGCTGGTGGAGACCGGTTCCGCCGGTGACTCGGTGATCTTCGAAGAGTTCAAGGGCACGGGTAACGCCGAGCTCAAGCTCGACCGCAAGATCGCAGACAAGCGCACGTTCCCGGCCGTCGACGTCGACAGCTCGGGCACTCGTAAGGAAGAGCTGCTGCTCTCGCCGGACGAGATGGCGGTCACGCACAAGCTCCGCCGCGTGCTGCACGCGCTGGACGGCCAGCAGGCCATCGACCTGCTGCTCGACCGCCTCCGCAAGTCCCGCACCAACATCGAGTTCCTGATGCAGGTGGCGAAGACGACGCCGGGCGCCGAGCAGGACTGATCGGCCGCGCAAGTTTCACGTGAAAAGACCCCCGGTGCTGGTCACCGGGGGTCTTTTCGCATCTCGTCACTCGAATGCCGAGTTTGGTGGGTGTGTCAGCGGCAGTCCGAGGCCGGCTGGCTCTCGTCGTTCTGGACCAGGCACTGGAACACCAGCCCCAGCAGCACCGGCAGCCCGACCACCGTGGTGACCAGCGCGGGAACCTCCACCGCACCGACCAGCACCCCGAACGCCAGCACCGCTGCGAGGTACGGCCACCGCAGCCAGATCCGCTGCCACGGACGCCTCCAGCGCACGCCGCTCGACATGGCCGCGGCCACCGCCACTCCGGCCCCGCACACGAACGGCGACAGCGGCACCGTCGTCCAGGACGCAGTGATCAGCCCTGCCGACCCCATCAGGCCGAACACGGCAAAGGAGAAGAGGAACGGCACGGCCAGCCACAGGCGCTGGCTCATGGGCCGCTCGGCAGTGCAGAACACGGCACACAGTGTGATGGAAGCTCACCAACAACACGGAGCCGTATGTGGCCGAACGGCAACACCTTGCGCCGAACGGCCTATCAGCGCCGGTGAGCGGTTGTGACTTCGGCCACCCGCGACCTGCTGCGACGCCCTCGGGAACAACCGCGTTTTTGCTGGTGTTGAAGCGTCTGGCAAACTAAATGGTCGAGTCCGGCTCCGGTTCACCCGTTCACCAACTGGGACCCGGCGGCCATCCTTGAAAGGGACAAGATCTTGAAGACTGGAATCCACCCGGAGTACACCGTCACCGAGGTGACGTGCAGCTGCGGCAACGCCTTCACCACGCGCAGCACCACGTCGGCGTCCGAGGTTCGCGTCGAGATGTGCTCGAACTGCCACCCGTTCTACACGGGCAAGCAGCGCATCCTGGACACCGGCGGTCGCGTCGCGCGCTTCGAGGCGCGTTACGGCAAGCGCAACAAGTAGCTGCTTCAACGGCGCCTGACCTCGGCAAATGTGCCGAGGCAGGCGCCGTTTGCCGTCTGCACGCCTACCGAAGGAGCCGAACACCGTGTCGCAGTCGCTGGACAGCCTGCTCGCCGAGTACGACGAGCTCGAGAAGAAGCTCGCCGATCCCAGCGTGCACGCGGACCAGGCGGGCGCGCGCAAGCTCGGCAAGCGGTACGCGCAGCTCGGGCCGATCGTGCAGACGGCGCGGGAGATCGAACAGGTCAAGAGCGACCTCGGAGCAGCCAAGGAGCTCGCGGCCGAGGACAGGTCGTTCCAGGAAGAGGTCGAGCAGCTCGAGGAGCAGCTCCCCAAGCTGGAGGAGAAGCTCACGGAGCTTCTGCTGCCGCGCGACCCGCACGACGGCGACGACGTGTTGCTGGAGATCAAGTCCGGTGAGGGCGGCGAGGAGTCCGCGCTGTTCGCCGGTGATCTGCTGCGGATGTACACGCGGTACGCCGAGCGTCAGGGCTGGAAGGTCGAGATGCTCGACGGCACCGACTCCGACCTGGGCGGGTTCAAGGACGTCACGGTGTCCATCAAGACCAAGAGCGCGGTGCCGGACGGGGTGTGGAGCCGGCTGAAGTGGGAGGGCGGCGTGCACCGCGTGCAGCGCGTGCCCGTCACCGAGTCCCAGGGCCGCATCCACACGTCCGCGGCCGGCGTTCTCGTCTTCCCGGAGACCGAGGAGACCGCCGAGGTCGAGATCGACGAGAAGGACCTGCGCATCGACGTCTACCGGTCGTCGGGCAAGGGCGGGCAGTCGGTCAACACCACCGACTCCGCGGTCCGCATCACGCACCTTCCCACCGGGATCGTCACGTCCTGCCAGAACGAGCGCAGCCAGTTGCAGAACAAGGCCCGCGCCATGCAGGTCCTCCAGAGCCGGCTGGTGGCTCTCGCCGAGGAGCAGAAGGCGCAGGAGCAGAGTGACGCGCGTCGCACCCAGATCCGGACCGTCGACCGGAGTGAACGGGTGAGGACCTACAACTTCCCCGAATCGCGAATTTCTGATCACCGGGTTGGGTACAAAGCGCATAACCTGGACCAGGTGCTCGACGGTGACCTGGACGCGGTGGTGGACGCTCTGGCCGCCGCCGACCGGGCAGAACGGCTCGCAGGCGGGTAATCCGACGTGAGAGGGGCGCGTTGTGGCCGAGATCCTGGTGAACCCACAGATAGCGCCCCTCGACCAACCGGTCGACATCGTCGTCGTGGGGCTTCCTCCCGGCGACGAGATCACCGTTCAACTGTCCACAGGCGACCGCGCGTCCCACGGTGTCTTCACCGCTGATGAGCGCGGGGTGGTGGATCTCACCCGGCACGCCCCGAACGAGGGCACCTATCGTGGTGTCGACCCGATGGGGTTGTTCTGGTCACTCGAACGCACCGGTGGCAAACCGGGCCCGATGTGCCTGTCGGCCGAGGGCGCCGGGGAGATCGAGCTGCGGCGGCTGACCGTTCCCGAGGGCGTCGAGCGCGTCGAGGTCCGGGAGAACGGGCTCGTGGGCACGCTGTTCGCGCCTGAGGCCGACGCAGGCGAGCTGCCGGGCGTGATCGTGCTCGGCGGGTCAGAGGGCGGTCTGCACGAGTCGGACGCGGCGTTGCTGGCCGCGCACGGGTTCGTGGCGTTCGCGCTCGGCTACTTCGGCATGAAGGGCCTGCCGGAGCACCTCGTGGACGTCCCTCTGGAGTACTTCGGCACCGCGATCGAGTACCTCGCTGAACGCTCCGGCGAGATCGGTGTCGTCGGCGGCTCGCGCGGCGGCGAGCTGGCGTTGCTGATCGGCGCGACGTTCCCGCAGGTCAGGGCCGTGGTCAGCCTCGTGGGCAGCGGGGTGGTGACCCAGGGCATCGGGCCGGGCGCGAACCTGTTGCAGATCCTCCAGCACGACGCGGCGTCGTGGACGTTCAAGGGCGAGCCGTTGCCGTACCTGCCCTACTACGTGAGCGAAGAGCTGCGGTCGAAGATCGTCAACGACGAGCCGGTGCCGTTGCGGCTCGCGTTCGACACGTCCGACGGCATCCCCGAGGACACCGAGATCCGCGTCGAGAACATCGTCGGCGGTGTGTTGCTCATCTCGTCCGGGCACGACGACGGGTGGCCTTCGACCGAGCTGAGCGAGGTCGCGATGCGGCGGTTGAAGGATCACGACCACCCGTTCCCGTTCGAGCACGTCGTGTATCCCGAGGCAGGACACCTGATCGCGGCCCCGCCGTACCGGCCGCTGACCGACGTGACCTATCCGGGGTCCGGTGTCACCTTCTCGAGTGGTGGTGTTCCGCACGCCACGGCGCACGCTCAAGAGAACGCCTGGAAACGGACGGTTGAGTTCTTGCAGGAGCAGCTCGGGACCTAGGGTGTGCTTATGAGCGCACACTTTGATGTCGTGGTCGTGGGTGCGGGTCCCGGCGGGTACGTCGCCGCGATCCGTGCGGCTCAGCTCGGGCTGAAGACCGCCATCGTCGAGGAGAAGTACTGGGGCGGCGTCTGCCTGAACGTCGGCTGCATCCCGTCGAAGGCCCTGCTGCGCAACGCTGAGCTGGCGCACATCTTCACGCACGAGCAGAAGACGTTCGGCATCAAGGTCGACGGCACCGTGAGCTTCGACTACGGCGCCGCGTGGCAGCGCAGCCGCAAGGTCGCGGACGGGCGCGTCAAGGGCGTGCACTTCCTCATGAAGAAGAACGGCATCACCGAGTACAACGGGTGGGCCAACTTCACCGACGACCACACGCTGACCGTCGGGGACGAGACGATCACCTTCGGCCACGCGATCATCGCCGTGGGCGCCACGACCCGGATGCTGCCGAACACGCAGAAGTCCGACCGCGTCGTGACCTACGAAGAGCAGATCATGACCGAGGAGCTCCCCGAGTCGATCATCATCGCCGGTGCGGGCGCGATCGGCGTCGAGTTCGCCTACGTCATGCACAACTACGGCGTGAAGGTCACCATCGTCGAGTTCCTCGACCGCATGGTGCCGCTGGAGGACGCCGAGGTCTCCGCCGAACTGCTCAAGCGCTACAAGAAGCTCGGCATCGACGTGCGCGTCGGCACCCGCGTCGACTCGATCGACGAGTCGGGCCCTCGCGTCCGCGTCTCGGTGTCGAAGGATGGCGCCACCGAGGTCCTCGAGGCCGACAAGGTGTTGCAGGCCATCGGTTTCGTGCCGCGGGTCGACGGCTACGGCCTCGAGAACACCGGCGTGAAGCTGACCGAGCGCGGCGCCATCGACATCGACGAGCGCTGCCGCACGTCCGTGCCGCACATCTTCGCCATCGGTGACGTGACCGCGAAGCTGATGCTCGCGCACGCCGCCGAGTCCATGGGCATCATCGCGTCCGAGACGATCGCGGGTGCCGAGACCATGGAGCTCGACTACGTGATGATCCCGCGGGCGACGTTCTGCCAGCCGCAGATCGCGTCGTTCGGCTACACCGAGGCGCAGGCCCGTGAGAAGGGCTTCGACGTCCAGGTCGCGAAGTTCCCGTTCACCGCGAACGGCAAGGCGCACGGCCTCGGCGACTTCGGCGGTTTCGTGAAGCTGATCAGCGACGGCAAGCACGGCGAGCTGCTCGGCGGCCACATCATCGGCCCCGAGGCCACCGAGCTGTTGCCCGAGCTGACTTTGGCGCAGCAGTGGGACCTCACCGTCCACGAGGTGGCGCGCAACGTCCACGCGCACCCGACGCTGTCCGAGGCCGTCAAGGAAGCTGTGCACGGCCTGGCCGGGCACATGATCAACTTCTGAGATAACCTCTCCTTTCGATGATGAACCGGCAGCCGCTCCGCCTCGCGATCTCCGAGGCGGCCAAGATCCTCGAAGAGGCGGGCGTGGACAGCCCCCGCGTCGACGCGGAGTACCTGGCCGCGCACGTGCTCGGGGTGGAACGCGGGCGGCTGCCGCTCATTCCGCTGGTCGATCCGTCGGTGATCGACCAGCTGCACAAGCTCGTCCGGGTGCGGGCGTCGCGGATTCCGTTGCAGCACATCCTCGGCTGGGCGCCGATGGGAGCGATCTCGGTCGAGGTCGGCCCAGGGGTGTTCGTGCCGCGGCCGGAGACCGAGCTGCTGATGGAGTGGGGCCTGAAGTCCCTGGTAGGCGTGGCTTCGCCCGTTGTGGTGGACCTGTGCACGGGAACGGGCGCGCTGGCCCTCGCGATCGCCGCCGCTCGTCCGGACGCCGTGGTGCACGCGGTCGAGATCGACCCGCAAGCGCTTGCGTGGACGCGCCGCAACGCCGAAGCGCGGATCGCCGCCGGTGACACCCCGATCCGTCTGCACTCGGGTGACGCCACGTCGCCGTGGCTGCTGTCCGATCTGGACGGTCAGGTGGACCTCGTGGTCTGCAATCCGCCTTACGTGCCAGAGGGAACTCCGGTGCAGCCCGAGGTCGGCGAGCACGACCCGCATCACGCGGTGTTCTCGGGCGCGGACGGCCTGGACGTGATCCGGCACGTCGTCTCAGCCGCCGCGCGCTGGCTCAAGCCCGGCGGCGCGGTCGGAATCGAGCACGACGACACGCAGGGCGAATCCGTGCCGGCTCTGCTCTCAGCGCGCCGAGTGCTCACCGACGTCGCCGACCACGCCGATCTGGCGGGGCGGCCAAGGTTCGCGACCGCCCGCAAGGTCTCCTAGTACAGCGCGCCGAAGGCTTTCGCCAGTTCCTTCATCTGCTCGCCAAGCCCCCGATCGGCCAGCCTCTCCATCAGCAGATCGGTGACTTCCTTGCTGGGCTTGGGTTTCCGCGCCTCGACCCGCAGATCGTCAACCGCCTCGATGGTCGACGTGGGCGCCTTGGCGTCGATGAGGTCCTCGCGCAACTCGTCGAGAAGCCGCAGCACCGCCGCAACGTCCTTGATGTGTCCGATGTGGACGTCTCTCATGAGCTTCCCCCGCCCGTGCTGATGATGTCGCCGGCCACGACCCCGATGATCGCGACCCTCGCCGGCCCGAACCCGCCGCAGAACCTGCTCCCGGACAGCCCTCTGGTGAGCCTGCAAGGCCCGGCGAGCAGCCCGGTCGCGCCGAGCCATGGCGGCCCGTGCGCGCGCAGCCAGCCGCGCCGCTCCGCTCGCGCGAACCGCTCCAGCCGTCCGGACCGCGCCCTGACGGCCGGTGCGGGCTGCGGCCCGTACCTGGAGAAGAACCCCGTGCCGGCGTCGCCGCCGGGCAGCCGCGGAATGGGCCGAACTCGCCACCCGGAGCCCGCGCCGCGATGCACGGCTGCGCAGGGGCAGCGCGTGCCGTCGCTTAACGCCGAGGAAACGTTCCCCTTCGTTGGCGCGGGATTTGACATTGACCTGTCCACTTTCTGTCATTGAATCGAGCACTTGGCGTTTGTGCTGGTCAGGGACTGGGTGAACACGCATTCCAATGCCTTTGTCTCTGTTTGATGGCACAATAGTCGTTCGAGTTCGGAATTGAACAGAGGTGGCCGAACCGCGAATTGTCAATGCGCCGAACGACGGCAGATGACGCACTCCTCGGACGCCGCGGAGCCCGCGCGTCGTGGTGTCACAGGCAGAGAGTGGCCAAATCCTGGCCAATAACCTGACGTTCGGTCACATTGGGGCCAAACGGTCGTAGGTTCTGATGTTGGGGAGGGCACGCGGTCACGCGCTCGAGGATCCGCCGCCTCGCGCGTGACCGCGTGTGCGCCGATCTAGAGGAAGCCGCGCCGCAGCTTGGACCTGTTCGGCCGCTTCTTCGGCTTCTTCGCGGGCCACCAGAGCACCACGGCGATGAACCCCAGTCCCGCCAGCCCTGCGACGCCGACGAAGGCGCTGATCATCGGCTTGATCGTGCTGGGTTCGGCGTAGCCGGCGAGGCCTGTGCGGTCGATGACGAGGTCGATCCGCTCTCCGACTTGCTTGCTCGTGTAACCAGGGCTCGGGCGGTAGTGGATCTGCCGCGAGCCGCAGCTCAGTTCGTTGGTGTAGGTGCTCGGCGAGCGGCGGGAAGTGTGCTCGGAGCGCTCGGTCACCAGGCAGCCGTCTGCCGTCTCGCCGTAAGCGGAAAGCCAGAGGGACTTCATCCCCACCGAGGACACGAACGCGATTGCGACGACAACGAGCAGCGCCCATGCGGATGTGCTGCTCCACGGTCGCAGCCGTGCGGTCGCGAACCAGGCGGCAGCTCCGCAGGCCAGGGCGATCGCGATGGCGAGGAGCGCCGTCAGATCTTCCTGCATCGCCAGGAGCGGTGCCGCAGTCGCACAGCCGAGTGCCATCGCCAGCGACACTGCCCAGCGCATCCTGGTGGTGCGGCGTGGCTGATCATCCGCTGAGGTCACAGGTCGAGGTAGCCCTGTTGTCGGTCGAACGCCTTCTTCTGGTCGTCCGGGGATGCCTTGTTCCTGCAGCTCGTCCTGCTTCGTGGTTTCACGGATGACATCCGCGCCCAGTTTGACCTGGTAGCCGCCGTCCATGCTGCAAGGCGCGTTGGGGTGCCACGCGCTGCTAGAGCTGCTGCGCCTTGGACTCGAGGTCCGCGATCATCTGCTCCGGGTTCATCGCTCGCTCGTCATCGCCAGCACCTGTCCCAGGTGTCGTGCCAGGCCCATGTTGTCGGCGGGGCTGATGGTGAACCAGCCGCTGCGCGTCTCGACGTTGGTGTAGCGGCCCTGCTTCGTGTCGATCCACGTGACGGGCGGGAAGTCGCGCCTGGTGCGGCCCTGTCCCATTTGGACGAGGAAGTGGCCGTTGCCGATGGCGGGGCCGGTCAGCATCTGCTTGGCGATGCGGACGTCGTCGCTCTCCATCGTGCGGACCGCCTGCCGGAAGCCTTCTTGTTGCTGCTGGCTTTCGAAGGCCTGGGCGGGCACGGTGACGAGCTTGCCGGGGCCTGGTCTGTTGTGCGGCATGGCGTTGGCCAGGCTCGTCGCGATCTCGTTGGGCTGCACCAGGTTCAGCGTGATGTTGGTGGCCTCCTGGGTCACCAGCACCGCGTAGCCGCCGCGCGCCACCACGCTGGCGCGGACGACCTTCTCCTGGCTCATGTCCGGCATGCAGAGCGCGATGACGCGGAGTTCGGGGCGCGCCAACAGGTTCAGCGCGTCCTCGAGGTCCGGCTCCGGCCTGCCGCGCCGAGCGAGCCCCTTGCGTTCGAGGTCCTGGTGCACGGCCGCCTTGATGCGGGCGCGCTCGTCGAGCGTTTCGCCGTGCTGGCTCACGGCGAAGGGGTAGGGAATGTTCCCCGCCCGCAGGTCCTCCCAGAGAACCTCGAACGCGGGCAGGGAGAGTTGGGCGATCTGCCTCATCCGCCGATCACCGGCGGCGCGACCATGCGATCGTCGTCGAAGAACTCATCGGTGGGGATGAGGTAGTTCGACTTGTGCTCCTTGTCCTCCTCGCCGCCGCCCTTGCCGGCACCCGCACCGGCGCCACCGGCACCCGCGCCAGCCGCACCTGCGCGACCTGCCGAGCCCGCGCCCGCGCCGGCGCCCGCACCGCCAGGGCCGTTGCCCATGACACCAGCGTTGCCGCCGGGGTTGGCGGGGCCGAAACTGCCCGCAGCGCGACCGGCCGCGCCGCCCATGCCGCCAGGACCCATGCCGCGGCCACCACCGGCGCCACCGCCACCAGGTCCGCGTCCCATGCCGGGACCGCCCTGGCCAGGCCTTCCGGGCTGACCGCCACCGGGCGGGCGCATGCCGGGAGGCAGCATGCCGGGAGGGGTGAACGGAGGCCGGTTCTGGCCGCCGCCGGGCGGGGTGTTGCCCGGCGGGATCGTCGGCTGATTCGTCGGCGGAGCGACCCAGGACGGATTCGTGGTGCCGTTGTTGGAGCCGGGCGGCGTCGTCGTGGGCACGTTGGGCATGCCGGTGCTGTTGCTGAACCTCTGGTTGGTGTTGACGTTGCTGAGGCTCTGCGAGTGCGTGGTGCTGCTCGGCTGCGTGACGCCCTGGTCGTTCGTGACCTGCGGAGTGGACTCCATCGTGGGCATGGACATCGCGGCCGACATCATCGTGTTGTCACGGGTCTGCATGACCTGGACAGCCTCGGCCTTGGCCTCTTGCTGCTCGTTGTGCTTCATGAACATCTCGACGGGCGAGGCGACCATCGCCGGCGGGAAGATGATGGAGGCGCCCGCCCACTTCTTCGCGATGCCGAGGGGGTTGAAGTCGACCGGTTCGGGCATGCTCTTGTTCGCCTGAACCGCCGCGTCCCGCTGCTGCGCGATGGCAGCCGAGGTGCGGGTGAACCCCTCACCGGTGGTGTCGGCGAACGTCCCCACCTTGCCGAGCGCTCCCCGGACCGCCTCCGCGGCCTTGCCCGTCCACCCCGCCTGCGACCCGTTGACGAGGATGCTGAAGTCGGTGGCCAGCTCCTTGAACTTGGTGCCGAACTGGCCCCAGCCGTCGATCACCTGGTTCGCCGCGTTCGGGTCGTACTTCTCGGTGACCAGCTTCTTCATCTCTTCATGCGGCTGGCCTGGGTAGTTCGCGTTCGGGTGCGGAACGGCGGGTTTGACGGGCGCCATGAGATCCCCCCTCGGATTTCGTTACGGCAGTTTCGGCGCGATCAGGTCGGCCGCTTTCGAAGATCGTTCACAGGCGGCCGCGGTGTCCTCGGAGGTGGAGGTCAGGTTTCCGATCACGAGCACTGACGACGACTCGCTGACCGCAATGGCGAAGGTGCAGTTGTTCTTGGCGCCGTCCTGCGCTTCGACCTTGGTCGCGGCGTACTTGCCGACCTTGGTCTGCGTGATCTTGTCGCCGTCGAGGTTCAGGTCCTTGACGCCCGAGTCGGTGCGGATCCCGACCTGAAGCCCGCCGTTGCCGCTGACGGCCCAGTCGCAGCTGTTCGCGGTTCCCACCTGCTTCGCCTTGCCGGGGTACTTGAGGCCAAGACCGGTGACCTCGCTCTCGGAGAGCAGGTCGCACGGCTTGGCGTCCTTCAAACCGGAGCCCTGGTCGGCGTTGCTGGTCGGAGTGGAGCCACCGCTCGGCGTCGGGTTGGCGTTTCCTGAGGTGCCTGTGCAGCCGGCGCTGAGTGCCACGAGGCCGACTGTCACGGCAATGAGGATGCGCTTCATTACTTCCCGTCGAGTTTCTTGATTGAGTCGGCATGAGCCTGGTCAACGGCCTTGTAGGACGCGCGGCTCTTCTCGATCTGGACCTTGAGATCGTCGATCGCCTTCGAGACGTCCTTGAGCGTTTGCTGTGCCGCTCGGCCAAGCGTTCTGTTGCCCTGACTGATCTGTTCGGCATAGCCGCCACCGAGCTTGGCGTCCGCGCTGAGGTTGTGCGCGTCGCGGCCGACCTCGTCGAGGGCGTCCTTCATCTCGGTGAGCTTCTTGATCATTGAGTCGACCAGGTGCGGATCCACCGACAGCGCCTGGGTCTCGACTGCCACGGCGACGGACTTGGCCGCGTTGACGATCGCGCTGAGGCCGCCCCCGAAAATGCCGTCCCAGGAGCCGCCTGACAGGGCCCCCACCTTGCCGCTCGTCACCACTTCTTCGGACACAGAAGCTCGACCCTCCCCGATTGCGCTCTGTGGTCGGCATATGACCTTACAGTGGTGCGCCCGTTCGGGGGATGCGTTGAACTACTTAACCCTGTTTGGGCTAAAACTGTGCCTGGTCAGGGACGTCTCGAATGCACTAAGTGAGAAGGAAAGCGCAGGTCCTGAGGGTGCTTGGTGTCACGCACGCCCGCGTTGGGGCGAGCTGAGTGCGGCGCTGAGTGCTTAGGGCAGGCCATACGACGGCCGGTCCGGGCGGCTGGCTAGGCTCACCGAGGTGAGCACGGTCTACGACTGCAGCGAACCGAGCAACCGCGCGGCGGGTCTCGCCGCCGCGGCTGGTGCGGTGCGAAGTGGGCGCCTTGTCGTCCTTCCCACCGACACCGTTTACGGGATCGGCTGCGACGCGTTCGACGCCGAAGCCGTCCGGAGTCTTCTCGACGCCAAAGGGCGCGGGCCCGACATGCCCGTCCCGGTGCTGGTCGGGTCCTGGACCACGATCGACGGGCTGGTTCTCAGCGTGCCCCGGCAGGCTCGGGCGCTCATCGAGGCGTTCTGGCCCGGGGGGCTCAGCATCGTGTTGCCGCACGCGCCCAGCCTGGCCTGGGATCTCGGGCAGACGCGCGGCACGGTGATGCTGCGCATGCCGTTGCACCCCGTTGCCCTCGAACTCCTCCGAGATGTCGGGCCCATGGCCGTGTCCAGCGCCAACAAGACCGGGCACGCGCCCGCTGCCAGTGCGCAGGAGGCGCGCGACCAGCTCGGGGACGCGGTGCCGGTGTACCTCGACGGTGGGCTGAGCGGGGAGAACATCGCCTCGACCATCGTGGATCTCACGGGGCCGGACGCGCTGATCCTCCGGGAAGGCGCGGTGTCCAAGGAACAGGTCAACGAGGTGCTCGGCATCGAGGTCGACGTCGCGCGCTGAGCAGCGGCTGTCAGAATTGATCATGTCGCCGCGGGTACCGTGGCGAGCACCCCGAACACCCCCGATTGATTGGTAGGCCCGTGGGGCCCGCATCCTCGTTCGTCCTTCCCGTGCGCGAGTACCTGCTCGTCGCGCTGATCGCCGCCGTCGTGACGTTCCTGCTCGTCGGTCTGGTGCGCGCGATGGCGTTCAAGCTCGGGGCGGTCGCCTACCCGCGGCAACGCGACGTGCACGTGCAGCCGATGCCGCGCATGGGTGGTGTCGCCATCTACGGCGGCGTGCTGTGCGGCATGTTCGTGGCGCACCAACTGCCGGTGCTGCGGGCGGCGTTCGACTTCTCCAACGACCCGTGGGGCGTCATCGTCGCGGGCGGCGTCATCGTGCTCGTGGGCGCGATCGACGACAGGTTCGAGCTCGACTCGCTCACCAAGCTCGCGGGCCAGGTCACGGCGGCGGGCATCCTCGTGCTGTTCGGTCTGCAGTGGATGGTCGCCTGGGTGCCGTGGGACGGCGGCGCGACCATCAGCCTCGACCAGAACCAGGGCGCCCTGCTGACCGTGCTGCTCGCGGTCACGATGATCAACGCGATGAACTTCGTCGACGGCCTCGACGGCCTGGCCGCGGGCATCGGGCTCATCGCCGCCGCGGCCACCTGTGCGTTCTCGATCGGCCTGCTCGTCGAACGGCAGGGCGCGGTCGAGGCCTACCCGCCCGCGCTGATCGCCGCCGCGCTCGCCGGCGCGTGCCTGGGCTTCCTGCCGCACAACTTCAACCCCGCGCGCATCTTCATGGGCGACTCGGGCTCGATGCTCATCGGCCTCATGCTCGCCGCCGCCACGACCAGCGCGTCCGGCAAGATCAACCAGGCCACCGGCAGCGCCGCGGACCTGCTCGGTCTGCTCTCGCCGCTGATCGTCGTCGCCGCCGTGCTGTTCGTGCCGCTGCTCGACCTGCTGATGGCGATCATCCGGCGTACCCGGCGAGGTGAAAGCCCGTTCTCGCCGGACAAGATGCACCTGCACCACCGGCTGCTGGAGATCGGCCACTCGCAGCGGCGCGCGGTGCTGCTCATCTACTTGTGGGCCGGAGTGCTCGCGTTCGGTGCCGTGGCGCTCACGTTGTTCGACCCGATCATCGTGGCCACGTGCTTCGTCATCGGGCTGATCGTGACGTTCGTGGTCTCGGTGATTCCACGGCTCAGGGACACCCGCAAGCCGTAAACGGCGTTCATCTTGTTTGGGTCCGCTTAACCGCCGTTAACTCAGCCCCGCTCGCAAGCGCAAGTGGGCGAGTTCCTACACTTCGGGACATGAGCGACGCGGACAAGGCCGTCACGCACGAGCTGACGATCCAGCGGCTCGCCGGGGAAATGTTCCGCGCGGCCGCCTGGGCCGCACTCGGCACGTTTGTCCTCGGCGTCGTCGTGTCAACTGTGATCTGGGGGACCGCTGGTCTCAACGGATCATTGATCGGTGGTGCGATCGCCATCGCTTCGAGCCTCGTGACGCTGTTGTTGATGCGCAAGACGGCGGCACTCGATCCGATGTTCGTGATGGTCGCCGCACTTGGTGGATTCATGGGCAAGTTGATCGTGCTGCTGGCTGCGGTGATCTTGCTGCGCAACCAGTCGTGGCTGGAACCCAAGGCACTGGGAATCACCCTGGTGGCGACGGTGCTGGTGACGTCTTTCCTGGAGGCGAGAGCTTCCAAGCGCAGCCGTAGTCAGATGGTGGTCCCCGCCTCCGAAGGCGCCTGAGACCTGCTGATATGGTCCGCGCAGACCAGGGACACCCGATAGCAGGGGTGCCTCTGGTAGTCGCTTGCGAACCGTAAGGTACGTTAAGTCCAGATCGTGACGATTCCCCCGGCGGAGTGAACGCCGGCCGGGAGAACCGGAAGGAACACAGTGACCGACGTGGTGCTGGCTTCGGGGGACAAGTTCGTCGCCCCTGGTGTGAAGGACTTCTTCCTCCCGCCGATCTTCGGCGAGGTCACCAAGCCGATGGTCCTGCTGGTGCTCTCGATCCTGATCATCGGCGCCTTCTTCATCGCGGCCAGCCGCAACCTGAAGCTCATCCCCGGCAAGTTCCAGTTCGCCGCCGAGTCGGTTTACGACTTCGGGCGCAACAACATCACCAGGGAGCAGATCGGCGCGAAGGACTTCAAGCCGTTCATCCCGCTGATCCTCACGATCTTCTGCTTCGTCCTGGTGAACAACCTGTTCGGGCTCATCCCGATCATCCAGTTCCCCACGATGTCGCACATCGGCTTCCCGCTCGCCGTTTCGTTGCTCGTCGTTTACCCGGTGTACCACTTCGTCGGGTTCAAGCGGCACGGCTTTGTGGGCTACTTGAAGCACCAGACGGTTCCGCCGGGCGCGCCGTGGTTCGTGCTCCCGCTGCTGATCCCGATCGAGTTCTTCCAGAAGTTCATCCTGAACCCGCTCACGCTGGCGATCCGAGTTTTCGCCGCCATGTTCGCGGGTCACCTGCTGCTGCTGGTGTTCACCCTGGCTGGTGAGTTCCTGCTGCTGAACGGCGGTCTGACCGTCATCGTGGCGCCGGTGTCCTTCGCCTTCGCCCTCGCGTTGACCTTCCTGGAGGCACTGATCATGTGCCTGCAGGCCTACATCTTCGCGCTGCTGTCTGCCAGCTACATCGGCATGGCGCTGGCAGAAGAGCACTGAGAAACAGCACAAAGCCTCCGATCCGCGAAAACTCGCGGACCGAGTTGGAAAGGGAACAGCAACAGTGAGCGCTCTCCAGATCGCCCAGGACGCCGCCAACATCAACCCGGGTCTTGCGGCCATCGGTTACGGCCTCGCGGCCATCGGCCCCGGCATCGGTGTCGGTCTGATCTTCTCCTCGGTCATCAGCGGCACCGCCCGCCAGCCCGAGGCCCGCGGCGTGCTGCTCGGTCTCGCGTGGACCACCTTCGCCATCGTCGAGGTCCTCGCGCTGATCGGCTTCGTCGTGTACTTCATCGCGACCGCCGGCTGACCTAACCCTTCAACGCGTTAGGAGACGTCGTGTACCGCACCCTGATCCTGGCCGCGGAAGCACCGCACAACCCGGTTGTTCCGCAGCTGGCTGAGGTCATTCTCGGTCTCGTCGCGTTCCTGCTCCTCTTCTTCGTCATCAAGAAGTTCGTGTCGCCGAGGTTCGAGGCGCTGTACGCGGAGCGGACGGCCAAGATCGAGGGTGGCATCGAGAAGGCGGAGCAGGCTCAGGCCGAGGCTCAGCGCACTCTCGAGCAGTACAAGGAGCAGCTGGCCGAGGCTCGCGCCGAGGCCGCGCGCATCCGCGACGACGCGCGGGCCGAGGGCCTGCAGATCATCGAGGAGCTGCGCGAGCAGGCGCAGGCGGAGTCCGCCCGCATCGTCGCGCAGGGCCAGCACCAGCTGGACGCGCAGCGCGCCCAGATCGTCGCCGAGCTGCGTGCCGACCTCGGCCGCACCGCCGTCGAGCTGGCGAGCAAGGTCGTGGGCGAGTCCCTGGAGGACGAGGCCCGCCGCCGTGGCACCGTCGACCGCTTCCTCAACGAGCTGGACGCCGTCGCGGCGCCGGCGAGCAAGTAGAGGCAGCCGATGACGTTGCATGCTGCTAGTCGTGAAGCTCTGGCAGCCGCGGAACTGCGGCTGCTGGAGCTGGCCGACGCCACCACGTCCACGGACGAGCTCGCCAAGCTGGGCGACGAGCTCTTCGCCGTGCTGGGCCTGCTGATCGAGCAGCCCTCGCTGCGCCGCGCGGCCGCCGACGCCTCGTCGGAGCCCGCCGGTCGTGAACAGCTCGTCCGCGGCCTGTTCGCGGGCAAGGTGAGCGACGCGACGCTGCAGGTGCTGGTCGCCGTCGTGACCGCGCGCTGGTCCAGCCCGCGTGAGCTCGTGGACGGTGTCGAGTCGCTCGCCCGCACCACGCTGCTGGTGCGTGCCGAGCGCGACGGCCAGCTCGACTCGGTGGAGGACGAGCTGTTCCGGCTCGGCCGCATCGTGGCGGGTTCGCACGAGCTCGAGCTCCTGCTGGCGGATCCCGCCGGTGCCGTCGACGGCAAGGTCGCGCTGGTCGACACCCTCATCGAGGGAAAGGTCAGCCCGGTCACCAAGACGCTGGTCGACCAGCTGGTCCGCCACCCGCGCGGCCTTCGCGTCGCGAACGGTCTCGGCGAGCTCGCGGACCTGGCGGCCAAGCGCCGTCAGCGTTCTGTCGCGCACGTCCGGTCCGCCGTGGCGCTGACCGCGGAGCAGGTCGACCGCTTGACCGCGACGCTGACCACGATCTACTCGCGCCCGATCGCGCTGCACGTCGAGGTCGACCCGGCCCTGGCCGGCGGTCTCACGATCAAGATCGGCGACGAGATCATCGACGGAAGCATCGCCGGCCGGTTGGCGGCATTGCGCCGCAATCTCGCCAGCTAGCCCCCGAGCCCTTTCCCAAGAACGAAGAAGTGAGAGCAGGAACGACATGGCGGAGCTGACGATCTCGTCGGACGAGATCCGCAGTGCGATCGAGAAGTACGTCTCGAGCTACTCCCCGGAGGTCAGCCGGGAAGAGGTCGGTACCGTCGCCGAGACCTACGACGGCATCGCCATCGTCGAGGGCCTTCCGGGCACGATGACGAACGAGCTGCTCGAGTTCCCCGGCGGCGTCCTCGGCGTCGCCCTGAACCTCGAGGTCCGCAACATCGGTGCGGTCATCCTCGGTGACTTCGACAAGATCGAAGAGGGCCAGGAGGTCCGCCGGACGGGCAAGGTCCTGTCCGTGCCGGTCGGCGACGGCTTCCTCGGTCGCGTCGTCAACCCGCTGGGCCAGCCGATCGACGGCCTCGGTGACATCGTCGCGGACGACACCCGCGCCCTGGAGCTGCAGGCGGCCTCCGTGCTGCAGCGTCAGCCGGTGTCCGAGCCGATGCAGACCGGCATCAAGGCCATCGACGCGATGACCCCGATCGGCCGCGGCCAGCGTCAGCTGATCATCGGCGACCGCAAGACCGGCAAGACCGCGGTCTGCATCGACACGATCATCAACCAGAAGAAGGCCTGGGAGTCGGGCGACCCGAAGCAGCAGGTCCGCTGCGTCTACGTCGCCATCGGCCAGAAGGGCTCCACCATCGCGGGCGTCAAGACCGCGCTGGAGGAGGCGGGCGCACTCGAGTACACGACGATCGTCGCCGCCCCCGCTTCTGACTCGGCCGGCTTCAAGTGGCTGGCGCCGTACACCGGCTCCGCCATCGGCCAGCACTGGATGTACCAGGGCAAGCACGTCCTGATCATCTTCGACGACCTGACCAAGCAGGCCGAGGCGTACCGCGCGATCTCGCTGCTGCTGCGCCGCCCGCCGGGCCGCGAGGCCTACCCCGGCGACGTCTTCTACTTGCACTCGCGTCTCCTCGAGCGTTGCGCGAAGCTGTCGGACGAGCTCGGCGGCGGTTCGATGACGGGTCTCCCGATCATCGAGACCAAGGCGAACGACGTGTCGGCGTACATCCCGACCAACGTCATCTCGATCACCGACGGTCAGTGCTTCCTCGAGTCCGACCTGTTCAACGCCGGTGTCCGCCCGGCCGTCAACGTGGGTATCTCCGTGTCCCGCGTCGGTGGTGCCGCGCAGATCAAGGCGATGAAGGACGTCGCGGGCTCGCTGCGTCTGGACCTGTCGCAGTTCCGCGAGCTGGAGGCCTTCTCCGCGTTCGCGTCCGACCTCGACGCCGCATCGCGCGCCCAGCTGGACCGCGGTGCCCGTCTGGTCGAGCTGCTCAAGCAGGGCCAGTACTCCCCGGTCCCCGTCGAGGAGCAGGTCGTCGAGATCTTCGCCGCGACCAAGGGCCACCTGGACGACGTTCCCGTCGCCGACATCCGCCGCTTCGTCGCGGACTTCAAGGACTCGCTGCGCCGCAACCACGCGGACCTGCTGGGCAGCATCATCGAGACCAAGAAGTTCCCCGAGGACGCCCAGACGCGCGTCGTCGCCGCCCTGAACGAGTTCAAGAAGCAGTTCACCGCTTCTGACGGCACGACGATCGTCAACGAGGCGCCCGAGAAGGCGATGGACGCCGACAAGGTCGCCCAGGAATCGGTGAAGGTCCACAAGCCCGAGCCCACCAAGAAGTGATCTGAGCCATGGGCGCACAGATTCGGGAGCTCCGCCAGCGGATCCGCACGGTCAACTCGACCAAGAAGATCACGAAGGCCTACGAGCTCATCGCCACGTCTCGCCTCGCCAAGGCGCAGACCAGGGTCGCGGCCTCGCGCCCCTACGCGGACGAGATCACTAACGTGCTCTCCGCGTTGGCCGAGGCCTCGGCGAACCTCGACCACCCGCTGCTGACGGAACGCCCGAACCCGAAGCGCGCCGCCATCCTCGTCGTGACCAGCGACAAGGGCATGTGCGGTGGCTACAACGCCAACGTCCTCAAGGCCGCTGAGCAGCTGATCCAGCTGCTCAAGTCCGAGGGCAAGGAGCCGGTGCTGTACGTGACCGGCCGCAAGGCGATCGGGTACTACACGTTCCGGCGCCGCGAGGTCACCGCCTCGTGGAGCGGGTTCTCCCAGACCCCGAACTACATCAACGCCGTCGAAGCCGGTGACGCGCTGGTCGAGGCGTTCCTGGAGGGCACGGAGAACGGTGCGCAGGGCGTGGACGAGATCCACGTCGTGTACACGGAGTTCAAGTCCATGCTGAGCCAGACGCCGACCGCCAGGCGGATCGCGCCGATGGACGTCGAGTACACCGGTGAGGCTCCCAAGGGCCCCCGCGCGGTGTACGACTTCGAGCCCAGCGCCGAGGCGTTGCTCGGTGCGATGCTGCCCAAGTACGTGAAGACCAGGCTGTTCTCCGCCATGCTGGAGGCTGCGGCTTCGGAGTCGGCGGCTCGCCGGACGGCCATGAAGGCCGCGACGGACAACGCGACGGAACTGGTCCGGAACCTCAGCCGGGCGGCGAACTCGGCCCGACAGGCCCAGATCACCCAGGAGATCAGCGAGATCGTCGGTGGCGCCTCCGCGCTTACCGGTGGCGCAGGAAGTGATGAGTGACATGAGTGCTACTGCCACCACCACCCGCACCGGCCGTGTGGTCCGGGTGATTGGTGCGGTCGTCGACGTGGAGTTCCCGCGCGACGCCGTGCCGGAGCTGTTCAACGCTTGCCACACGGAGATCACCTTCGAGGCGGTCGCCAAGACGCTGACCCTCGAGGTCGCGCAGCACCTCGGCGACAACCTGGTCCGCTGCATCTCGATGCAGCCGACCGACGGTCTCGTCCGCGGCGCCACCGTCACCGACACCGGTGCCGCGATCTCGGTGCCGGTCGGCGACGTCGTCAAGGGCCACGTCTTCAACGCCCTCGGTGACTGCCTCGACTCGCCCGGCCTCGGCCGCGACGGCGAGCAGTGGGGCATCCACCGCAAGGCGCCCGCCTTCGACCAGCTCGAGGGCAAGACCGAGATCCTCGAGACCGGCATCAAGGTCATCGACCTGCTCACCCCGTACGTCAAGGGCGGCAAGATCGGCCTGTTCGGCGGCGCGGGTGTCGGCAAGACCGTGCTCATCCAGGAGATGATCACGCGTATTGCCCGCGAGTTCTCCGGTACGTCGGTGTTCGCCGGCGTCGGCGAGCGCACCCGTGAGGGCACCGACCTGCTGCTCGAGATGGAAGAGATGGGTGTTCTCGGGGACACCGCTCTCGTCTTCGGTCAGATGGACGAGCCGCCCGGCACGCGTATGCGCGTCGCGCTGTCCGCTCTCACGATGGCGGAGTACTTCCGCGACGTGCAGAACCAGGACGTGCTGCTCTTCATCGACAACATCTTCCGGTTCACCCAGGCGGGTTCCGAGGTGTCGACCCTGCTGGGCCGCATGCCTTCCGCCGTGGGTTACCAGCCGACGCTGGCCGACGAGATGGGTGAGCTCCAGGAGCGCATCACCTCGACGCGCGGTAAGTCGATCACCTCGCTGCAGGCCATCTACGTGCCCGCGGACGACTACACCGACCCCGCCCCGGCGACGACCTTCGCCCACCTGGACGCGACGACGGAGCTTTCCCGTCCGATCTCCCAGAAGGGCATCTACCCGGCCGTCGACCCGCTGTCGTCGTCGTCTCGAATCCTCGAGCCGTCGATCGTCGGCGAGGAGCACTACCGGGTCGCCCAGGAGGTGAAGCGAATCCTGCAGAAGTACAAGGAGCTGCAGGACATCATCGCCATCCTCGGTATGGACGAGCTGTCCGAGGAGGACAAGGTCCTCGTCGGTCGCGCGCGTCGTCTCGAGCGCTTCCTCGGCCAGAACTTCATCGTGGCCGAGAAGTTCACGGGTCAGCCCGGTTCGTTCGTGCCGATCAAGGACACGATCGAGGCGTTCGACCGCGTGTGCAAGGGCGAGTTCGACCACTTCCCGGAGCAGGCGTTCTTCTCCTGCGGCGGGTTGGACGACGTCGAGGCCAACGCCAAGAAGCTGGCCGGCAACTGAGCTAGATCTGGTTGTTCCTTCAGGGCCGTTCCTCCATTGTGGAGGGGCGGCCCTTTGGGTGTTCTGGGGCTGTTGTGGCGGCGAGGATGACCGCCGGCCGTGTGGCTTGGGTCGTGGGGACAGGCGCCCCTAGGACAAGTGGCTTCCAGAGGCACACCCCGCGTGCGCCGGCCTCTCGCCGGACGCGCCCCCGAGGCTGTCGATCCCAGCCGGGTTTCCGTTCAGTGGAAACCGCTCTCGCCGTTGCCCGGCCGTCGTCACAGGATTCACGGCATCCCGGCCAGGCCCTCAGCGAGGAGGAGAGCGCGTGAACAAATGGGTGTTACCACTGTGTTGGGCCGCAGTGCTGCTCGACGGGTTCGATCTGGTCGTGCTCGGCACGGTGATTCCCGTGCTGCTGCAGGAGAAGCTGCTCACGACCGCGTCCGCGAGTGCGGTGTCCACGGCCGGTCTGGTCGGGATGATGCTGGGAGCGCTCATCATCGGGACCATCACCGACGTCATCGGGCGGCGCAAGGTGATGATTTTCGCGGTGGCCGGGTTCTCGGTGTTCACACTGGCCTGTGCGGTGGCGCCGGACGCGACGACGTTCGGGATCCTCAGGTTCCTTGCGGGGCTTGGGCTTGGCGGGTGTCTGCCGACGGCCATCGCGCTGGTGAACGAGGCGCGGCCGCAGCGGGGTGGGCGGGCCACCACGCTCATCATGACCGGGTATCACGTGGGTGCCGTCATCACGGCGCTGCTGGGGATCGTGCTGATTCCGGACCTCGGCTGGCGGGCCTTGTTCGTGGCCGGCGCGCTGCCGGCGTTGGTGCTGATTCCCTTGATGCTCAAGTACTTGCCTGAGACGGTGGCGCGCAAGGCGCCTGCTCGGGAGGCGGTCGGCTCGTTGTTCAAGCCAGGACTGCGCAAGGCCACCGTGGCGTTCTGGGTGGCTTCGTTCATGGGGCTTTTGCTGGTGTACGGGCTCAACACCTGGCTGCCGCAGATCATGCGCAGCGCCGGGTACGAACTGGGGACGGCGCTGGCGTTGTTGCTGACGCTCAACATCGGCGCGGTGATCGGGCTGTTGATCGCGGGCGCGGTTGCTGACCGGGTGGGGGTTCGACCGGCGGCGATCGGGTGGTTCGCGGGTGCCGTGTTGTTCTTGGCGTTGCTGAGCATCAAGTTGCCCGGGCAGACCATTTACGTGGCGGTGCTGCTGGCCGGGTGCTTCGTGTTCAGCGCTCAGGTGCTGGTTTACGCCTATGCCGGGCGGGTTTACGAGGAGAACCGGGCCACGGGCATCGGGTGGGCGGCCGGCGTTGGACGGCTGGGCGCTATCAGCGGACCGTTGCTCGGTGGGGCATTGCTCACAGCCGGGTTGGCGCATCCGTGGGGGTTCTACGCGTTTGCCGTGGTGGCGGCACTGGGGGCGGTGGCGGTGAGCCTGGTCGGGCTGAGGTCGAAAACGGTCGTGTCGCACTCCGGGTGATGGCACAGTCGGGTCATGGCCCGACATGCGCCGTACGACGATCCCGGGACGCCTGACCTCCGATCGCCCTGGCGGTACCTGTGGTGGCTGGTGAAGATGCAGCGCTGGCGGGTGCTCGCCGGGGCGTTCTGGGGGTCGCTGTGGATGTGCGGGCTGATCGTGCCGCCGTACCTCATCGCGAAGGCCGTTGAGGACGGTCTGAGAGGCGGGAACCGCACCGCGCTGGTGTGGTGGTGCGCGGCGTTGGTCGTGGTGGCCGGGGCGCTGGCGCTGCTCGGGGTCGCGAGGCATCGCACGATGACGTTGGTGCGGACGGACGCCTCGCTCAGGACGGCGCAGGTGGTGGTCCGGCACGTGACGACGCTGGGTGGGGTGGTGCGGCGCAAGCTGTCCACCGGGGAGCTCACCTACCTGCAGAACGGGGACACGGCTCGGATCGCGCACGCGCTCACCAGCACCGGGCCCGGTGTCGGGGCGGTGGTGGCGTACGTGGCCACGGCGGTGTTGCTGGTGAGGATCTCGCCGCTGGTCGCCGTGGTGGTGCTGCTGGGCGTGCCGGTGCTGGCGGTGGTGACCGGGCCGGTGTTGCGGCGGCTGCACGCCGTGGAGGCCGGGTATCGGCAGAGCCTGGGGGAGTTGAGCTCGCGGGCCGGGGACATCGTGGCCGGGTTGAAGGTGTTGTCCGGGATCGGGGGCAAACCGGCGTTCGCCGAGCGGTTCGGCGAGAAGTCGCGCGAGGTGTTGCGCGACGGGTACCGGGTGTCGGTGTGGCTCAGCTGGGTGCAGGCGCTGACGTGGGGGTTGCCGGCCCTGTTCCTCGCCGTGGTCACGTGGATCGTGGCCCGGATGGCGGTGACCGGTGACATCTCGATCGAGGAGATGGTCGCGGTCTACCTGTACGTGACGACGTTGATCGTGCCGGTCAGCTTCTTCATGGAGGGCGCGGACGCGATTCCGCGGGGGTTGGTGTCGGCGCGGCGGGTGGTCGAACTGTTGAGGCTGCGGCCGGACGACAGCGACGACGACGCCCCGGTGCTGGACGTGAAGAGCGGCGCGCTGACCGTGGTGGTGTCCGCCAACGCGGCGCTGGCGAGGGAAGCGGTGGATCGTCTGCCGGGAGTCGTGGCCGACAACGACGACTACCTGTTCGCCGGGTCGGTGCGCGAGGCGGTGTCGGTGGCCGAGCACGACGACGCCGCGGTGGAGCAGGCGATCTGGGCGGCCGCGGCGGTGGACGTCGTGGAGGCGTTGCCGGACGGGCTCGACTCGCACCTGGAATCCCAGGGGCGCAACGTTTCCGGTGGCCAGCGGCAACGGCTCAGGCTCGTCAGGGCGTTGCTCAGCGAGCCGGACCTGCTGGTGCTCGTCGAGCCGACGTCGGCTCTCGACGCGGTCACGGAGGCGGCGGTGGCGCGGAGGGTGAAAGAGGCGCGGTTGGGGCGGACCACTGTGGTCGTGTCGTCGTCGCCGTTGTGGATCGGGCAGGCGGATCAGACGGTGCACCTGGAGGAAAGCCGATGAACCGGCTGCCGATCGCGGACCGGCGTGAGGTGCGGCGTGCGGCCGTGCGCCTGATGCGGGACGAACGGCGTGCGCTGGCCGTCGTTCTCGTGCTCACCGCGCTGACGGCGTTGACGGGGCTCGTCGGGCCCTACCTGCTCGGCAAGATCGTGGGCGGGGTGCAGAACGGCGGTCTCACCCTGTCCACTGTGGACCTGATCGCGCTGGGCGTGCTGGGCGCGGCGGTGGTGCACCTGGTGCTGGTGCGGTACAGCGCTTTGCTGACGACACGGCTCGGCGAACGGTTGCTGGCCTCGTTGCGCGAGGAGGCGGTGGCGCGCTCGCTGGCGTTGCCCGCACGGGTGGTGGACCGGCTGAGCATCGGCGATCTGCTCACCCGCGTGACGAGCGACGTCGGCACGGTCGGGCAGGCGTTGCGGGACAGCGTGCCCGAGGTGCTCACGGGTGTGGTGCACCTCGTCGTGGTGTTCGGGGCGATGTTCCTGCTGGACCCCGTGTTCGGTCTGGTCGCGCTGGCTGGGATGCCGTTCGTCTTGTGGACAGTGCGCTGGTACCTCGCTCGTGCGCGCGACGCGTACCTCGCGGAGAGCGAGGCCAACGGGGACGTGGCGGAGATTTCCGCGGCGGTCGGCGAGGGCAGCCGGACGATCGAGACGTACGGGCTGAGGGACCGGATGGTGGCCGCCGCGGACGCCACCATCGCGCGGTCGTACCGGATGCGGCTGCGGACGTTGCGGCTGCGCAACGTCCTGTTCCCGGTCGCGGGCTTCATGAACACCCTGCCGACCGCGCTGGTGCTGCTGTTCGGCGGCCTGGCGTACGCGGCGGACGGTGTAGGGATCGAGGTCGTCGTCACGGCGAGCCTCTGGGTGTGGCGGCTGGGGGAGCCGATGGACCGCATCCTGTTCTGGATCGAGTTCCTGCAGCGCGGCGGTGCGTCGTTCGCGCGGATCGAGGGCATCGGGGCGCAGATCGAACCGGCGCGCGAGGTCTCGGTGCCGGAGAGCGATCGCATCGAGGTGCGCGGGGTGCGGTACTCCTATGTGGACGGACACGAGGTGCTGCACGGCGTCGACCTCGTGGTGCAGCCGGGGGAACGGCTTGCGGTCGTGGGCGTGTCCGGTGCGGGCAAGTCGACGCTGGGCAGGTTGATCGCCGGCGTCGACCGGCCTGCGGAGGGGTCGGTGCTCGTCGGCGGCGTGCCGGTCGCGGATCTCGTGGCGGCCGGTGAGCAGGAGATCGTGCTGGTGACGCAGGAGCATCACGTGTTCATCGGAACGTTGCGCGAGAACCTGTCGATGGCCGCGCCGGACGCACCGGACGAGCGGCTGGCCGAGGCGTTGCGGACAGTCGACGCGCTGTGGTTCGACGAGCTGCCGGACGGGCTGGACACCAGGCTGGGCGCGGGCGGGGTGGAGCTCGATCCCGCGCAGGCACAACAGCTCGCTCTGGCACGGGTGGAGGTCGCCGACCCGCACACGCTGGTGCTCGACGAGGCGACGTCCTCGCTCGACCCGGCCACGGCCCGACACGCCGAGCGCGCGATCGCGGCCGTGCGGGAGAGACGCACGGTGATCGCGATCGCGCACCGGTTGCAGACCGCGCGTGACGCTGACCGGATCGCGGTCGTCGACGCGGGTCGCGTCGTGGAGTTGGGGTCCCACGACGACCTGGTGGCCAGAGACGGCACGTACGCGACGCTCTGGCGTTCCTGGCACGGCGGCTAGAGGGGCACCACCGTCTGCTGGCCGGAGCGCCACACGGCCACCTCTGTGGTGCCGGGCGGTGCCAGCCAGGCGTTCTCGCGCTCCTCCGGCCCGAGCAACGCGCCGCGGTCGGCGAGGATCGTGCCCTGGCCGTCCGGCAACGCGAGCCGCACCGGCACCGGCGTTCCCTTCACCACGGGGCCGCCGGGCAGCACTCGTTCGAACGTGCCGTCCGCCTGGTAGAGAGCGCCGAGCAGCCCGTCCGGCGTCTCCGTCACGGCGGCGAACCGGCCGTCCGGCAGCCAGGCTCGTACCTCCCAGGCCATGAGCGGCAGGCCGTAATCGAGGTAGCCCCGCTGCTTGAGGTCGTCGGACACGGTCTTCTGGAGGATCACCGGGCCGAGGAGATCCTGGCGGGACGACGCCCACATCGCGTCACGCCAGCCGAGGCCGCCCTGCGGTTGCCCCGTCGTCTGCGGCCTGGCCTCCTGGCGAGGCACGATCCGATCCTGGTCGTGGTTGACGTTGTCGGTGGGTGGACCCGTGTCCGTGCGGATGAACACGGGCTTGTCCGCCGGCCTGGCGGTGACCACGGCTACCCCGTCTTCGAACGGTGCCTCCTGCCACTGGCGCGAGTACCGCAGGTCCTGGCCGCGCACGGGCTTCGCCGACCAGAAGACCTTCTGCCCGAGGCTCAGCACCACGTAAGTGGCGTTCTCGTTGCTGCCGAGGCGGTAGATGCCCTGCTCGCGGGAGATGCTCAGCTGGTTGCCGGGGTTGTTATACACGATTTCCTGATCGACCACGGTGTCGTCGTGCACCAGGCCCACCAGCGCGTGAGGTTCGGTCGAGCCCGGCAGCCGCACCGACTGCGCGATCAGCGACACCCGGCCTTCCGGGGTGCTCCCCGCCCAGAACACGTGCGCGTCCGGTGAGATCTCCGTCACGAGGTTGTGGATGGTCGTCGGCTTGCCCCAAGCGGTGAGCGACCGCTGGATGAGCTCGGCGTTGCCCGCCTGGTCACCACCGGTCGCCGCGGTCAGCCGCGCGTCACCGGACACGGGACCGGGCACCGGCGGGTCAGAGGGGGAGCGCGTGAGCACCACCCCCGTTGTCACGCCTGCGATCAGTGCCACGACCGCGGTCGCGGTGAGCAATCTGCGCGTGTGTCGTAGGCGCGCACCGGCCATCACGTCCCCCACGAATCCGGGCCGCACGTCCAGGTCGGCGGTGGCGGCCTCCATTGCCTGCTTCAGTTCCACGTCAGCACCTGCTCACCCATCAGTTCCCTCATGCGGGCGAGGCCGCGCGACGTCTGGCTCTTCACCGTGCCGATGCCGCAGCCCAGCGTGCGGGCTGTCTCGGCCTCGCTGAGGTCGTCGAAGAACCTCAGCACCAGAACCGCGCGCATCTTGCGAGGCAGCTGTCCCAACGCGCGCACCACGCTGTCCGTGTCCACGACCTGCTGTTCGTGCCCCCGAGCCGTAGGTACCGCCCCCAGTTCCAGCGGTGCCTCCGGCTTGCGGGACCTTCTTCGCCAGCGGTTCGCGGCCGCGTTGGCCAGCGCGGTGCGCGCGTAAGCTTCCGGAGAAGTTCTGATCCGGCGCCACTTGCCGTACATGTTCATGAGGACGTCCTGCAGAATGTCCTCAGCGGCGCCGATGTCGCCGCCGCACAGCAGGTACGCGGTGCGCAAAAGAGCCTGTGAGCGCAACGCCACGAAGTCTTCGAAGTCCTGCATGTCCCCCCTTCGGCGGTTGTCGAAGGTACTGACACCGGGCGGGGCGGCAAGGTTGTCAGGCGACCGTTTAGACTCAGTTCGACTCCAGACGACGAGGGAGATACGCGTGGCCGAGATGACCGTTGAACTGGTCGCCGTTGAACGCCGCCTGTGGTCCGGTAAGGCCACCTCAGTTTCGGCGCAGACGACCGAGGGCGAGATCGGCATCCTGCCCGGTCACGAGCCCGTTCTCGGTCAGCTCGTCGAGGGCGGTGTGGTGCGGGTCCGCACGACCGACGGTGGCCTGGTCACCGCCGCCGTGCATGGTGGCTTCCTCTCCGTGACCGGCACCGGCGTTTCCATTCTCGCCGAGGACGCCGAGCTCGCGGGCGAGATCGACGTGGACGCGGCGCGTTCGGCGCTGCAGGACGCGGACGACGCAGAGCGCGCACGTGCGGCAGCGCGCGTGCGGGCCGTGGAACAGTCGGCCTGAGACCGGGCGCGAGTACCCAGCCGTGGGGATCACCGAGATTGCCGGACTGATCCTTCTTGGTGTGGCGGTGGTCATCGCCTACTTCGCCTGGCGCCGCATCCGGCTGCTGCGTGAAGGTGGCGTCCACGTCGCGTTGCGCAGCAAGTTCGACGATCGCGGCCGTGGATGGCATCTGGGCGTGGGGCACTACCGGGGCGACTCGTTCGCCTGGTTCCGGGTGCTCTCGCTCGGGTCCGGCCCGGACGAGCTGATCTCCAGAGACGGGCTCGAGATCGACGCGCGCCGTGAGCCGACAGGGCCGGAGGCGTACGCCATGCCCGTCGGAGCCACGGTGCTGCGGTGCCGAGTCCCCTCGGGCGAGGTCGAGATAGCGATGGGCCCGGACGCGCTGACAGGATTTTTGTCCTGGTTGGAGTCAGCGCCTCCGGGCCGTTCCATTCCCTGGGCTTCCTAGGCGTTCTCTCCGGGCTGCCAGAGCACGTCGCCGTCCGGGTTCGCCACGCGAGCCAGGATGAACAGCAGGTCGCTCAGCCTGTTCAGGTACTTCGCCGTGAGCACGTTCGTGTGCTCCGCGTCAGCCTCGATCAACGACCACGTCCGCCGCTCCGCGCGCCGGGCGATCGTGCGCGCCTGGTGCAGCAGGGCCGCGCCGGGCGTGCCGCCGTTCAGGATGAACGAGTCGAGCTTGCCCAGCCGCTCGTTGAAGGTGTCGCAGTAGCCCTCCAGGCGGTCCACGTAGGCCTGGGTGACGCGCAGCGGCGGGTACTTCGGGTCGGGCACGATCGGCGTGCAGAGGTCAGCTCCGACGTCGAACAGGTCGTTCTGCACTTTGCGCACGACCTCGTGCACGTCGTCGGCCAACTGTCCCAGCGCCAGGGCCACGCCCAGTGACGCGTTGGTCTCGTCGACGTCCGCGTACGCCTCGATGCGAGGCGAGGTCTTCGGGACGCGGGAGAAGTCGCCGAGTCCGGTCGTGCCGTCGTCGCCGACCCGCGTGTAGATCTTGGTGAGATGTACCGCCATGACCGGCACTCTATGGCCGTACGTAGGATTGCCGCGTGAGCGAGCATTTCCGGGTACACGGTGGCGCACGTCTGGTCGGCGAAGTTGATGTCGTCGGCGCCAAGAACAGCGTCCTCAAGCTGATGGCCGCTGCTCTGCTCGCCGAGGGCACAACGACCCTCACGAACTGCCCCGACATCCTCGACGTGCCGCTGATGGCGGACGCGTTGCGCAGTCTCGGGTGCGAGGTCGAGCTCGAGGGCGACGTGGCGAGGATCACGACCCCCCAGGAGCTCAGCTACCACGCCGACTCCGAGGCGATGGGCAAGCTGCGCGCGAGCATCTGCGTGCTGGGGCCGCTGGTCGGCCGGTGCAAGCGCGCGGTCGTGGCGTTGCCGGGCGGGGACGCGATCGGGTCGCGGCCGCTCGACATGCACCAGAGCGGGCTGGAGAAGCTCGGCGCGAAGACCTGGATCGAGCACGGCTGCATCGTCGCCGAGGCCGAGGGGCTGCACGGCGCGCAGATCTGGCTCGACTTCCCGAGCATGGGCGCCACCGAGAACATCCTGATGGCGGCCGTGCTGGCCAACGGCACGACGGTCATCGACAACGCCGCGCGCGAGCCCGAGATCGTCGACCTCTGCCTGATGCTCACGCAGATGGGCGCGCGGATCGAGGGCGCGGGCACGTCCACGCTCACGGTGCACGGCGTCCCGGAGCTCAAGCCGACCGAGCACCGTGTCATCGGCGACCGGATCGTCGGCGCGACGTGGGGGTTCGCGGCCGTCATGACGCGCGGCGACGTGCGGGTGCGCGGCGTGAACCCGCACCACCTCGACCTGGTGCTGGAGAAGCTGCGGATGGCGGGCGCCGAGGTGACCGTCTACGAGGGCGAGGACGAGGGCTTCCGCGTCGTCATGGACGGCCGGCCCAAGGCGGTCGACTTCGTGACGCTGCCGTACCCCGGTTTCGCCACCGACAACCAGCCGTTCGCGATCGCGCTGTCGGCGGTGTCCGAGGGCACCGCGATGATCACCGAGAACCTGTTCGAGGCGCGGTTCCGGTTCATCGACGAGATGATCCGGCTCGGGGCCGACGCGCGCACCGACGGTCACCACGCGGTGATTCGCGGGGTGGAGAAGCTGTCCAGCGCGCCGGTGTGGGCTTCGGACATTCGCGCAGGTGCGGGGCTCGTGCTGGCCGGTCTGTGCGCGGACGGGGCGACCGAGGTCTACGAGATCTTCCACATCGAGCGCGGTTACCCTGGGTTCGTGGAAAACCTCCGCAAGCTCGGTGCCGACGTGGAGCGCGTCAGCTCTTAGGTCTTCAGCACCAGGCGAGCGTTCGCTACGTCGGCCGGGAACACCATCACCCGGTACGGCGCGTGCCGCGAACGCGTGGCGCGCACCCCGTTCGCCTTCAGCTTCTGCACGAGGACGTTCGCGGCCTCCTCCGTGGGCACGAGCGCGACCTCGCTCAGCAACCCGAAGTCCGTGCCGTCCAGATCCGGCACGGGCCGCTTGTCGTTGCCCACGAAATACCTCAACGCCAGGGCCAGCAGTCCGATGACCCCGAACACGACCACTGTCTGGTAAATCGCCGTCACCCTTTTATCTTCCTCCGTAGTCTCGATTCAGTGAGCAAGCGCACGCGCGGCAACAGTTACTGGCCAGTACGCTCCGAGGAACTACTTGTGGGAGGTTGCTGTGCCGTACCCAGCCGACCGTGAACGCGACCGCCCCTGGGTGATGCGCACGTACGCGGGTCACTCCTCGGCCGCGGCTTCCAACGCGCTCTACCGGCGGAACCTCGCGAAGGGCCAGACGGGTCTGTCGGTGGCGTTCGACCTGCCGACGCAGACCGGCTACGACCCCGACGACGAGCTCGCGAAGGGCGAGGTCGGCAAGGTCGGTGTGCCGGTCAGCCACATCGGCGACATGCGCCAGCTCTTCGACCAGATCCCGCTCAGCAGCGCCAACACGTCGATGACGATCAACGCGACGGCCATGTGGCTGCTCGCCATGTACGTCACCGTGGCTGAGGAGCAGGGCGCGGACCCGTCGACGCTCGCCGGCACGACGCAGAACGACATCATCAAGGAGTACCTGTCGCGGGGCACCTACGTGTTCCCGCCGGGACCGTCGCTGCGGCTGATCACCGACATGGTCGCGTGGACCGTGTCGAACGTGCCGAAGTGGAACCCGATCAACATCTGCAGCTACCACCTCCAGGAGGTCGGCGCGACGCCGGCGCAGGAGGTCGCGTACGCGATGTGCACGGCGATCGCCGTTCTGGACTCGGTGCGCGACTCCGGTCAGGTGCCCGTCGAGAAGTTCGGTGAGGTCGTCGCCCGCATCTCCTTCTTCGTGAACGCCGGTGTGCGGTTCATCGAGGAGATGTGCAAGATGCGCGCGTTCGCCCAGCTCTGGGACGAGATCACGCTGGAGCGCTACGGCGTCGAGAACCCGAAGCACCGCCGGTTCCGCTACGGCGTGCAGGTCAACTCGCTCGGACTCACCGAAGCGCAGCCCGAGAACAACGTTCAGCGCATCGTGCTGGAGATGCTCGCTGTGTCGTTGTCCCGCAACGCTCGTGCGCGGGCGATCCAGCTGCCGGCGTGGAACGAGGCTTTGGGCCTGCCGCGTCCGTGGGACCAGCAGTGGGCGCTGCGCATGCAGCAGGTTCTGGCCTACGAGACGGACCTGCTGGAGTACGACGACATCTTCGACGGCTCGCCGGTGATCGAGGCGAAGGTGAACGAGATCCTCGCCGGTGCGCGCGAGGAGATCGACCGCGTGCAGGCGATGGGCGGTGCCGTCGCGGCCGTCGAGTCCGGATACATGAAGTCCGCGCTGGTGTCGTCGCTGGCGGATCGTCGCCGTCGCGTCGAGTCGGGCGAGGAGGTCGTCGTCGGTGTCAACAAGTTCGACACCACCGAGCCGTCGCCGCTGCAGGCCGAGGGCGCGAATGCGATCGAGACCATCGACCCGATCGTCGAGATGCACGCGGTCGAGGCGATCCAGCAGTGGCGGGCTTCGCGCGACAACGCTGCTGTTGCTGCTGCGTTGGATTCGTTGCGTGAGGCCGCGAAGACCGACCAGAACCTCGTCGAGGTGACGCTGGCGTGTGCGCGCGCTGGCGTGACGACCGGTGAGTGGTCGCAGGCGTTGCGTGAGACGTTCGGCGAATACCGTGCGCCCACAGGCGTTTCCGGTGCTTCGGCGTCGGGCGAGGCGGGCTCGGAGATCGCGCGCGTGCGCGACCGGGTGCGCGGGACCGGCGAGGAGATCGGCGAGCGTCTGCGCATGCTGGTCGGCAAGCCTGGTCTCGACGGGCACTCCAACGGCGCCGAGCAGGTCGCCGTGCGGGCCCGCGACGTCGGTTTCGAGGTCGTCTACCAGGGCATTCGCCTCACGCCGGCGCAGATCGTGTCGGCGGCCGTGCAGGAGGACGTGCACGTCGTCGGCCTCTCGATCCTGTCCGGCTCGCACCTCGAGGTGGTGCCTGCGGTGGTCGACGGGTTGAGGGCCGCGGGTGCCGGGGACATCCCGGTGATCGTCGGCGGCATCATCCCGCCGGACGACGCCGCCAAGCTGCGCGATCGGGGTGTGGCGCGGGTGTTCACGCCGAAGGACTACGAGCTGACCGAGATCATGGACGAGATCGTCACCGTGATCCGCGAGGTGCATTCACTGCCGTAGGGGCCTAGATTCGCGGAATGGTCGACGTTGCGCGTGAGGGCTCGGTAGTCCGGATCACGATGAACCGCGCGGCGAAGCGCAACGCGCTGTCCGCCGAGCATTTGAGCGAGCTGCTGGAGGCGTTCCGGGAGGCCGGTTCTTCCGACGCGGCCGGCATCGTGCTGGCCGCGGAGGGACCGGTCTTCTCCGCCGGGCACGACTTCGCGGACGTGCACGCCCGTGACGAGGAGGGTGTGCGGCTGCTGCTGGAGCTGTGCACGGTGCTGATGAAGACCATCCAGTCCGTGCCGCAGGTGGTGATCGCGCGGGTTCACGGCCTGGCAACTGCTGCCGGGTGCCAGCTGGTGGCGTCGTGCGATCTCGCGGTGGCCTCGCTGGACGCCGGATTTGCTTTGCCCGGTGGGAAAGCCGGGTGGTTCTGCCACACGCCGGCGGTGCCCGTCGCGCGGTCGGTGGGGCGCAAGCGGTTGATGGAGATGGTGCTCACCGGGGACGTCGTGGACGCCGCGACGGCCGTGGAGTGGGGCCTGATCAACCGCGCTGTGCCTGCCGCCGAGCTGGATTCCGCGGTGGACGAGCTGCTGGCGCGAGCCACGCGGGGGAGCCGGGCGTCGAAGGCCGTGGGCAAGCGGACGATCTACGCGCAGCTGGACCGGCCGGAGATCGACGGGTACGAGATCGCGCTGGCCGTCATGGCCGAGACTTCGCAGTCCCCGTCAGCCAAAGAGGGACGGGCGTCGTTCCTGGAGAAGCGGCCGCCCGTGTGGCCCGACTAGTCGCGAGGAGCTTCAGCGCGTCCGCGTTCGGGCCCGGCTCTGCCCGGTAGACGACGAGGTACTGGCCGGGTGCCTCGCGGACGTCGAACGAGTGGTAGTCCAGCTTCAGCGGGCCGACCGCGGGATGCACGAACTCCTTGGCGTCCTGGGTCTTCCCGCGCACCTCGTGCTGCTCCCACAGTTCTTTGAACACCGGGCTCTGGTTGAGCTCTTCGACCATCAGCCTGAGGCGCTGGGACTTCGGGTCCGCTGTCTGCCTCAGGTGCGCGACGGTGCTCTGCGCGACCCAGTTCCAGCGCGGGTAGAAGCTCGTGGCGGCCGGGTCGAGGAACGTCATCCTGGCGGCGTTGTCGGCCGGGGTGAACGGCTCGTACAGGGCTTCGGCCAGTGCGTTCGTGGCGAGGATGTCGAGCAGCGAGTTCATCACGAACGCCGGCATGTCGTGCATTCCGCTGATGAGCTGCCGCAGTTCGGGGCTGACCACGTCCGGCGCGTGGCCCTCGTCGGCGACGACCCCGGCGAGGCGGTGCAGGTGGGCTCGCGCGTCGGTGTCGAGCTTGAGCGCGCGGCTCAGCGCGTCCAGGACCTGGGCTGACGGGTTGGTCTCGCGGCCCTGTTCGAGGCGGGCGTAGTAGTCGGCGCTGACGCCGGCCAGTACCGCGACTTCTTCTCTCCTGAGGCCCTTGACCTTGCGCTGGGTGTGGCTCGGCAGGCCCGCGTCCTCTGGGTTGACGCGGGCGCGGTGGGCTTTCAGGAACTCGCCGAGCACGTCTTCGAGGTTATTCGGCCGCGCGGATTTTTGCCTGGGTGTGCCACACCTAGGCAGAAGGTGTCCTGGCTGGCGTTGTTTCCGCTGGTCATCGTTGTGGCCATGAGCAAAGTCGTGTTGATCAGTGGAGCTTCCAGCGGTATCGGCGAGGCCACGGCCCGTGTTCTCGCGGCGGCGGGGCACCAGGTGTTCCTCGGGGCGCGGCGGGAGGACCGGCTGGCGTCCCTGGCCGCCGAGATCGGCGGTGCGTATGCGCCGCTGGACGTGACCTCGCGTGAGTCTTTCCAGTCCTTTGTGGACGCAGCGGTGGAGAGGTACGGCCGCGTCGACGTGCTGGTGAACAACGCGGGCGTGATGCCGTTGTCCCTCATGGACTCGTTGAAGGTCGACGAGTGGGACCGGATGCTGGATGTGAACGTGCGCGGCGTGCTCAACGGCATCGCCGCTGTGCTGCCGTTGTTCAACTCCGGCGGGCACATCGTGAACGTCGCCTCGATCGGTGCGCACATGGTCATGCCGACCGCCGCCGTGTACTGCGCGACGAAGTACGCGGTGTGGGCGTTGTCCGAGGGGCTGCGGCAGGAGCGCGAGGACCTGCGGGTCACCGTGATCTCCCCTGGTGTCACGGAGTCCGAGCTGGCGGACACCATCACCGAGGACTTCGCGGCGTCGTTGATGGAGGACTTCCGCAAGCTCGCGCTGCCCGCGTCGGCGATCGGTGACGCCATCGCGTACGCGATCTCGCAGCCGGCCGAGGTCGACGTGAACGAGATCGTGGTGCGGCCGGTTTCCCAGCGTTAGGCGCCGGTCGTCGAGCCCGGCCTGAGGATCATCAGCACGGTCACGGTCGCCCACAGCAGGTTGAAGACGCCGGTGTACATGGCCAGGTGCTTGATGTCCTTGGTCTTGATGGCCTTTTCCTGGCCGGGCAGGATTTTGAGGGCGAGCACGAACGCGGCGGCGGTGGTGAGCGCGATCGACACGATCACCCAGGGGTGGCCGGTCACGCCCATCACGCTGGCCGTCGCGAACCCGAAGACCGGCACCGAGATGCCGATCAGGGCGTAGACGCGGCAGATCCGGTGCAGCAGTTCGGGGTTGCCGTTGTCGCGGATCGCTTTGGGGAACATGCTCGCGGCGACCGTGACCGGGCCGATGGCGATGATCGCGGCCAGGACGTGCAGCGAGAGGAACAGCTTGCTCACGCGGCCCTCCAGACGGTGCCGCGCCGTTCGTGGGCGAACAGAGCCTCGATTTCGAGCGCTTTCTGGGCGCCCATCTCGCGTTCGACGAGGTAGAGGCCGAGGTCGATGCCCGAGCTGACGCCGGCGGCGGTGACGAGGTCGCCGTCGTCGACGATTCGTGCGCGGATGGCGTTGACGCCCATGGACTCCAGCGCCTGCAGGCCGAGGTGGTTGGTGGTCGCGTTGCGGCCCTTGACCAGGCCGGTCATCGCCAGCAGCAGCGATCCGCCGCACACGGTGGCGATGGTGCCGGCCTGGCTGAGGGCGGGTGCGAGGGTGGCCGCGGCCTTGCTGAGCAGCGCGAAGATCTCGTCGTTGTCGGTGGAAGCCGCGCCCGGGATGATGATGAGGTCCGCGTTCGGGTCGAGCTGGGCGGTCGCCTTGAACGACAACAGGTTCGACCCCGCTGGGACCTCGCGCGGGCCTTCTGCCGAGACCAGCTCGCCCTTGATCCCGCCGGCTGTCAGCGTCTCGTACGGGCCGATCACGTCCAACGGGTCGAAGCCGTCGAACAACACCACCTGAGCGAGCATTCCGCCCCTCCTTGCTTCGTCGGTGATCACGACGGTAGGAGTCGCGGGGCCTCGGGAGAACTGGCTGGAATGCCATGTTCCAACTGATTCTCGCCAGCTACGGTGGTGGACGTGCACGAGGTGGCAGTGGTAGCGATGGACAGCGTTGTCCCGTTCGACTTCGCGACGCCGGTTGACGCGTTCAACTGGGTCGGGCGGTACAGGGTCCGGGTCTGCGGTCCGAAGAGGACCGTCGACGCGGGCTGCTTCGAGCTGAAAGTGCCGCACGGCTTGGAGTTGCTGTCCGAAGTGGACACGATCGTGCTGCCCGGTCACGATCCCCGCATGATCGTGCCACCGCGGTTGATCGAGGCGCTGAGGCAGGCCGCGGCGAGGGGCACGCGGATCGCGTCGATCTGCACGGGTGCGTTCGTGTTCGCGGCGACGGGCTTGCTGGACGGCCTGAGGGCGACCACGCACTGGCTGGGAGCCGAGGAGCTCCAGGCGCGGCACCCGGCCATCGAGGTCGACCCGAACGTGCTTTACGTCGACAACGGGCAGTTCCTGACGTCCGCGGGTGCCGCGGCGGGGCTGGACCTGTGCCTGCACATGATCCGGCGCGATCACGGATCCGCGGTGGCGGCCGATGCGGCGCGTTTTGCCGTGATGCCTCTCGAGAGAGAAGGCGGGCAGGCGCAGTTCATCGTGACGCCGCCCGCAGCGCCACAAGGTGCGGAGCTCGAGCCGTTGCTGCTGTGGATGGACGCCAATGCCGCGGATGAACTGACGTTGGAGGACCTGGCGAAGCAGGCGGGGATGAGCACGCGGACGTTGAACCGGCGGTTTCGCGAGCAGACCGGGACGACGCCGTTGCAGTGGCTGCACCGCGTGCGGGTTCGTCAGGCGCAGCACCTGCTGGAGACGTCCAGGGACTCGGTGGAGCTGATCGCGAGCAAGGTCGGTTTCGGGTCGGCCACGGCGTTCCGCGACAGGTTCAAGCGGATCGCCGGGACGTCACCGCAGAACTACCGCGCGGCCTTTCAGGGCTGAGAGTGCTCGTGCAGCAGGAGAAGCGTGTAGGCGGCGATCGACTGGGCGTCGGTGATCTCACCCTTGGCGATCATCGCCTCGAAGTCGGCGCGCGGGAACCACGCCGAGCGCATGTCCTGCTCCTCGTGCTCCCGCTCGTGAAATCCCTCGGTCAGCTCGGTCGCGAGGAACACCCGCCCGCGCTGCGACGACATGCCCGGCGCCACGTCGATCAGCCCGAGCTCGGTCATCCTGCCCGCGCGCAGCCCCGTCTCCTCGCGAAGCTCGCGGACGGCGAGCGCGAACGGATCCGCAGCCGCGCGGTCCGGCGCCGTGCCCTGAGGGAACTCCCAGCGCCGCAGCCCGATCGGGTACCGGAACTGCTCGACCAGCCGCACGCGTTCGCCGTCGAGCGGAATGATCAGCGCGAAGTCCGGCTTGTCGACCACGCCGTAAATGCCGGTAGTGCCGTCCGCACGCCGGATCTCGTCCTCGCGGACGGTCATCCACGGGTTCGCGTACACCTGACGGCTGCCGAGGCTCTCCACGCCACGGACCGTACCTAACGACTTGTTCCTGGACACACCCCGTAGCCTGTCGCGGTGCGTCTCGTCATCGCTCGCTGCCAGGTCGACTACGTAGGCCGACTCACCGCCCATCTGCCCATGGCTCAGCGACTGCTGCTGATCAAGGCCGACGGCTCGGTGTCGATCCACTCCGACGACCGTGCCTTCAAGCCGCTGAACTGGATGAGCCCGCCCTGCTGGCTGATCGAGGACCCGGACATCTGGACGGTGCAGAACAAGGCGGGGGAGAAGCTGATCATCACCCTCGAAGAGGTGATGCACGACTCCAAGCACGAACTGGGCCCGGAACCCGGCCTGCAGAAGGACGGCGTCGAGGCCGACCTCCAGAAGCTCCTGGCCGAGCACGTCACGACCCTGGGCGACGGCTGGACGCTGGTGCGCCGCGAGTTCCCGACCGCCATCGGCCCGGTGGACCTGATGTGCCGCGACGGCGCCGGCGTCTCGGTCGCCGTGGAGATCAAGCGCCGCGGGGAGATCGACGGCGTCGAGCAGCTGACCCGATACCTCGAGCTGCTCAACCGCGACCCGCTGCTCGCGCCGGTGCAGGGTGTGTTCGCGGCGCAACAGATCAAGCCGCAGGCACGGGTGCTGGCCGAGGACCGCGGGATCCGGTGCGTGGTGCTGGACTACGACGCGTTGCGCGGGATCGAGCCGGACGAGTTCCGCCTGTTCTGATAGGCCACCATCAGCGTGTAGTCCCAGGTGTCGAGCCGGTTGTGGTCGAGTTCTCGCAATCGGTAGACCGCTGACATCACGTCGCCCGCGTCGGCCATCGCGCCGACCTCGTCCCGCACGGCCTGGGGCAGCGCCGCCCACTCCGGTCCACGGTCGCAGGGTGCGCAGATCTCGCCCCGGTCGTGGTCGCAGCCCATGAGCAACCGGTCGCAGGACGGGCACGTCCAGCTCGCGTGCCCGTAGTCGGCTTCCGCGCAGGAGCAGGTCCTCCTCCGCACTTTGCCGCCGTGGGAGGCCAGCTTCACGTACTCCGTGGTGGGACGTCGTCCCCCGTCGAGCTCCGCCAGCAGGTAGCCGGCCCGGATCGAGCTGGTCGCGTCGATCATCGCGCCGACCTCGTCCCGGACGGCCTGCGGGAGCGCTTCCCAGTCCGGTCGCGACTGGCAGGTGTCGCAGACCTCGGCGTTGTCGCCCGGGCCGATCACTGCTGCGCGGCACAGCGGGCACAACCAGATCGTCTGCTCACTCACCGGGCCAGTCTCGTGGGGCCTGCTGACCGGCGCACCCCATTTCTGATGAGCGCCCCAGCTCAGGTCGTGGTTTCGTGATCACACACACGGGGTAAGAAGTCGCGCACCTGGAGTAGTGTCCTCTCCTGGTCTTTGCTGTTCGACTTTGTGGAAGTCTGGGAGGTGGCCGGTGTCGATCCTGGCGGAGGCGGACCTGCGGCTCGACGCGGGACCGATCGACTACGCGTTGCTCGTCATCTACTTCGTGGTGGTGCTCGGCATCGGCGTGATGGCGCGACGATCCGTCTCTTCCAGCCTCGACTTCCTGCTGTCCGGGCGGTCGCTGCCGGCGTGGGTCACCGGGCTCGCGTTCATCAGCGCGAACCTCGGTGCGCTCGAGCTCATGGGCATGACCGCCAACGGCGCGCAGTACGGCATGGCGACGGTGCACTACTACTGGATCGGTGCCATCCCCGCGATGGTGTTCCTCGGTCTGGTGATGATGCCGTTCTACTACGGCTCCAAGGTTCGCAGCGTTCCCGAGTTCATGCGGCGGCGGTTCGGCAAGCCTGCCCACCTCGTCAACGCCATCAGCTTCGCCGTCGCGCAGATCCTGATCGCGGGCATCAACCTGTTCGCGCTCGCGGTGATCATCGACGCGCTGCTCGGGTGGCCGCTGCCGGTGTCGATCGTGGTGGCGGCGCTGGTGGTGCTCGCGTACACGACGCTGGGCGGTCTGAGTGCCGCGATCTACAACGAGGTTCTGCAGTTCTTCGTCATCGTGGCCGCGCTCGCGCCGTTGACGATCATCGGCCTGATCAAGGTCGGCGGCTGGCAGGGCCTGGTGCAGAAGGTGACGAATCAGGAGCAGCTCAGTGCCTGGCCCGCGACCGAGCTCACCGGCATCGACAACCCGGTGTGGAGTGTCGTCGGGCTGGTGTTCGGGCTCGGCTTCGTGCTGTCGTTCGGGTACTGGACGACGAACTTCGCCGAGGTGCAGCGCGCGATGAGCGCGAAGTCGATGTCGGCGGCCAAGCGCACGCCGATCATCGGGTCGTACCCGAAGGCGCTCATCCCGGCGATCATCGTCATCCCCGGCATCATCGCCGCGGTGATCGTGCCGGAGATGGCGAAGCTCAAGTCGGGCGACACGAGCACCGGTGTGGTCTACAACAACGTGCTGCCGTTGCTGATGCGCGACCTGCTGCCCAACGGCATCCTCGGCGTCGCGATCACGGGTCTGCTGGCGAGCTTCATGGCCGGTGTCGCGGCGAACGTCAGCTCGTTCAACACGGTCTTCACGTACGACCTGTGGCAGGACTACATCAAGAAGGACCGGCCGGACGAGTACTACCTGCGGATCGGTCGTCTGGCCACGGTCGGCGCGTGTGTGCTCGCGATCGGCACGGCGTTCATCGCGGCGGCGCTCGGCGGGTCCAACATCATGGACTACATCCAGGCGCTGTTCTCGTTCTTCAACGCGCCGTTGTTCGCGACGTTCATCGTCGGCATGTTCTGGAAGCGCATGACGCCCACCGCCGGGTGGGTGGGTCTGCTTGCGGGCACGTTCACCGCGATGTTCATCTACGCGATCTCGGAGCCGTCGTTCGGCATCAAGTGGCTGGAGCTGCCCGGCCAGGGCGCGAGCTTCCTCGGCGCGGGTCTGGCGTTCGCGGTGGACGTCGTCGTGAGCGTCGCGGTCAGTCTCGTCACGCGGCCGAAGCCGGACAGCGAACTGGTCGGGCTGGTCTACAGCCTGACGCCCAAGAAGGACCGCTCGCACTCCACCACCGGCGAGGACGCGGGCTGGTACCGCTCGCCCGCCCTGCTCGGCGGCGGAGTGCTGGCGCTGACGACCGTTCTCTACATCGTCTTCGGCTGAGGGAGGCCGTCATGCGGTTGTTCGACCTGCGACTGATCATCGCTTTCCTCTTCGGCCTGTACGGCGTCGTACTGGTCGTCATCGGGCTCGGCTTCACCACCGACGCCGACCTGGAGAAGGCCGAAGGGGTCAACATCAACCTGTGGGCCGGCATCGCCATGGCGGTGCTGTCGGCGGTGTTCGCCGTGTGGGCGACGGTGCGGCCTCAGTTCGCGAAAACGGCTACGACTGCGGACGACCTGGGTAAACAGGGTTGAAGGCCTCGATCGTCCACGCGTCGAGCCAGTTGAATGCGCGGCGAATTCGGTTAACCACGTTTCTCCTTCTCTCGGGGTCTTCACCAGGTACAGCGCGTTGATCTTCTGAATCGTTCCCGTAGCGCTGGGTGACATGTGCCACCGGGTAACTCGGGGTACCACCCACGAAGGCGTGCGAAGGTCGCTACCGTGCACGTCGTGCTCCGTTTTCGTGCCGCGCGTGCCATGGCCGTGGTCGCCGCCGCCGCTCTGCTCGTGGCCGGCTGTACGACGGGTCCCGGGCTCGCCAAGTCCCACTCGACGCGCCGCACCGTGCAGGCGGGCGCGGAGGCGGGCTCGACCGATCCGTCGACCAAGTCGTCCGCGCAGCCGGGCAAGCCGGTCGACCCGGCGTTCGCGGCGGAGCGGTTGCGGCTGGTGAACCCGTGCGCGTTGATCGACAAGGACCTGCTGCAGACGGTCGGCACGCCGTCGAAGTACACGAGCAGCAACTACACGCGCTGCTCGAACTACATGAAGGACAAGGCGGGCAAGACCCTCAACGTCACGGTCGACATCGGCTACTCGCTGACGTCCCTGGACGTGAAGAACGCGACCAAGCAGGTCGCCGGGCTCAAGAGCAGTGAGCAGAAGCTGAGCTCGTCGTGCTTCGTGACCGCGGTGACTCAGGAGAGCCCGGCCCAGGCCGTGCGGATCCAATTGTCCACCGGCACCGGCGACCAGGCGGTGGCCGAACCGTGCGAGCCGGGCCGCAAGGTGCTCGAGGGCGCCGTCCGCAAGCTCCGGGGCAACCCGCAGAAGTACACCCCGCCCAAGGGGTCGCCGGTCGAGGTCGACCCGTGCACGATTGTCGACAAAGCGACACTCGCGCCGGTGCTCGGTGCGTCGCCGCGGTCGCTGGCGTTCGGTCTGCACCAGTGCTCGTGGACGGGGCAGAGCGCGCAGATGCAGATCGAGTTCAAGACGGCGCGCATCCCGAAGGACGGTAAGTTCGACAGCAACTCCGCCGAGGTCGATCTGGGCGGCGGCGCGAAGGGCTACCAGGTGCTCAAGGACGGTCCGTTCCCGACCTGCGAGCTGATCGTGGTCCGCACGAAGGACGGCAGTGACGCGGGTGAGATCGTGGAGTTCCAGGTAGGAGCGTCGAAGGACAAACAGCTGGACCGTTGCCAGGCGGCGCAGGCGTTCGCCAAGGCGGTTCTTCCCAGCCTGCCTGCCGCCTGACGGGGGCCAGGCGGGGGCTGAAAGTTTTTCAAGTACGCGTTAGTGTCGAGGTTACTGGCGAGTACCCGGGAGGGCCCATGACGCAGACCGCTTCGGACAGCGCGCTGTCGGCTGATGGCGAGCAGCGGCGGTTCGCATCACTGGACCCGCGCACGGGTGAGGTCGTCGCGCATCACCCCATCCACACGGCGGCCGAGGTCGGGGAAGCGGTGTCCTCGGCGCGTGAGGCTTCCGCGTGGTGGGCCGGCCTCGGTTTCGAGGGCCGCAAGACCAAGCTGGACGCGTGGCGCAGGGTGCTGTCGAAACGTGCCGACGAGTTCGTCGCGTTGATCAGCTCGGAGACCGGCAAGCCCGCCGACGACTCCCGTGTCGAGATCGCGCTGGTCATGGACCACCTGCACTGGGCCTCGCGCCATGCGGGTCGTGTGCTGGGCAAGCGCCGTGTCTCCGCGGGCATGCTGATGTTCAACCACGCCGCGACGCTGGAGTACCGGCCGTTGGGCGTCATCGGCGTCATCGGGCCGTGGAACTACCCCGCGCACACGCCGATGGGCTCGATCTCGTACGCGCTGGCCGCGGGCAACGCCGTGGTGTTCAAGCCGTCCGAGTTCACGCCGGGTGTGGGCACGTTCCTCGCGTCGACGTTCTCCGAGGCCGTGCCGGAGTACCCGGTGTTCCAGGTCGTCACGGGCTTCGGCGAGACGGGCGCGGCGCTGTGCACGTCCGGCGTCGACAAGCTCGCGTTCACGGGCTCCACGCGGACGGGCAAGAAGGTCATGGCCGCGTGTGCCGCGACGCTCACGCCGGTGCTGGTCGAGTGCGGTGGCAAGGACGCGCTGATCGTCGACTCCGACGCGGACCTCACCGCGGCTGCCGAGGCCGCGATGTGGGGTGCGGTGTCGAACGCCGGCCAGACGTGCGCGGGCGTCGAGCGCGTGTACGTGGCCGAGGACGTTGCTGACGAGTTCATCGAGATCGCCGTGAAGCGGGCGCTCAGGCTCAAGCCGGGCGGCGAGCCGAACGCGAACCTCGGGCCGATCACGATGCCGTCGCAGGTGGAGATCATCCGCGAGCACGTGCAGGACGCGCTGGACCGCGGTGGCAGGGCGCTGGTCGGTGGACCGGAGTCGATCAGGCCGCCGTACGTCGAGCCGGTCGTGCTGACGGACGTGCCGGAGGACTCGCTGGCGATCACCGAGGAGACCTTCGGGCCGACCGTGGTGATCAACCGGGTGCCGAACGCGCTCGAGGGCGTGCGGCTGGCGAACCAGTCGAAGTACGGGCTCGGTGCGGCGGTGTTCTCGAAGTCGCGCGGCGAGGAGCTGGCGCGGGAGCTGCGGGTCGGCATGGTGTCGGTCAACGCGGTGCTGACCTACGCGGCGATCCCCGGGCTGCCGTTCGGTGGCGTGGGCGACTCCGGGTTCGGGCGCATCCACGGCGAGGACGGGCTGCGCGAGTTCGCCTACCCGAAGGCCGTGACGAAGCAGCGGTTCAAGGCGCTGCTCAACATGACGACGTTCGACCGGTCGTCGCTGGCGGGCAAGCAGATGTTGCGGCTCGCCCGCCTCCTCTTCGGGCGTTGATCAGGCGCCGAGCTGGGTCTTGAGGTCGTCGAGGACCACGTTCGCGGAGAGCACGCCGAGGCCGAGGAAGTAGGTCTCGTCGAGCACCGGCTTGGCCTTGCCGGCCTTGACGGCGTTGAGGCCGCTCCACAGCTTGCCGCCGAGCACGTCCGGCTGCGCGGTCTTGGCGGCGTCGCCGTAGGTCGAGTAGAGGATGAAGTCGCCGTCGGCCTTGCCGATCTCCTCCGTGCTGACCTCGGCGGCCAGGTCGTCCACCTGGGACGGGGTCGGCTGGCCGATCTTGGCGTCGATCAGGATCGTGCCGATGAAGGACTTCTTGGCGTACAGGCGGATTTTGCCGGGCATGAAGCGCAGGGCCGTGACGGTCGGGCGGACGCCGAGCTTCTTCTCGATGGCGTTGCCGGTCTCGGTGGCCTTGTTCGTGTAGTCCTCGAGCATCTTCGCGGCGTCGGCCTGGCGGTCGAGCGCGGCGGCGTTGAGGAGGAAGTTCTCCTTCCACACGTAGCCGGGACGCACGGAGAAGACTGTCGGGGCGATCGCGGAGAGCTTCGGGTACTGGGCCTCGGCGCGCAGCTTCGAACCCAGGATCAGGTCCGGGTTGAGCTTGGTGATCGCCTCGAGGTTCAGGTTGTTGATCGTGCCCACGTTCTCCGGAGTGCCGCCCTTGTCACCGACGTAGGACGGCATGGTCGGGGAGCCGTCCGTGTAGGCGATGCCGACGGGCTTGATGCCGAGGGCGACGACGTTGTCGAGCTCGCCGGTGTCGAGCACGATCACCCGTTCGGGCTTCTTCTCGAGCTTGGTCTCGCCCATCGCGTGCTTGATCGTGCGGGGGAACTCGCCCGGCTTGGCCTCGGTGCCGAAGCCGTTGCTCAGTTGCGTGGCCTTGCCGAAGTCCGCGCCGCCCTGCGCGACCGTGGGCTTGTCCGGCGTGCTCGGGCCGCAGGCGGTCAAGGTCAGGGCGACTGCGACGAGCAGCGCTGCTCTCTTCGACACGACGTGGTTCCTCCGCTACTCGCAGTAATGCTGACCTGCATTTCTTAGGGCAGGCTAACGGTACCGGGGTCGTTTGCCCGTTCCGAGTGTCAGACCCCCGGAGTAAGAAGGAACACGGTCACCGCCGATCGGGAGGGCTCTTCGATGAAGAAGATCATCAATGATCCGGAAACCGTGGTTCAGGACGCGCTGCGGGGAATGCAGGCTGCCCATCCCGATCTGTTGTCCGTGCACTTCGACCCGGCGGTCGTGGTGCGCGCGGACGCTCCGGTGCGGGGGAAGGTCGCGATCATCTCGGGTGGCGGGTCCGGCCACGAACCGCTGCACGGCGGGTTCGTCGGGCGAGGCATGCTCGACGCTGCCTGTCCGGGCGCCGTCTTCACCTCGCCGACACCGGACCAGGTGCTCGACGCCGTCGCTCGCACGGACGGCGGCGCCGGCGCGCTGCTGATCGTGAAGAACTACACCGGCGACGTGCTGAACTTCGAGACCGCGGGCGAGATGGCCGAGTCCGAGGTCCGCAGCGTCGTGATCGACGACGACGTGGCGGTGAAGGACTCGCTGTACACGGCCGGTCGGCGCGGTGTCGGCGGCACCGTCCTGCTGGAGAAGATCGTGGGAGCGGCCGCCGAACGCGGCGACGATCTCGCCGCGTGCGAGGCGCTGGCCCAGCGGGTGATCTCGTCGGTGCGGTCGATGGGCCTGGCGCTGACCGCGTGCACGGTGCCGCACGTGGGCGAGCCGAGCTTCACCCTGGCCGACGACGAGATGGAGATCGGCATCGGCATCCACGGCGAGCCGGGCCGTGCGCGCGTGAAGACCGGGTCCGCCTCCGAGATGGTGTCGGCGTTGCTCGATCCGATCTTGGAGGACCTGCCGTTCGCCGCCGGTGACCGCGTGCTGCTGTTCACCAACTCGATGGGCGGAACTCCGTTGATAGAGCTGTACTTGGCGCACGGCATCGCGGAAGAGCTGCTGGCGGATCGGGGGATCACGGTGGAACGCAGGCTGGTCGGCCCGTACATCACCAGTCTGGAGATGCAGGGCATGAGTCTCACGCTGTTGAAGCTGGACGACGAGATGATCTCCTTGTGGGACGAGCCGGTCCACACGCCCGCCCTGCGCTGGGGAGTCTGACGTGGGGTGCACGGCGTCCGACGTCGTGGCGGCGCTGCGCCTGGCAGCCACCGTCGTGCAGGAGCACCGCGACGAGCTGGTGCGCCTCGACCAGGCGATCGGCGACGCGGACCACGGCGAGAACATGAGGCGCGGCTTCACCGCGGTGCTGTCCCGTTTGGACAGTGAGGAGCCGACCTCGCCCGGCAAGGCCCTGAAGCTGGTGGCCACCACCCTGATCTCCACGGTCGGCGGCGCGGCGGGCCCCTTGTACGGCACGGCTTTCCTGCGAGCCTCGGCCGCGGTGGGCGACGCGGCCGAGCTCGACTGCGAGGCCGTCGCCAAAGCCCTGCAAGCCGCCCTGGCCGGCGTGGTGGCGCGCGGCAAGGCCGTGGTGGGCGACAAGACGATGGTCGACGCCCTGACCCCGGCCGTGGCCGCCGCGGAATCCGTGGACGGTTCGGTGGCGGCGGTGTTGTCCGCGGCGGCCGACGCGGCGGCCGAAGGCGCGGAGTCGACGGTGCCGATGGTGGCGCGCAAGGGCCGCGCCTCCTACCTGGGCGAGCGCAGCGCGGGCCACCTCGACCCGGGCGCCCGCTCGACAGCGCTTCTGTTGCGCGCCTTCGCGGACGCGGCGGCCAAGGCATGACCGCGGCCTCCAGCACCGGCCGCGTGGGCCTGGTGATCGTCTCGCACAGCGACATGCTCGCCAACGGCGTGGCCGAACTCGCCGGCCAGATGGCCCCGGACGTCGCGGTGCTCCCCGTGGGCGGCACCGAGGAAGGCACCCTCGGCACCGACTACGGCTCGGTCGTCGAAGCTCTGGCAGACGCGGACTCCGGTGAGGGCGTAGTGGTCCTCTACGACCTGGGCAGCGCCAAGATGACCGCCGAAATGGCAGTCGAATCGGCCGACGACCCGTCCCGCTACACCGTGGTGGACGCGCCAATGGTGGAAGGCGCGGTGGCCGCAGCCGTGGCAGCCCAGGGCGGCGCCTCCCAGGCCGACGTGGCCGAGGCCGCCGAGCGAGCGTCCGGCGACACCCCGGCGGCCACCCCGAGCCGCCCCGCCCTGCACTTGGTGCAGGACGCGGTGTCGGCCGAGGTCCTGCTGACCAACGACGTAGGCCTGCACGCCCGCCCGGCCGCCCTGCTGGCACGCACCGTCGCCGAACTGGATGCCGACGTCGTGGTTCGCTACGGCGACGAGGAGGCGAGCGCGGCGAGCGTCCTGGCGTTGATGGGGTTGAGCGCGCCGGGCGGCAAGTCGATCACCGTGGTGGCGACGGGCAAGGACGCGGGGGAGGCGGTCCGGCGGATCGAGGAGCTGGCGGAGAGGGGGTTCGACGACTGACCGCACGCTCGAGGAGGTAGGCGCACGAGGCACGGGGCAAGGCGTCCCGCGCGGTTGCCGAGCTAGGCGTCCCGCGCGGTTGCCGAGGCTAGGCGGCCCGCGTGGTTGCGTCTCGCACGGGATGTGACACGCCCGATGCAAGGCGCCGGACTCGTCTGGTCGGGTTCGGGCTGGAGCCTGCGCTGCCCGGCCCCGCTCTGTTCGGCGCGGCTCCGACGTATCCGTGGCCAGGTCGACCGGGCTGGACTCGACCTGGTCGGGTTTGTGGCTGGAGCGTGCGCTGTCCAGCTCGCTCCGGTTGGCTCGACTCCGAGGTTGTCGCGGCCGGGGCGAGCGGGCCGGGCTCGTCTGGGTCGCGTTTCGGGCTGGAACGCGCACTTGCCCGGCGCACTGCGGGTTTTCTCGCTGGAACGCGCGCTGCTCAACCCATCCCGGTCGGCCCAATCCCGACGTTCCCCCACCCAGGTGAACCTGCGCCAACGCAGCTTCTAGCCGTTTCCTAGACCGATAACTGTTTCGATCCTGATGGCGAAGCTCACGGAGCCCGTACCTGCCGGGAGTGGCATAGTCGCCCGCAAGTTACTCCTTGGTAGCCCACGCTCTACCCCACGTTTTACCCCGCAGGGAGGTCTGCAGTGGCGCGCGAGATCAACACCGTCGGAGTCGTCGGCTTCGGAACCATGGGCGCGGGCATCGTGGAGGTACTCGCGCGCACCGGGCTTGCGGTGAAGGTGGTGGAGGTCGACGCGGCGGGCGTCGAGCGCGGCCTCGGGCACCTGGAGCACTCGACGAAGCGGGCCGTGAAGCGCGAGAAGCTCACGGAGGCCGAGAACACCGCGCTGCACAGCCGCGTGTCGACCTCGCTCGACCTCACCACCCTCGCGGACTGCGACCTGGTCATCGAGGCCGTGCCGGAGAGCGTCGAGCTCAAGACCGGGATCTTCAAGCAGCTGGACGAGATCCTCAAGCCCGAGGCGATCATCGCGTCGAACACCTCGAGCCTGTCGATCACCGAGATCAGCGTGGTCACCCAGCGTCCCGGCAAGGTCGTGGGCCTGCACTTCTTCAACCCCACGCAGGTCCTCAAGCTGGTCGAGGTCGTGCGCACGGTCGTCACCGAGCCGGACGTCATCACGGACGTGGTCGCGTTCACCGAGCGGCTGGGCAAGTCGCCGGTCGTGATCGGTGACAGGGCGGGCTTCATCGCGAACGCGTTGCTGTTCCCGTACCTCAACCACGCGGTGAAGATGTTGGAGTCCAAGTACGCGACGCGTGAGGACCTGGACGCCGCCATGCGTTACGGCTGCGGCTACCCGATGGGTCCGTTGGCGTTGCTGGACCTCATCGGTCTCGACACCGCGTACGAGATCCTCGACACGATGTACCACCAGTCGCGCAACCGGTTGCACGCGCCGGCGCCGCTGCTCAAGCAGATGATCACGGCGAACCTGCTCGGACGCAAGACCGGGCGCGGCTTCTACACCTACGACGGGCCGGACTCGCCGGTCGTCGTCAAGGACGCGCAGACACCGTCCGAAGTGGACAGTGCCGTGCCGGCGCGCGAGATCCAGCGGGTGGGTGTCATCGGCACGGGCACGATGGCGACCGGCATCGCGGAGGTGTTCGCGAAGCGCGGGTACGACGTCGTGCTGCGCGCCCGCACTCTGGACAAGGCCGAGAAGGCGATCGGCGCGGCGCGGAAGTCGCTGGACCGCGCGGTGTCCAAGGGCAAGCTGGCCGAAGCCGACCGGGACGCGACGCTGGCACGCATCACGCCCGCCGTCGAGTTCGTCGAGCTCGCGGACTGCGACCTGATCGTCGAGGCGGTGGCCGAGGAGATCGGGATCAAGAAGGAGGTCTTCGCGGCGCTCGACGAGGTGTGCAAGCCCGGCGCGGTGCTCGCGACGACCACGTCCTCGCTGCCGGTCATCGAGATCGCCGCCGCGACCAGCAGGCCCGAGGACGTCGTCGGCCTGCACTTCTTCAACCCGGCGCAGGTCATGAAGCTGGTGGAGATCGTCGAGACGATCTCGACGGGCGCGGACGTCGTCGCGACGGCCCGCAAGATCTGCCTCGACCTCGGCAAGCGCCCGGTGCACTGCGGCGACGTGGCGGGCTTCATCGTCAACGCGCTGCTCTTCCCGTACCTCAACGACGCGGTGAAGATGCTGGAGGCCCACTACGCCGAGGCCGACGACATCGACAACGCGATGAAGGTCGGCTGCGGTCTGCCGATGGGACCGTTCGCGCTGCTGGACGTCGTGGGCCTGGACGTGTCGCTGGCGATCCAGCGCACGCTCTACATGGAGTTCCGCGAGCCCGGGTTCGCGCCGGCGCCGTTGCTGGAGCACCTGGTCACGGCGGGCCGCCTCGGCCGCAAGACCGGCAAGGGATTCCGCGACTACTCGTGAGCCGCTAACAGGAGCACCATGTCCCGTCTGGCATGGTGGTGTCATGCGTCGACTGGTGCTCCTGTTGGCTGTCCTCGTGCTCGCGTCCGGCTGTGCCAGGACGGTCACCGAGGGCAGGCCGGTCGCGCAGGCACCCCTCGACGCGGCGTCGCCGTTCGACCAGCAGGGCTCGACCGATCCGAGCGCCTCCGAGGAGCCCGACCCGCAGACCGCGCCGATCGACGGTGAGGTCCAGGGCGTCTGCGCGAAGCTCAAGTGGACGGACCTGCCCTACCCCGGCGCGAAGGCCGAGACGCCGCCCACCCAGATCAACTACGACTCGACGTTCGACCAGTCGTGCCGCTGGACCACGAAGATCGACAACTTCGAGGTCGGTGTCTCCCTGCGGTTCCGCGAGGGCCGGCAGATCACGATCGAGCGCACCACCGGTGACTGGGACGTGAAGGGCCACAAGGTCACCTACCTCGACCGCTCCGACGAGCAGGACGTCGAACCGTCGTGCGTCCTCGTCGTGCCGTACGACGGCGGTGGGCTCGGAATCATCATCATCGACTCGTCCGGCAAGTTCGGCACCGTCTGCGACCAGGGTCGCAAGGTCGCCGAGGTGCTGATCGACCGCGAGACGTCCTGACGATCTCAGCGCCGGTCACATTCCGGGCAGCTGTCTCGTCAGAGGCGTCATGAGACTCCTGCACGCCACCGTCGTTCTGCAGACCGCGCTCGTCTTCGCCCAGTCGATCACCGCGGGACTGCGGATGACCCTCCCGTACGGCCACGTCCTGCACAGCGCCGGTTCGTACACGCTGTGGGTCGTGACGGTCGCCCACGTCGTCGTCGCGGTGCTCGCGTGGCGGCCGGGCGGCGGGTCACCTCGGCCGATCTGGTACGCGGCGGGCTTCCTGGCGCTGGTCACCGCTCAGGTGTTCCTCGGTGTCTTCCACCTGGTGGCGCTGCACGTTCCGCTCGCCGCCGCGTTGCTCGTCGCCAGCGTGCTGTACGTGCTCAGGATCCGCAGCACCCTCCACCGCAACAGCCGCCGCCACCACCCTGTGGCTGCTGCTGAGTACCGCTGATTCCGGCCATCGACAGCAGCTTGACCGTGTCGGGGTGACCGTCGGGACAGCTCGCCGGCGCGGACGACTCGCTCATCGGACGCTGCAGCTCGAAGGTGTCGTCGCAGGTTCGGCAACGGAACTCGTAGGTCGGCACGGGCTGATTCTACGAGCGGTTACCGTGGTGCCGTGCCACGTCGTAACGCGCCCAAGAACGAAGACTCCCGGCCCCTCGGTGGCGGCGTCGGCTGGGCGCGCGCCGAGTCGGGCCCGGACGGCGAGTGGCTGGTGCGCGCCATTTCGGGCGCGCAGGCGCAGAAGACCTACCGCTGCCCCGGCTGCGACCACGAGATCCGCCCCGGCACCCCGCACGTCGTGGCGTGGCCGGCGCAGGAGACGGGTTCGATCGAGGAGCGCAGGCACTGGCACCAGGCGTGCTGGGACTCGCGCGGCCGGCGTGGCCCGACCGCGCGACGCTGGTGACCTCGGGTTAGTGGCGCGTCCTGGAACGTTGGCGAGGTAATTCACGCTCAGCAGGGCGCCTCGCGGCACCGCCCCCACGCCCCCATACGACTCCGGTATGAGGACGCGGGGGCGGCACCACGATGCACCCGTCTGACCGCGAATTCCCCCGGCAACCTTCCAGGCCACACCACTAGAGGCTCACCTGCTCGCGCCACCGGTCCAGCCGGGCGCGGAACTCCTCGGGCTGCTCGACCGGCGGCAGGTGGCCCGAGTCCTCGATCCGTTCGCTCGTCGCGTGCTTCAGCGTCACCGCGAGCTTCGCGGCCACGTCGGGAGGCGTGAGCTTGTCGTGCTCGCCGACGAGGACGAGCGACGGGACGTCCAGCGTCTCCAGCACGTCCGTGGAGTCTGGCCGCTTCGCCATGGCTCGCTGCCACCACGCCACGTCCTCGGCGCGCTGATCCAGGATCATGGTGCGCACCAACGCTTTCGCGGTGTCCGAGGCGTTCGGGCCGACGAGGTTCGGCAGCATCGCCTCGACGAGCCACTCGCCGACACCCTCGCGTTCCACCCGGTCGGCCATCGCGTGCCGGGTCTTGACTGCCTCGGGCGCGTCCGCGGTGTGCTTGGTGTCGACGAAAACCAGACCTTTCACTCGTTCCGGCGCCTGCCTCACCACCGCCATCGCGACGTAGCCGCCCATCGAGCAGCCGCCGAGCACGACCTTCTCACTCGGCAGCGCGGCGATGACCTGACTCGCGAGCGTGTCGAGGTTCGGTTCGCCGTGTCCGCGGAGGTCCGGCGTGAGCGCGCCCGGCACGGCCCACATCCGTGCGTCGAGCGGAAAGGCGTGCAGCAGCACCAGATCCATCAGCTCTCCCACTCCGGCGCCAGCACCGACCACACCTCGAGGTCCTGGCGGACCCCGCGGTGCAGGAAGTACGAGCGCAGCACTCCGTCCTTGGTCATCCCGAGCCGTCGCGCGACCGCGATGCTGGGCGCGTTCTCCGACGACACCAGCCACTCAACCCGATGCATGCCGCGCTCGCGAATCGCCCAGTCGATCAGGACCCGCGCCGCCCGCGTGATCAGCCCCTTGCCGGTGGCCGCCGGCTCCAGCCAGCACCCGACCTCGGTCCGCGCCTGCTTCACGTCCATCTCGCGCAGCATCACGCCGCCGACCAGCTTGTCGTCGAGCCAGATCCCGCAGATCCGCGCGGCGTCACCCGCCGCCTTGTCCGCGTAGCGCTGCAGCAGGTTCCGCGCGCCGTCGAGATCTTTCGCCGCGTCGGCGAACGCGATGTGCTGCCCGATGAAGTCCCTGCCGCGCTCGATGTGCGCGAAGAACTCCTCTGCCTGCCACGGTTCCAACGGGCGCAGCTCGGCCCCGTCGCCCAATGACCTCACGAACATCATTTCCCCCATGATGAGTGGTGTGACCACCCGAATCGTATTAGTGCGCCATGCAGATTCCGTGCGGCCGAGGCCAGGCTCCCCAGACTTCGACGAGCGACCCTTGAGCGCGGACGGACAGGCGGCGGCTCAGGCGTTGGCGCCGCGTCTGGTCCAGTTCGCGCCGGTGGCGGTGTTGTCGAGTCCGCAGCGGCGCGCGGTGCAGACCGTCGCGCCGGCCGCCGAGGTGCTGGGGCTGGCGGTGACGACGTGGCCGGAGCTGCGTGAGTGGGAGTCGGGGCTGGTGCCGAGCGCGGACTGGGAGGTGCTCTACACCTACAGCTGGGCTCATCCCGGGTTTGCGCACGGGGCGGGGGAGAGCCTGGATCAGCTGACTGAGCGGGCTGGGAAGGCGATCGCGCGGATTGCTGTGGAGTATCCGGGCTCGACCGTAGTGGTGGGGTCGCACGGGACGTTCTTGGCGCGGGCGTTGATCGCGGCCGGGCAGGACGTGGAGTGGGAGTTCTGCCGGGACATGCCGATGCCGGCGGTCTACGAGATCAGTTGCTGACCTGCGGGGACGCGAAAATTGTCGGTGCCGGCTGGGATAATTGAATCAGGGGACCCCCTGAGGGGGCCCCTGCGTCAGCTTGGCATCGCGCGGGTTCGTGGTGCTGTTCGTCGTTGCGCTGTCAGGCCTTCTTGGCAGGCTGCGGGCGCTTGAGATTGGCCGTGGGACCGTCGACCTGAGGCGCGTCACCGGCTTTGTTCGGCGCGGCGGGCGTGGCCTGCGGCGCGGCGGGCTGGGCCGGAGCGGGTGCGGCAGGCGGTGCGGCGGGCGTGGCCTGCGGTGCCGCGGACTGGGTCGGTGCAGGCGGCGCGGCGGGCTGGGCCGCAGCCGGTGCCGCGGGCGGAGCGGCCTGGGGCTGTGCCTGGTCTTGGGGCGCGGCCTGGGCGGGCACCGGAGCCGCGGACTCGTGCTCCTCCACCGGGTCGAGCAGCGGCACGACCTCCTGCAGCGCCGTCCGCACGTTGTGCAGCTGGTGCGAGAGGCGGTTGCGGAGGTTGCGGAGCTGGTCGACGCGCTGCGTGGCGGCGGTGGTGCGGCGGTTGGCTTCCTCGGTGGCCTCGCGGACGCGGCGGTTCGACTCGTCCGTGGCTTCCTGGATGCGGGCAGTGGCCTCGGTGATCGAGTCGTGGCGGCGGCGGTTGGCCTCTTCGGTGGCCTCGCGGATGCGACGCTCGGCCTCGGCCTTCGACGTGGTCTGTTCCTGGGCGATCGCCGCGCGGACTCGGGCGGCTTCCTCGGCGGCCTCGCGCGTGCGGCGGTCGGCTTCGGCCTTGGAGTTCGCTTCCTGGGCGGCGAGGGTGGCCATCGCCTCGCTGCGGCGGGCGGCCATCGCGATCTCGAAGTCCTCCTCGACGGTCACGCGGCGCGCCTCGGACTCGTCGGCGATCTTGCGGGCGGACGCCTCGGCCTCGGAGACGATCTTCTCGGCCTCCGCGCGTGCCTTCTCGAGAACGCCCTTGTGCTCGGCCTCCATGGCCGCACGGCGTTCGTCGAGTTCGGCGATCAGCTTCTCGTAGCGCTGGCGGAGCACACCCGCGTCGGCTTCCGCCTTGGCGCGGATGTGCCCGCCCTCCGCTTCGGCACGGGCCTTGATCTCGTTGGCCTCGTCCTGGGCCAGCCGCAGCATGCGCTGGAGGCGCTCGGAGAGCCCCTCCAGCGTCGTCGGCGGCAGTGACAGGCGCTCGACCTGGTTGCGCAGCTCGGTCATCTCCGAGCGCGCGGCTTCCAGCTGGCGCGCCAAATCGGACGTCTGGGACACGGCGGCATCGCGGTCCGCGGCGAGCAGTCGCAGGTCCGAGTCGAGGCGTTCGAGATGATCCTCGACCTGGTTGCGGTCATACCCGCGCTTGACGATGTCGAAGCCGGATCCCAGTGGGACGAGGTCACGGTCGTCGGCGAGGCCCATGCCCCTCACGCTACCCGTTCGGGTAACCCCGGAAGGTCACACACCCCGGAATCGGTTGATGGCCGTGAGGTGTTGTGCGCGCAGTTCGTGATCCAGCACACCAAGACCCTCTTCCGGGGCAAGGCACAGCACGCCGACCTTGCCCTGGTGCGCGTTGCGGTGGACGTCGTGCGCGGCCTGGCCCGTTTCGTCCAACGAGTACACCTTGGACACTGTCGGGTGGATCTTTCCCTTGGCGATCAAGCGGTTCGCCTCCCACGCCTCGCGGTAGTTCGCGAAGTGCGAGGAGATGATGCTCTTCAGGTTCATCCACAGGTAGCGGTTGTCGTACTGGTGCATGTACCCGGAGGTCGACGCACACGTCACGATCTTGCCGCCCTTGCGCGCAACGAACACCGACGCGCCGAACGTCTCGCGGCCGGGGTGCTCGAACACGATGTCCGGGTCCTCGCCACCGGTCAGCTCGCGGATGCGCGCGCCGAACCGCTTCCACTCGCGCGGGTCCTGCTCGTGCTCGTCCTTCCAGAACTTGTAGCCCTCGGCGGAACGGTCGATGATCAGCTCGGCGCCCATGGACCGGACGATCTCCGCCTTCTCCGGCGAGGAGACGACGCAGATCGGCGTCGCGCCACCGTTGAGCGCGAACTGCGTGGCGTACGAGCCCAGACCGCCGGACGCACCCCAGATCAGGACCGTGTCGCCCTGCTTCATGTTGGCGCCGTTGGTCGAGACCAGCTGCCGGTACGCGGTGGAGTTGACCAGACCGGGCGACGCCGCTTCCTCCCACGTGAGGTGCTTGGGCATCGGCATCAGCTGGTTCGACTTCACCAGCGCGAGGTCGGCGAGACCACCGAAGTTCGTCTCGAAGCCCCAGATCCGCTGCTGCGGGTCGAGCATCGTGTCGTTGTGCCCGTCCGGCGCCTCCAGAGGCACGTCCAGACAGTGCGCGACGACGCGGTCGCCCGGCTTCCACGCGGTGACGCCGGGACCGACCCGCACCACGACACCGGCCAGGTCCGAGCCCACGACGTGGTACGGCAGGTTGTGACGGCCGCCCAGCTTCTTCAGGAACCCGAACGTGGACACCGGCTCGAAGATCGAGGTCCACACGGTGTTGTAGTTGATCGCGGAGGCCATGACGGCCACGAGCGCCTCGCCCGGACCGAGCTCGGGCGTCGCGACCTCGTCGATGTGCAGCGACTTGCGAGGGTCTTTGTCCCTCGTCTCGAGGCCCGAGAACATGTCGGCCTCGTCCGCGTGCACGGTCACGCCCCGATAGCTCTCCGGAACGTCCAAGGAACCGATCGCGTCCAGCTCTTCGGCCAGGATCGCGTCAAGGATCTTCTGCACGGCGGCATTCCTTCCCTAGTGAGGGATCGTCGCAGGTTGCCGGAGGTTACCGACCAGTAAACGATCCAGAATCACGCCTGTGAGGGATTCCACTGAAGTTTCTTGACCGGGCGGCCGACCAAGCGGAGCATGGAGGTGTCCGAGAAGGAGGAGGTGTGTGGAGATGACCAAGGCGTGGACCAGGTGGCAGGACTGGGCCGAGGTGGCTATCGGCGTGCTGGTGCTGCTCTCTCCGCTCGCAGTGGACACCTCGAACGCGGCCATGTGGACGATGATCGTGCTCGGCGCGCTCATCGCGATCGACGGACTCGTCGACCTCGCCATGCCCGCGATGATCTACGGGGAGTACGTGCAGATGGTGCTCGGAGCACTGCTGTTCATCTCGCCGTGGGTGATGGGCTACACCGACATGATGGCCGCCTCGTGGGCGTCCTGGATCGGTGGCGTTCTCACCGTTGCCGCGGGGGCACTGGCAATGCCCGCCGCGAATGCCGCACACTCGGCCGCGGCGCAACCGCACTGATCAGCCAGGAAACCTGTGGGCCCAGGAGCGTCTTGGGCCCACACACCCGTGGAGGAACGCGTGGAGGACTCGGCCAAGGAACGCATCCTGGCCGCGGCCGAGGAGCTGTTCGCCGACTCCGGCTTCGACGCCACCCCGACCTCGCGCATCGCCGAACGCGCCGGCGTGCCCAAAGGCCTGGTGCACTACTACTTCAACCGCAAGAGAGACCTGCTGGCCGCGCTCGTCGCACGACTGCCGGACAGCACGGTCGACCACCGCAGGGTCGTAGTGGTCGGAGACATCGCCGAATCGCTCAGACGGCTGGTCGCGGCACTTGACGCGCGCCTGAACGCCTCACCGTTGCTGTCGCACCTGCTGTGGCGTGAAGCGGATACGCATTCGGCTGTTCGCGACGCCATGCAGGCGCGCTACGACAACGTTGCGGCGCAGATCAAACAGGTCATCCTCGCCGCGGGCGGGGCGGCGGTGGCGATCAAGGACGTCGAGGCGGCCGCGGCACTCCTCGCGCTGGCCGTGAGCTACCGGCACTCGGTGGCACGGCACAGCGACGAGGACGACCCGATCGACCGCGAGCTGACGTTCGTGGCTAGTGCGCTGCTGGCTCGACCAGCTCAATGAGCACGCCGCCCGCGTCCTTGGGGTGCACGAAGTTGACGCGGCTGTTCGACGTGCCGCGGCGGGCGTTGTCGTAGAGCAGGCGCAGGCCCTTCGCCCGCAGCGCGTCCGCGGCGACGTCCACATCGGACACCCGGTAGGCGAGCTGCTGCAGGCCGGGGCCGGAGCGCCCGATGAACTTGGCGATCGTGGAGTCCTCGTTGAGCGGCGCCAGCAGCTGGATCGCGGTGCCGTCGTGGTCGCCGGGCGCGTGCAGCATCGCCTCGCGCACGCCCTGCTCCTCGTTCACCTCTTCGTGAGCGACCTCGAGACCGAAGTTGTCGCGGTAGAACGCGATCGCCACGTCGAGGTCGGGCACCGCGATGCCCACATGGTCGATCGCGGTCACGAATCGAGCGATGTCTGCGTTCATAGCGGGGAAGGGTAACTACCTGATCGGTGCAGGTGCTCCTGTGCGGGGTCTCACACGATTACCGCCCAGTAGCCACAGGTATGGTGCCTAGTTAACGACCGTTCGCTCTTCCATGGAGGCAGCTGTGTCCGGTTCCGTGATCGTCGCCGGGGCGCGCACCCCGATGGGGCGACTGCTCGGATCGCTCAAGGATTTCTCCGGCGCCCAGCTCGGCGGCGTCGCGATCAAGGCGGCACTGGAACGCGCGGGCGTGGCTCCCGAGCAGGTGCAGTACGTGATCATGGGGCAGGTGCTCACCGCCGGTGCGGGCCAGATTCCCGCCCGTCAGGCCGCGGTGGCCGCCGGCATCCCGATGAGCGTGCCAGCGCTGACCATCAACAAGGTGTGCCTGTCCGGCATCGACGCCATCGCGTTGGCGGACCAGCTCATCCGCGCGGGTGAGTTCGACGTCGTCGTCGCGGGTGGCCAGGAGTCGATGACCCAGGCGCCGCACCTGCTGCCGAAGTCGCGCGGCGGGTTCAAGTACGGCGACGTGACGCTGCAGGACCACATGGCGCACGACGGCCTGTTCTGCGCGTTCGACCAGGTCGCGATGGGCTCGTCGACCGAGAAGTACAACGGCCGCTACGGCGTCACGCGCGAGGAGCAGGACGCGTTCTCCGCGCGTTCGCACCAGCTCGCCGCGAAGGCCGCCGGGAACGGCGTCTTCGAGCAGGAGATCGCGCCGGTCGCGATCCCGCAGCGCAAGGGCGACCCGATCCTGTTCAGCACGGACGAGGGTGTCCGCGCGGACACCACGGCCGAGTCGCTCGGCAAGCTGCGCCCGGCGTTCGCCGCGGACGGCACCATCACCGCGGGTTCGGCGTCGCAGATCTCCGACGGCGCCGCGGCCGTCGTGGTGATGAGCAAGGCCAAGGCCGAGGAGCTGGGCCTCGAGTGGATCGCGGAGATCGGCGCCCACGGCGTCGTCGCGGGCCCCGACGCCTCCCTGCACGAGCAGCCGTCCAACGCCATCAAGGCCGCCTGCGCCAAGGAGGGCATCTCGCCCGCCGACCTCGACCTGGTCGAGATCAACGAGGCGTTCGCGGCGGTCGGCATCGTTTCGACCAAGCAGCTCGGGATCTCCGAGGACAAGGTCAACGTCAACGGCGGCGCCATCGCGCTGGGCCACCCGATCGGCATGTCCGGCGCCCGCATCGCCCTGCACCTCGCTCTCGAGCTGCAGCGGCGCGGCGGCGGCGTGGGTGCCGCGGCGCTGTGCGGTGGCGGTGGTCAGGGCGACGCTCTGATCATCCGCGTGCCCAAGAAGGCCTAGGGTCTTCTTTTGTGGGCAAAGCTGTTGACGTAGCAGGACTGGTCGACCGCGCGCGTGACGGCGAACCGCGCGCGGTCGCCAGGTTGATCTCCTTGGTGGAGCAGGGGAGTTCCCAGCTGCCCCTGGTGGCGGCCGCGCTCGCTCCGTTCACGGGCAACGCCCAGGTCATCGGCTTGACCGGTGCCCCCGGCGTCGGCAAGTCGACCTCCACCAACGCTCTGGTGCGCGCTTTCCGCGAGGAGGGCAAACGCGTCGCGGTGATCGCCGTCGACCCGTCCAGCCCGTTCTCCGGCGGTGCTTTGCTGGGCGACCGCGTGCGGATGGGCGACCACGCCACCGACCCCGGCGTCTTCATCCGCTCGATGGCCACTCGTGGGCACCTGGGCGGGCTCTCGTGGGCGACTCCGCAGGCGTTGCGCGTGCTGGACGCGGCGGGCTTCGACGTGATCCTGGTCGAGACCGTCGGCGTGGGTCAGTCCGAGGTCGAGATCGTCGCGCTCGCCGACACCACCCTGGTCCTGCTCGCGCCGGGTATGGGTGACGGAATCCAGGCGGCCAAGGCCGGCATTCTGGAGATCGCGGACGTGTTCGTGGTCAACAAGGCCGACCGCGACGGCGCCGACCAGACGGCCCGCGACCTCAAGTACATGATCTCGCTGGGCCGCCGCGAGCGCGAAGGTCCGTTGTGGCGCCCGCCCGTCGTGAAAACCGTCGCCGCCCGCATGGAAGGCCTGGACCGCGTGGTCGAGGCGATCTCCGAACACCAGCAGTGGATGGCCTCGCACGGCGAGCTCGAGGAACGCCGGCTGCGTCGCGCGGGCGCCGAGATCGAGGCGATCGCGGTTGAACGTGTGCGAACGCGATTCGGCCCCGTCGACCAGCTGGCCAAGCGCGTGGTCAGCGGCGAGCTCGACCCGTTCGCCGCGGCGGAGCAGTTGATCAGCGGTAACCTGCGGACATGACCGCTTGGGGACCGCCTCCACCTGTCGTCATCGACCTCGGCAAGAGCGCCACCCGCAAGGTGCTCATAGGCGGCTCGGTCGCCGGCGTCCTGGGCATCCTCGCGCTGGTCGGTTCCGTCTCGGCCTTCGCGGGCGGCGAGCCGGTCGGTGGGATCATCGCGGGCGTCATCGGCATCGCCTTCACCGGCATCGGCGTGATGGCCGTGGTGAAGTGGAAGACGATCTCCCGCCCGCGCAAACTCGTCATCGAGCAGCAGGGCATCCGCCTCGACGACCCGCAGGGCATGCCGTGGGCCGTCGGCTGGCAGGAGCTGGGCGCCGTCTCCGTCTCCCGCACCCAGGAACGAGCGGTTCAGCTGGCAGACGCCCTGGTCAGGCGCACCCTGGTCCGCGTCGACCTGCATCCGCGCGACCCGCAGCGGTTCCGCCCGGCGCACCCGGCGATGGAGCCCCTGTGGGAGTTCCACCGCGTGCAGAACGGGTACCGGCTGCCGCTCGGCGACTCGGCCGGCTTCATCGGCCCGATCGACCACGGCCTGAGGACGTTCGCCCCGCAGATCTACCGCGGCGTGATCGACGAAGGCTTCACCGTCGGCCTGCACTGAGTCCGATTGAGACGCCCCTCTACTCTCAGTAGCCCCGAATCTCACCGTTTGCAGTGATGGTCTCCCCCTTGACTACGCTGGGGAGTTACCCTCAGTCGTTCGTGCGGTGTCACTTCTCTCCCCCCAAGGGGTGAAGCCGTGGGCGGCAACGTGAGTACAGAGCAGCGAGTACTGGACGTTGTGCTGTCGTTCGCCGACGACGACACCCTCCCCGACCTGCTCCGCCACGTGGTCGAGTCCGCCTGCGAGCTCATCGAGGCCCCCTACGGCGCCCTGGCCGTGATCAACGGCCACAAGGAGCTCCTGGAGTTCACCGCCGAGGACGGCCAGCCCGAGATCACGTCCGGTGACCCCCGCTCGATCGGCGTAGCCGACTTCCTGGGCGCCCAGATCAAGGTCGGCGACGAGACCTTCGGCAACCTCTACCTCGCCGGCAAACCGGAGTTCACCGACCAGGACAGGGACATCCTCACCGCCCTGGCCACCGCGGCCGGCTCGGCCATCGGCCACGTCGACCGCTACGAGCAAACGCGCAAGAGAGAAGCCTGGCTCAGAGCGGCGGCGGAGGTCACCACCAACCTCCTGACCGGCACGAACGGCAGAGACGCCCTCTACCTCGTGGCGGCCACGGCGAGGCAGACCGCGCGGGCCCACTTCGCCGCCCTGGCCCTCCCGGACCACACCGGCGCGCTGGTGATCGAGGTGACCGACGGCGGCACCTACGACGCCGAAGGCATGAAGGTCCCGAGAGACGGCACGGTCAGCTACCGCGTCTACGAGTCGGGGCAGGCGGAGTGCCACGAGGAAGGCACGGTTCCCGCGGTCGCGGGCCCCTGCGCGGTGGTCCCTCTGACCGTGGGCGACCGCACGATCGGCGTCCTGATCGTCGCCAGGCGCAGGGGCGAGCCGAAGTTCGACGACCCCGACCTCCTCGAGGCCTTCGCCGCCCAGGCCGCCCTGGTCCTCGAGTTCACCAGGGCCCGCGGCGACACCGAACGCCTCGCGGTCCTGGAAGACCGCGACCGCATCGCCCGCGACCTCCACGACCTGGTCATCCAAAGGCTCTTCGGCCTGGGGCTGGGGTTGCAGGGCCTCACAGGCACGAGCGCGAACCTGACCGAACGGATCAGCAGCTTCGTCGAGGAGGTCGACCACACGATCCGCGAGATCCGCAGAACCATCTTCTCCCTGCAGGAACCGCCGTCGGGCAGCACGAGCCTGCGCGGCCAGATCCTCAACGCCGTCCACGAGTCCGCGCGCCTGCTGGGGTTCGAGCCGGACGTGTCGCTGGAAGGCCCCCTGGACACCGTGGTGCCGGACAAGCTCAGGCCAGATCTGCTGGCCACGCTCAGAGAAGCGCTCACGAACGTTGTGCGGCACGCGAGAGCGCGGCACGTGGCTGTTGCCGTGAGCGTGAACCGCACGATGACGCGGCTGGAACTCACGGTCAAGGACGACGGGCGCGGCTTGCCGTTGACTGAAGATTCCGGTGGCGTGCCCCACCACGCGGGGGGACTCGCGAACATGGCGGCTCGGGCGCGGCGCCACCACGGTGACTGTGCGGTGGACTCGATCCCCGGTGCGGGCGTGAGCATCACGTGGTTCGCCCCGCTGGTGCTGCAGGAGGCGACATGGCGATAGCAGTGCTGTTGGTGGACGACCACGAGATCGTGCGGCGCGGGCTGGTGCAGCTGCTCGCGCAGGCGGACGACATCAAGGTGGTGGGGCAGGCGGACAGCGCCACGTCCGCCATCACCCAGGCGCCCCGGCTCAAACCCGATGTGGCGATCATCGACGTCCGGTTGCCCGACGGTGACGGCGTGACGGTGTGCCGGGAGATCAGAAGCCTGGTGCAGCCGTCGCCGGCCTGTCTGATGCTCACGTCCTATTCGGACGACGAGGCGTTGTTCGGGGCGATCATGGCAGGCGCGTCCGGGTACATGCTGAAAGAGGTCAGCGGCAACGATCTCGTGGCCGCGGTGCGCACGCTCGCCACGGGCGGGTCGCTGCTGCACGCCGGCGTGACGTCGACCGTGCTGCAACGACTGAGAGGCGGGCCTGAGGAAGACCCGCGCTATGCCGCGCTGAGCCCGCAGGAACGCCGGATCCTCGACCTCATCGCCGAGGGCATGACGAACCGGCAGATCGCCAACCGGCTGTTCCTCGCCGAGAAGACCGTGAAGAACTACGTCTCCAGCCTCCTGCACAAGCTCGGCTTCGACCGCCGGACCGAGGCGGGCGTCTACGCGGCCCGGCGCAGACGCACCCACCCCGGCGCCTATTAGGCGACCCGCGGAACCGGCTTCGAAACCGGAACTTCCTTCTCCACCAGACGTTCCGTCTTCGCCCACGCGTTGCGCCCCGCGAAGTGCCGGTACAGCGCGCGCAACGTCGAGATCGAGCCCAGGATCAGGAAACCCGGATAGGCGAGACCCACCGCGAGGCACCGCCACAACGGCTCGTCGCCGTGCTTGAGCCGGTGCACCACGCCCCAGATCAGGCCGGGCAGCACCAGTGCCACCAGCCAGACTCCCAGCGCCAGCAAGGTGTTCGAGTTGTTCTCCGTCATGGCGCCGATGTTGTGGCCGGTGAACTGCGCGTAGAAGTTGAGGCCCACCAACCCGGTGATGAGCAACGTCATCGGCGCGACCAGCCACGGCGTCAGCAGGTACTGCAGGAACTCGAGCAGCGCGACGGACCCCACGTTCTTGGCGCGCACCAGCTTCGGCACGTACCCGAGACACTGCAGGTTGCCCTGGCCCCACCGGGTTCGCTGGCGCAGCAGGCGGTTCACGTCGGTGAGGCCCTGCTGGGTGATCGTCGCGTGCGTGGCGTACCGGATCCGTTGGCCCGTCAGGTGAACGCGCAGGCCCAGCTCCAGGTCCTCGACCAGGCAGGCGGACCAGGGCGCCTCGCCGAGTCCCGTCAACGTCGAGAGCCGCACGAACTGGCCGTTGCCGCCGAGCCCGACCGTGCCGACGACGTCCCGCAACGACTGCGAGGCGTCCACGACACAGCTGAACTCCAGGTCCTGCAGGAACGCCAGCAGGTTGGTGCGGTTGTGGATGCGGACGCGGCACTGCACGGCGCCCACGTCGCGCTGCCCGAAGTACGACGTGATCTCGGACAGCATGCCGGGCTCACCGCGGCCGTCGCCGTCGATCACGCCGATGATCGTGCGGTGCACCGTGCCGTCGGCTTCGGCGATGCCCCGGATGTACCGGAAGGCGTGGTTCAGCGCCTCACCTTTGCCCTTTCGGGCTTCCGGCGGGTTGCGTCTCAGCACGTGCAGGCGGTGGTCGTCGATCTCGGCGAGCACGTGCGGCGTGCGGTCGTCCGAGCCGTCGTCCACGACGACGACCTGAACCGGTGTGCGCGCGCCTTCCAATGCGAGCGCGGCTCGCACTGTGTTCGCGACAACGCGTTCCTCGTTCAGCGCGGGAATGATGATCCAGTACTGCAGTGGATGCCGTGAAGGCACTTCCGGTCCACCCGGTTTCGGGCGCCACCAGACGAACAGTGCGAGCACCAGGTTGTAACTGGGCCAAAAAACCAGCAGGACGAGCATGAACGTCGCGAATTGTGTCGTTTCGGTCATGACACAAACCTGTCTACAAAAGCGGTTGCAGGGACAACCACAGCCAACCGGATGTGAAGTTGAGTCATTGCTTGCTCCCGGTAACGAAGCGCTGGGCCGGTGCGAGATACCAGACAGCAGGGCCGGGAGCTGGTGTTCGAGGCGAGACTAGGGTCAGGCAGAGCAGAGCGTCAACCGGCCATATCGGGGACGAATGGAGCTTCGTTACACGAAGTTCGCTTAGTAGAACCACTGATCTGGCGGTACCCGTGCGAGGCGGGTGCGAATTGATTGTCAGCGATGATCGAGTCGCTGCCTGTGATGGCGCGCACGTTCGCCGCACGTGCCTGAATAGAGTCCGAAGAGGTAAAAGATGGGACCAAGTGCCCTGGTGCCCGGCCCGCGTCAGTTCCATCGGGGAGAGGTTCCCGAGGTCTTTCTCGTGGCGGGAACCCGTCCTGAAGCAGTGAAGATGGCCCCGGTCGCCGCCGCGATGTTCGCGGGCGGGCGCATCCGGCCCGTCGTGGTGAACTCCGGCCAACATCCGGAGATGGTCGACCAGGCCCTGGAGTCGTTCGGCTTCACGGCGGACGTCACGCTCAAGCTGAACCGCGTCACGGGCGGCCAGGCCGAGCTGACGAGCCAGCTGATCGAGGAGCTCGACCGGCTCTTCATCGAACGCGTGCCCGCCGCTGTGCTCGTCCAGGGCGACACGACGACGACGCTCGCGGGGGCGCTCGCCGCGTTCTGGCACCAGATCCCGGTCGTGCACCTGGAGGCGGGACTGAGATCGCACGACCTCACCTCGCCGTTCCCCGAGGAGGGGAACCGCAAGATGGTCGGCCAGCTCGCGTCGCTGCACCTCGCTCCGACCGCGGACGCCGCCGCGCATCTCGCCGCGGAGTCGTTGCAGGGCAACAACGTCCTGACGATCGGCAACACCGTGGTCGACGCCGTGCTCGACGTGGCGGCCCGGCGCTCGCCCTACGGCGACGCGCGGCTGCAGGAGATCGAGAACAGAGTCCACGCCGGACAGTCGCGGCTCGTGCTGGTCACCACGCACCGCCGCGAGTCCTGGGGCGAACCGCTCGACCGCGTGCTGCGTGCGGTGGCGGACATCGTCGAGGCACGCCCGGACGTCGAGATCGTGCTGCCCGCGCACCCGAATCCCGCCGTGCGCCGCCAGGTGATGGACGTGCTGGGTGGAGTCGGTCGCGTCACGATCACCGATCCGCTGCCGTACGCGCAGATGGCCCGGCTGCTCGCCCAGTGCACACTGGTGCTGTCCGACTCGGGCGGCATCCAGGAGGAGGCGCCGTCGTTCGGCGTCCCGGCGCTGGTGCTGCGGGACGTGACCGAGCGGATGGAGGCCGTCAAAGCGGGCTGCGCCGTGCTCGTCGGCACCGACCGCGAGCGGATCACCCAGCTCACCTGCCGGTTGCTCGACAACCCCTCCGCGCGCGAGACGATGACCGCCGATGGCAACCCGTTCGGCGACGGGCTCGCCTCGGTGCGCACCGAACAGGCGTTGGCCTGGCTGCTGGGCCTGCAGCAGCAGCGACCCGTTGAATTCGCTCCTTACGCCGGCAGCGCGACAGTGCGCATGCCGGGAGAGGTAGATGTGGCATGAAGGGCAGACTTTTCACGCTGACCGCCGGGGTTGCCCTGACGGTCGCGATGCTTCCCGCGCCCGCCCAGGCCGCGGATCTCTCGCTCGGCCTGAACCTGGGCGAGATCACCGAGAACCTGCTGCCCGCGCCGCCCAAGCCGCCGGCCAGGCCGTCGACGACGAGCCCGCGCATCCAGCGGCGCACCAGTCAACCCGGCGTGATCTCGACGGTGCTCGGCACCCTCGGCCTGTCCTCGACCGCCCAGGCGGCCGCGACCGGCACGAACGGTGGCGGCGCACCTGGTGCGAAGGCGGGCCAGAAGACGTTGGTGCTGTACGACAACACCGGTCAGTGGGCGTGGCTCGGCGAGGCGTACGGGGTGGAGGCGGCCAACCTCGTCTCGCACGGCAGCCCGTACGTCATGCACCCCGTCGGCGCGTACACCGCCGGTGAGATCTCGGGCTACACCGGCGTCGTCTACATCGGATCGACGTACGACGAGCCGCTGCCCGTGGCGTTCCTCGACGACGTGCTGGCGACCACGAAGCCGGTGCTGTGGATGGCGCACAACATCTGGCAGCTCACGGCCCGCGCCCCGAACTTCGCCGGGACGTACGGCTGGAACTGGGCCGGCTACGACTTCGGCGCGGCGACCACGGTGCGGTACGAGAACACCGACCTCGGCCGCGATCCGCTGGCCACGCCGTCCGGTCTGATGGTCACCACGATCTCCAACCCGGCGATCGCGTCGGCGCCCGCCATCGCGACGGGGTCGGCGGCCGGGCCGATCAACTGGGCCACCAAGGCCAAGAACCTGACCTACATCGGCGAGATCCCGTTCAGCTACGTCGACCACGGTGACCGCTACCTGGCCGCCGCGGACCTGATCTCCCGCGTGTCGAACCCGACGATGGCCGACCGCAAACGGGCGTTGGTGCGCATCGAGGACGTCGGCCCCGACGCCGACCCGAACGAGCTGCGCGCGGTCGCGGACTACCTGTACGCGCAGAAGATCCCGTTCTCGATCGCGGTCTACCCGCGCTTCGAGAACCCGCTCGGCGCGGACAACAACGGCGTGCCGGAGGCGGCGAACCTCTCGCAGCGGCCGCAGGTCGTCAACGCGCTGCGGTACATGACCCAGCGCGGCGGCACGATCCTGATGCACGGCTACACGCACCAGTTCGGGAAGCGGATCAACCCGTACGACGGCCGCAGTGGCAACGACTTCGAGTTCTACATGGCCCACGTGGACGCGAACAACAGCGTGATCTACGACGGCCCGGTCCCCGGTGACTCGGCGTCGTACGCGCAGGGCCGGATCAACTCGGCGACGACGCAGTTCGCGCTGGCGGGCTTCAGCAAGCCGACCATCTTCGAGCCGCCGCACTACGCCGCGTCGGCCGTGGACTACCAGGTGATCCAGCAGAACTTCGGCAAGCGCTACGACCGCGGCCTGTACTTCGGCGGGTACTGCCCCGGTGGCGCGTGCGGCACCGGTACGCCCGACTACGGCAAGATCTACGGCCAGTACTTCCCGTACCTGGTCCGCGACATCTACGGCTCCGTCGTGGCGCCGGAAGCGGTGGGCAACGTCGAGCCCGAGCCGTTCAACAACCACCCCGCCCGGCTGCCCTCCGACCTGATCAAGACGGCGCAACAGCTCAAGGTGGTCGATGATGGTGTCGCGAGCTTCTTCTACCACCCGTACCTCGGTACCGGGTACCTGCAGCAGACCGTTCAGGGGCTGAAGAGCGCGGGCTACACGTTCGCGTCCGTCGCCACGGTGATGGCCGGCTGATCCGAAAGAGGCCGGGAGATCTCCCGAGATCTCCCGGCCGACCAGGAGGTTGTCGTGCGCTGGGCTCTCGTGCTGGTGGTCCTGGCTCTGGCCGGGTGCTCCTCTGCCGGCGGTGGCAGCGCACCTTCGCCCTCGACGGACGAGGGCTGGCAGGTCACCGTCTACTACACGGCGGTCGAGTCGTTCCACAGCGGACCGTCGGTGCCCGTGCGGGGATGCCCGGTCATCGACTGCGAGCACGGCAACGACCTGCTCGGAAACTTCCCGCAGTCGTTCGCGAAGGCGGTGAAGGATGAAGGTACCGGCCGGACCGCCTCCGGCCGGTATCTCAACTGGTCCTACGACAAGGGCTACTGGCTCGACTCCGAGCCCCGTGACTCGTTCGGCAAGCCTCTTCGTCCCTTCGTCTCCGCGGCCGCCGACGGGTTGAAGACGGGGTCACGGATCAAGCTCGTCTCGTGTGGACAGACGACCGAGGGCGAGAACGTCGACTCCGCTGTGTGCCGCAAGCTCGCGTCCTCGTCGTGGGAGATCACCGACGAGTTCACGCCGGGGCTCGGCGGGAACCGGCACATCGACCTGTACCTGGGCGAGGAGACCGGCCCGAAGTTCACCGAGAGCGCCTGGTACACCACGTTGTCCGAGGCCGTGCTGGAAGTTCACCAGCCGAGCTGAACCGCCAGCTCGCGTGCCTTGGTGAGCGGGTTGCCCCTGGCCTCACCGGGTGCGGGCAGCGGCACGCCGGGGCAGCTCAGATCCTTGCCGGGCACCACGCCGTCGACGAGATAGCTCTCCACCACCGCGCTGACGCAGTCGTTGCCGAACCCGTAGATGCCGTGGTCGCCCTCGTCCTGCACGGTCAGCATCCGCGAGTTCGCGAACTTCTTGTGTGCCCGTTGTGCGCCTTCGTAGGGCGTCGCGGGGTCTCGCACCGACTGCACCATCAGCAGCGAGGAGACGTCCTTGCCGGTGGGGCGCTTCAGGTGTACGTCCGGCCGGTCCCACCACGCGCACGGGCCGGTGATCTGGTAGCCGCCGACGAGCGAGTACTGCCTGACGCTCCTGTTGTCCTCGCGTTCCAGCGACTTCCGGTCGCCGCGGAACGGGGTGTCGTTGCACAGGATCGACATCTGCGTGCCCATCACGGAGTCCGGGTACTGCTTGGGCGCCTGGGTTTTGGCCAGCGACGGGCCGCCCGCGAACTGCCCCCACAGGAGCGTGGTGGGTTCGAAGGAGTCCTTGTCGTACAGGCCGGCGAAGATCAGGGCGTCCAGCAGGACCGGCGTCACGACGGTGCCGTCCGGGAGCGTGACAGGCTGCTCAGCCAGGTTCTTGCGAGTCCGCTCGTAGGCCTGTCGCACCTCTTCCGCGGTCTTGCCGAGGTGGAACACGTTGTCGTACTTCGCCACCCACGGCAGGTAGTCGACGCGGAACCGGCGCTCGACTCCGGCGGGGAGGTTGTTGAAGACCTTCTGCCACGACTCGGTGAACTCGGTGTTGGAGTCGAGGACGACCTTGTCGAGCGTCCTGGGGAAGTAGGTGGCGTAGTAGGCGCCCATCCAGCTGCCGCCCGAGTAACCGAGCCAGCTGACCTTCTCACGGCCCAGCACCTGCCGGAGCAGGTCGAGGTCGCGCACGGTCTGCTCGGTGGTGAGGTAGCGGCCGAGCTCGCCGGACTTGGCCTGGCAGAACTTCGCCTGCAGCTCCATACCGCCGTAGAGCAGGTCGAGGTTGGCCTTGCTCCGGTCGCGCCAGTCGGTCGCGAGCCGGTGCTGGTAGCCGCCGCACGTGGCGTTGTCGCTGGCACCGGTGCCGCGCACGTCGATGCCGATGATCTCGGCGTTCTCGCTGAGCTTCGGCCGGTTGAGGTAGATCAGCGGCAACGTGCGGCCCGCGCCGCCCGGGCCGCCCGGGTTGGTGAAGACGGTGGTCTTGGCCTTGCCGTTCAACGGAACGGTGCGGCTGACCGCGATGGTGATGGTCTTGCCGTTACCGGCGTTGTTCCAGTCCATCGGCGCGGTGAAGCTGCCGCACTCCAGCCGTTCGAAACCGGGCTCGTCGGTGCACTTCTGCCACTTGATCTCCTGGCTTGCGAATTGGGTGCTCGCCAGGGCCTGTGGTGCGACGAGCAGCGTGGTGGCCACCGTCGCGGCGGCCACGGCCGCCAGCTGCTTTCTCATGGCACCAGTCCACCGGTTCCCCGGCGGTGAAACATCACCAGAAGGATGGCGGGGACGTGCGACTTGTGGCTTACGCCAGGACGTGCAGTGACACATGACAAGTGTCACCGCACGTCCTTTGTAGACGGTTACCAGCCGAGCCGGGCGGCGAGCTGGTGCGCCTTCGCGAGCGCGTTCCCCGCGGTGGCGTCACCGGGTGCGGGGAGCGGAATCCCCTGGCACGTCAGGTCCTTGGTGGGAGCGATGCCGTCGACGAGGTAGGTCTCGACGATGTCGTTCACGCACTTGTTGCCGAACCCGTAGATGCCGTGGTCACCCTCGTTCTCGACGGTGAGCATGACGGAGTTCTGGAAACGCCGGTGCGCGCGCTGGGCACCTTCGAGCGGCGTCGCGGGGTCGCGCACCGACTGCACCATCAACGTCGGCGCGACGCCGATTCCATTGGGGTGCTTGAGGTTCACGTTCGGGCGGTCCCAGAACGCGCAGGGGCCCATGATCTGGTAGTACCCGAAGAGCGGCCACTTCGCGCCGTCCCGCACCGCGTCGCGCTCCAGGTACTTCCGGCCGCCGTGGAACGGCGTGTCGTTGCACAGGATCGTGTAGAGCGTGCCGGTCGAGGCGTCCGGGTAGCTGGCCTGCGCCGTCAGCTGTGCGGGCACCGCACCGGCCAGCTGAGCGAAGGTCGTGGCGGCATCGGGGAAGGCGCCCTTGTTGTACATCGCGGCCCTGAGCGTCATGTCCAGCGCGACCTCGTTGTAGACGCCCTCCGGCTGCGTGACGGGCTGCTCCTTGAGCTTGGCGCGTGTGCGTTCGTAGGCCTGGCGGACTTCCTCGCCGGTCTTGCCGAGGTGGTAGATGGAGTCGTACTTCGCCACCCACGGCAGGAAGTCGACGCGGAACCGGCGTTCGAAGCCCATGCCCCAGTCGTCGAACACCGGCTGCCACGGCCCGGTGAACTCGGCGTTGGAGTCGATGACGATCCGGTCGAGCGTCTTCGGGAAGTAGGTGGCGTAGTAGGCGCCCATCCAGCTGCCGCCGGAGTAGCCGAGCCAGCTGACTTTCTTTCGACCGAGGAGCTGGCGGAGCAGGTCGAGGTCGCGGACGGTCTGCTCGGTGGTGATGTAGCGGCCGAGCTCGCCGGACTTGGTCTGGCAGAACTTCGCCTGCAGCTCCATGCCGCCGTAGAGCAGGTCGAGGTTGGCCTTGCTGCGGTCGCGCGGGTCCGTCGAGCCGATCGTCTGGTACATGCCGCAGGTGACGTTGCTGCTGGCACCCGTTCCGCGCGGGTCGATGCCGATGATCTCCGCGTTCTCGCTGAGCTTCGGCCGGTCGAGGTAGACCAGCGGCAGCGAGCGGCCTTCACCGCCTGGGCCGCCGGGGTTGGTGAAGACGGTGGTCTTGGCCGTGCCGTTGCTCGGCGTGAGGCGGCTGACCGCGATGGTGATGGTCTTGCCGTTGCCGGGGTTGTTCCAGTCCATCGGAGCGGTGAAGCTGCCGCACTCCAGGCGTTCGCTGCCGGGCGGGAGGCCGGGTGGCACTTCCTGGAAGCACTTCTGCCACTTGATGGTCTGGGCAGGACTCGCTTGAACTTGAGGTACGACGAACAGGCTCGTCGCCGTCACGACGGCCAGAGCTGCTGCGATTCTCTTGCAATGCATCGGTTTCCCCTCTTCTACCAACCGAGCCGGGAGGCGAGCTGCCGTGCTTTCGTGAGCGGGTTCTGCGCGGTCTCGCCAGGTGCGGGCAGCGGAACTCCAGGGCACGTCAGGTCTTTCGCGGGTGTGACGCCGTCGACGAGGTAGCTCTCGACGATGTCGTTCACGCACTTGTTGCCGAACCCGTAGATGCCGTGGTCGCCCTCATCCTCAACGGTGAGCAGGACGGAGTTGTTGAAGTTCCGGTGCGCTTTCCGTGCACCTTCGAGCGGCGTCGCCGGGTCGCGCACCGACTGCACCATCAACGTCGGCGCGACGCCGATTCCGTTGGGGTGTTTGAGGTTCACGTTCGGTCGGTCCCAGAACGCGCAGGGACCCATGATCTGGTAGTAACCGACGAGCGGCCACTTGGCGCCGTCCCGTGCGCCATCTCGCTCAAGGTAGTCGCGGTCACCGCGGAACGGCGTGTCGTTGCAGACGATCGAGTACGCCGTGCCGTTCTGCGCGTCCGGGTAGGTGGCCTGCGCTGTCAGTTGCGGTTGCACCGCACCCGCGAGCTCGGCCAGGGTCTGTGCGGCGCCGGCGAACGCCTCCTTGGTGTAGAGGGCGCCTCGCAGCAGGAAGTCGAGCGTTACCGGGTAGTAGACGCCTTCCGGACGCATGACTGGCTGTTCGCTCAGCTTGGCGCGCGTGCGTTCGTACGCCTGGCGCACTTCCTCGCCGGTCTTGCCGAGGTGGTAGACGTTGTCGTACTTCGCCACCCACGGCAGGAAGTCGACGCGGAACCGCCGCTCGAAGCCCATGCCCCAGTCGTCGAACACCGGCTGCCACGGGCCGGTGAACTCGACGTTGGAGTCCAGCACGATCTTGTCCAGCGTCTTGGGGAAGTAGGTGGCGTAGTAGGCGCCCATCCAGCTGCCGCCGGAGTAGCCGAGCCAGCTGACCTTGGGCTTGCGCAGGATCTGCCGCAGCAGGTCTAGGTCCTTCACCGTCTGGTCGGTGGTGATGTAGCGGCCGAGTTCGCCGGACTTGGTCTGGCAGAACTTCGCGTGCAGCTGCATGGAGCCGTAGAGCAGGTCGAGGTTGGCCTTGCTGCGGTCGCGCGGGTCGGTGACGCCCTCCGCGGTGTAGCCGCCGCACGTGACGTTGCTGCTGGCACCTGTCCCGCGCGGGTCGATGCCGATGATCTCGGCGTTCTCGCTGAGCTTCGGCCGGTCGAGGTAGACCAGCGGCAGCGTGCGGCCAGGCCCGCCGGGTCCGCCAGGGTTGGTGAAGACGGTCGACTTCGCGGTGCCGTCGCGGGGTTTGAGCCTGCTGACGGCGATGGTGATGGTCTTGCCGTTGCCCTGGTTGTTCCAGTCCATCGGCGCGGCGAAGCTGCCGCACTCCAACCGTTCCGAGCCTGGTGGGAGGCCCGGTGGCAGGGTGTCGAAGCACTTCTGCCACTGGATCTCTTGAACACTTGCCTGAGCCTGAGGTGCGACGAGCGACGTTGCCGTGACGACGGCCAACGCCACCGCGACTTTCCTTCGATGCATTCGGTGCCCCCTCCGATGTGCACCTAGCTCATCGCGTTTGGAGGCGCCGGACATCCACCGGAGGGTGACTGACGCGTACAACTCTGGTCGTACGCCAACTCGGTCAAATGCCCCGAACGGCCGAAGGGCCGCCCCCTGGGAAGGGAGCGGCCCAACGTGGGTCAGGAACTCAGCAGGACTGCTTGTAGAAGTACTTCGAGTTGGCCGACGCGTCGTCCTTCGTGATGGCGACGAGGTCGGTCTCGATGTTGCGCTTGTTCGGCTTGCCGTCGATCGCGGCCAGTGCCTGCTCGACACCCTGCTTGCCGATCGTGCCGGGGTCCTGGGCGATCAGGGCCTGCACGGTGCCGCCCTGCAGGTCCTGCACCTGCTTGGGCGAGGCGTCGAACCCGACCAGGCTCACCGCACCGGTCTTGCCGGCGTTGCGCAGACCGGTCGCCGCACCCTCACCGGTGTTGAGGTTGGTGGCGAACACGCCGATCAGGTCCGGGTTCGCGGCCAGCGTCGCCGTGACCTTCGAGGCCGCGGTGGCGGGCTCGTTGTCGGTGTACTGCTGCCCGATGTACTTGAGGTTCGGGTAGGCCTTGATGGCGTCCTCGAAGCCCTTGGCGCGGGCGTCGGTCGTGGACGTGCCGGCCTTGGTGTTCAGCACCAGCACCGAGCCGGACTTGCCGGCCGCGAGCTTGTTGATCGTCTCGGCGGCGAGCTTACCGCCCTGCTCGTTGTTGGACGAGATGGTGGACGAGGCGATCGAGGTGTCCTGGAGCTTGGTGTCGACCTCGATGACCTTGATTCCCGCGTCCTTGAGCTGCTTCATCGGGCCGGCCATGGCCTTGTCGTCGGTCGGCGCGATCAGCACCGCCGCGGGCTTGGAGGCCAGGATGCCCGTGACGATCGGGGTCTGCTGGGCCGCGTCGAACTTGGCCGGGGCCTGCGTGTCGAACTCGTAGCCCGCCGCCTTGGCCGCGTCCTGGAAGCCGCACTGCATCGAGATGTAGAACGGTTCGGCCGTGATGCCGGGAATCAGCACCAGCTTCTTGTTCGCGGGCGAGTTGCCCGAACCCGAGTCACCAATCTGCCCGCCTCCGCCACACGCGGCGAGCAGGAAAGCGGCCGAGACGGCCACTGCGGAGCGGATCTTCATTGGTCCAGCACCTTTCCCTAACGTTGGTTGCGCGCCCGCCGCCGTGTCTGGTCCAGCCACACGGCGGCCACCAGCACGATCGCTACGGCGATCGGCTGCCAGAACTCCCTGACCCCGATGATCACGAGGCCCTTCTCCAACACCGCCGGGATGAACACGCCGAAGACCGTGCCCAGCACCGAACCCATGCCGCCGAAGATGCTCGTTCCGCCGAGCACCACGGCGGCGATCGCGTTCAGGTTGTCCGTCTCGTGGCCGGTGACGACCGCGACCCGGAAGAACGCGTTGCCCATGAAACCCGCGAGACCCGCCAGGGTTCCCGCGAGCAGGTACACCTTGGTGAGGTGGTTGCGCACCGAGATGCCGACGCGCCTGGCCGCTTCCTCGTTCGAGCCGACCGCGTAGGTGTAGCGGCCGAAACGCGTTGTGGAAAGGAGAAGCGCGCCGAGCGCGGTGACGATCGCGGCCACGATCACGATGTTCGGGATGCCGAACCACGTGCCGGAACCGAAGGTGGTGTTCAGCTTGTCCGGGATGCCGGACACGTTGGAACCGTTGTTCAGCAACAGGGCCGCGCCCTGCGCCGCGCCGAACGAGCCCAGCGTCACGATCAGCGGCGGGATCTTCGCGCGCGAGATCAGCAGGCCGTTGAGCAGGCCCCAGGCCGCGCCGCTGACGACCGCGACCAGCAGGCCGTAGGCGATGACGCCCCAGCCGGCGTTCGTCGCGTCGCCGCCAGACACCTTGTTCATCGCCAGCGCCGAGGTGACGCTCGCGAACACCAGCACCGAGCCGACGGACAGGTCGATGCCGGACGTGATGATCACGAACGTCATGCCGACCGAGAGCACCAGCAGCACAGCGGTTTCCGCGAGCAGGAACTGCAGCGTGGTCACCTGGAAGATGGCGTCCGGGCGGATCGCGCCGAACACCGCGACCAGTACCAGCAGCACCAGGCCGATCCACAGCGTGTTCGCCCCGGTCAGCCGCTTGATCAGCGGGGTGCGCCGCTCGTCGTTCAGGTCCGTAGACAACGTTGTCTTCGTATCTGTCATCACGCAGCGTCCTCTTGCGACAGTGCGCCGGTCATCGCGCCGACGAGCTCTTCCACGGTCGTGTCCGCGGCTTTGAAACGGGCGACCCGCCGGCCGAGGCGCAGCACCTCGACCCGGTCGGACACCGACAGCACCTCGGGCATGTTGTGCGAGATCAGCACCACGGCGATGCCCTCGTCGCGCACGCGCTTGATCACTTCCAGCACGCGTTCCCGTTGCACCACACCGAGTGCGGCGGTCGGCTCGTCCATGAACACGAGCTTTGACGCCCAGGCCACCGATCGCGCGACCGCGACGGACTGGCGCTGGCCACCGGACAATGCCGCGATCGGCACGTCGATGCTCTGCAGTGTTGCGCCGAAGCGGGCGAAGTGCTCCGCCGCCTGCTGACGCATCGCCTTCTTGTCCAGCACGCCCAGCCAGCCGAGCGGACCGGATTTGAGGATCTCCCTGCCCAGGAACATGTTCGCGGCCGGGTCGAGGTCCGGCGCGACCGCGAGGTCCTGGAACACCGTCTCGATGCCCCGGTCGCGGGCGTCGTTGGGAGAGGTCAGCCTGAGCGGTCTGCCGTCGAACAGCAGAGTCCCGCTGGTCGGCTGTTCCACCCCGGACAGGCACTTCACCAGGGTGGACTTCCCCGCGCCGTTGTCGCCGATGAGCGACACGACCTCGCCGGGATAGGCGGTGAACGAGGCACCGCGGAGAGCTTCCACGGTGCCGTAGTTCTTCGTGAGATCACGAGCCTCCAGCAACGGCTGGCTCATGGCGACACATCCTCCACTGTGGACAGTACGGGCGGTCGGCAGCGGATCGCCACCAGGTCACCGGTCAGCCCGAGCTCGCCTGCCGCGTGCGGCACGACGACGGTGCTGCCCTTGTGCACCTCCAGCTCACCGAGCTGGCCTGACCCCTCCAGCACCACCAGCACGGCGAACGACGGCTCCAGTGCGAAGGAGCCCTCCACGTGCAGGCGGTCGGCCTGGAAGAACGGGTCCGCGTCGTGGCCGAGGAGATCGACCGACGGCGCCCACTTCTCGGACGTCTGGCGCACGAGCTTGTCCAGCTGCCCGGCCCAGCCGTGCCGGTCGACGCAGTCCAGCGCGACGTCGTAGCCGAGGCCGAGGTGGCCGATGTCGCCGTTGGCGAGGAAACCCTGCCACTCCAGCGTCACCGAGAAGTCCGTGGGCTGCTGCAGTTCGACGATGAACACGCCCTCGCCGATCGCGTGCGGCACACCGGCGGGCACGTAGACCGTGTCACCGGCCCGGACGCGGACCGGGTTCAGCGCGTCGAGCATCGCTTGCGTGTTCTGCGTGGCGACCCAGTCGGCGACGACGTCCGCCGGGACGTCCTCGCGGAATCCGATGTAGACGGTCGGGTCCGAGCCGGTCGTGCCGATGACGATCCACGCCTCCGTCTTGCCGTGGCGGCAGTTCAGGTGCGAGGACGCGAAGGCGTTCGACGGGTGGCAGTGCACGGGCAGGCGCTGGCCCGCGTCGAGCAGCTTCACCAGCAACGCCGTGTCGGCGCCGAACTTCGCCACGTGGTCAGGGCCGAGCCACCCGGTGGGGTCCGCCTCGACGGCGTCGCGCAGCAGCACGCCGTTCGGCAACGTTGTCAACCCGGCGTCGCTGCGGCCGTACAGCGTCGTCGTCGACGCCACCCAGTCCTCAGGGCCGAAGTCGCCGCTGGTGCCACCGCGCAACGCGGCGATCGCCTCGCCGCCGCGGTAGAACTGCTTCGGCTGGTTCGCCGGCAGGTTGACAGGCTGGTGGAGCACACCAGAACTCACGCGTGGACCTCCCCGGATCCTCGTGGCACCAAGCGCACCGGCAGCACGACGCGGCGCGGTGGTGAGTTGTCGCCGTCCAAGCGGGCGAACAACAAATCGGTGGCCGCCTTGCCGAGCGCGCTCGCGTCGTGCGCGATCACGGTCACCGGCGGCGACAGCAGGTCGGCGAGCTCGAAGTCGTCGAAGCCCACCAGGGCGGGCCGTTCCGCGACGCCTGCGAGCGCGCGCAGGATGTTCACGGTGATGCGGTTGTTGCCGGCCACGATCGCCGTCGCGGGTTCGCGCATGCTCTGCAGCCGTTGGAGGGTGGTCACCACGCTGCTGTCGTCGTGCGGTCCCATCGCCACCAGCTCCTCGTGGTAGCCGATGCCGGCTCTGACGCAGCCCTCGCGGTAGCCGCGCAGGCGCTCGTTGGCGGTGAAGATGTCCGGTGCGTCGCCGAGGAACGCGATGCGGCGATGCCCATGAGCAGCCAGATGGGTGACGGCCTCGACGGTGCCGCCGATGTTGTCCACCAGCACGGTGTCCGCCACGACGTCGCCCGCGGGCCGGTCCAGGAACACCACGGGCGTGCCCGCGCGCATCTCCGGCACCAGATAGCTGTGCTGCAGTCCGGCGGGCACGATCAGCAGCCCGTCGACGCGGCGGCTGCAGAACTCCAGCGCCAGCTCGCGTTCACGGCCGGGATCCTCGTCGGACGACCCGGAGATCACCTGACGGCCTCGCAGTCGGGCGATTTCCTCGACAGCGCGGGTCACGCCGGAGTAGAACGGGTTGCCGACGTCCTCCAGCACCAGCCCGATCGTGCCGGTGGACGACCCCCGGCGCAGGTTGCGGGCACTCAGGTTCCGCCGGAACCCGAGCTGGTCGATGGCCGCGAGCACGCGCTCGGCGGTGGACGGGTGCACGCCCGGCTCGTCGTTGACCACGCGCGAGACGGTCTTGATGCTCACGCCCGCCAGCCGTGCGACGTCGTTCATCGTCGCGCGACGTACCTTGCGCTGACCGGCAACAGGGCCGCTGGGGGACAACGTTGTCATAGTGGCCGTATCTCACCCCGGCTTTACCGGCTTGTCAACCGTTCCGGAACCGGTCAAGCGGCTCTTCATTTTCTCACTTGGTGTCCTGAACAGGACAAGTGACACCGGTGGTCTTGACCGTCCCCGTGTGCGCTCCGCAAGGATCTGGTGACAGACAGCGTTGTCAGCCAGAGGGGAGCAACTGCTATGCGTGACCTGCCACGCCGAAGCGTTCTCAGCCTCCTCGGAGCCGCCGGACTTGCCGGCGTGCCCGGTGTTGCAGCCGCTCAACCATCTCCGTCCGCGCCACCTCCCTCGTCCGACGCCGGCGCGGCTCCTTCCGTTGGCGCACAAGCCCTGGCACCGCCACCCGGTGGCTGGCGAGCCGTCGCCGAGGACGTGCGGTCCGAGGTCCGCTGGGCCTGGCGGTCCTATGTGGACCACGCGTTCGGCCACGACCAGATCAAGCCGGTGTCGGGCGGTTCCGAAGAGTTCTTCGTCGACGGCCACCCGATGGGCCTCACGATCGTGGAAGCCCTGGACACCCTGTGGCTCATGGAACTCGACGCCGAGTTCGCCGAGGGCGTCCGCTGGGTCAAGTCCCACCTGTCCTTCGACGTGGACGCCTCGTTCCAGGTCTTCGAAACGAACATCCGCATGCTGGGCGGCCTCTTGTCGGCCTACCACGTCAGCGGAGACCCCGCGTTGCTGTCCCTGGCACGCGACCTGGGCGACCGCCTGCTGGTCGCCTTCACGAAGTCACCGACCGGAATCCCTTACCGCTACGTGAATCTGCGCACGGGCGCCGTCTCCTCACCGGAGACGAACCTCGCCGAAACCGGCACCTACATCACGGAGCTCGGCTCGCTCTCGAAGTGGACCGGCGACCGCAAGTACTACAACGCGGCCAAGAAGGCCTTCAAGTACACCTTCGACCGCCGGACTTCCCTGGACCTGCTGCCGTGGGACGTGCACGCCGAAACCGGCGCCTGGCGCAACCGCGTCGCCACCATCGGCCCGCCCGCCGACTCCTACTACGAGTACCTGTGGGACGGCTGGCACCTGTTCGGTGACCGCGACCTCAAGGCGTGGTGGGACGTGTTGCTGCGGGCGATCCTGCGCTACCAGACCGATGTGGCCTCGGGCCGCCTTTGGTTCGCTCAGGTCGACGCTTTCACCGGCCGTCGTGACTCGCGGACCCAGAGCGAGCTGGCGGCGTTCTTCGGCGGGCTGCTGGCCGAGAGCGGGGATGTGGCGCGCGGCCGTTCGTACCACGACTCCTGGACGGCGGTTCAGGATCGCTATGGCGTTCTGCCCGAGGGCATCAACTACACGTCTCTGCGCGCAACCTCTGTCGGCAACCAGCTTCGGCCCGAGTACGCGGACGGTGCCTTCTTCCTGTGGCTGGCGACGCGTGACGAGGTGTACCGCGAGCGCGCGTACCGGCACTACCAGGAGATGAAGCGGACCTCTCGCACCAACTACGGGTACACGATCCTGCGGGACGTCACGACGGGCGCTCAGGGCGACTTCTGTCCCGGGTACTGGTGGTCGGAGCAGCTGAAGTACTACTGGCTGATCTTCAGCGACTCGCGCCGGTTCGACTACACCAGCCACTACCTGTCGACCGAGGGCAACATCTTCCTGGGGGCTCGCCGGTAGCTCCCGCGAACTCCGGGTCTGAGCTCCGTGACTTGGCGGCGGCGGTGCTCAGATCCGGTCTCACCTGGGCCGGGGTGCCGAGCGGCGGCGGTGGCACCCCGGCCCAGCCTTGAGTTGGGCCGGTCGGCTCGGTGGGTCCTGACGGGCCGGATCATTTCATCGCCGCTTCGCGACGATTGCGATTGGGACTTGACCTTGGGCCTCTTGCAAGGTGCTTTATCGGCCTTAAAGGTCCGGACGTAAGGAGACCCATCGATCGCCACAAGCGGATGGTTCACACCTTCGTGTTCAATTTCTTGCGTTATAGTCCTGTGATCTTGCGGTAGAGTAGAACACGTGAGCGAAACCCGGCTTCCTTCCACCGGCGAGCTGTTGCGCAGCTTTGTCGAGGAAGTGGTGGAGCGTCGGATTCGTGACGACAGGATCATGAAGATGGTCGCCGAGTTGGATCGGCGTGGTGCTGCCGCCGAGCTCGGTTACAAGAATTTGGCGCACGTGTTGCGTGATGCAGTTCGCTGGGATGGTCACGAAGCCCAGAAATGGGTCGCCAGCGCCGCCCTGCTGAACAGCACGATCACTCCCACGGGCAGCGAACTCGCCCCCGAACTTCCCGTGACCGCCGAGGCCGTGGCCGAGGGCGCGTTGTCGATCGAGCACGTCGCGGCGCTCGCCAGGGCGATGGAGCACCTGCCCGCCGAAGCTGAGGCCGCCATGGTGGACTTCGCTCGCGAGCACGTGCCCGCCGCGATACCCAAGTTCGGCGAGAAGCTGGCCTACGCGCTCTACCAGAACGACCCGGAACCTCGTGATCCCGATCCGGAGCCGCTGGTCAACCAGCACGTGAAGCGCTGGAGGAAGGGCGGGCAGCAGCTCGAGGTCAAGATGCTGCTCGACAAGGTCACCGGCATGGCCTACGAGGCGGCGCTGGACCCGCTGGCCAAGCCGCGCCCGGAGACGCCGGAGGAAGGCCCGGACCTGCGCTCGCGGGCCGAGCGCGAGGGCGACGCCTTCGCCGAGCTGGTCAACCTGGTGCTGCGCGCCGACCAGTTGCCCGAGCACGGCGGCGAGCCGGTCACCTTGACCGTGACGATGAGCTACGACGACCTCGCCGAGCGGGTGGGCCAGGCGATGCTGGACAACGGCGAGCGCATCCCGGCCAGCCAGGTCCGCCAGCTGGCCTGCAATGCGGGCATCATCCCGCTCCTGCTCGGGGACAAGTCGCAACCGATGGACATCGGCCGCAAGACCCGAAGCTTCCCCGCCGGAATCCGCCGAGTCCTAGTCGCGAGAGACCGAGGCTGCGCCTTCCCCGGCTGCACCCGGCCACCCAGACATTGCGACGCCCACCACATCCACCACTGGGCCGACGGCGGCGGCACTTCTGTCGACAACGCCGTCCTGCTCTGCCGTCACCACCACACGCTCATCCACCAAAGCGAGTGGGAAGTGAAAATGGCGGCCGGTATACCGGTGTTCTATCCGCCTGCGTGGCTGGACCGGCTCCGAAGGCCCAGACGCAACCTGCTCCACGCACCAAAAGGATTCACGCCAACGCCAACGAGCTCGCGCGAATTGGCTGCGGCCTGCCCGAGGTGAAGCCGAAGGCGAATTCCGCACGGTTATCGCACGATGGCTCCGCATGCCTATCGCGCGATAGCGAATCCGAGTAGTCTTGAGGCAATGCGGAATTGGGCAACCGGTCATGACGTGCCCACCAACGCAAGGCGACCGGCCCGCACCGGTGACCACTCCGCTGGATCGTGACCAGCCGAAGCAAGGTGACCACCACCAGCCCCCGGAAGCAACCACCCACCCCGGACCACCCGACCGGACCACACCTCACCCCCAGAAATCCCCCAGAGATCCAACTACGCTGGACCGCGTGGACGATCTGGATCCCATTGAGTCGGTAAACACGTTCATCGGCACAAAGGACGAGGGCAACACGTTCCCCGGCGCGTCCATGCCCTTCGGCAAGGCCCACTCCAGCCCCGTCGGCTCCCACTACGCGGGCTACCGCTACGACGACCCGATGATCCGCGGTTTCGGCCACTTCTTCCTGTCCGGCGCGGGGTGCTGGGAGCAGGGCGGCCTGGTTCCGATCCTCCCCACCTTCGGCTCGCTGCCGACCAGTCTCGACCACAAGCGTTACGCCACCAGGTACACGCACGACGGCGAGATCGGTAAACCCGGTTACTACAAGGTCAGGCTCGACCGCGACATCACCGTCGAGTGCACCGCCACCACCAGGGCCGGCGTGGAGCGCTACACCTGGGGCGGCGGCATCAGCGGCACGCTTCTGATCAACACGGGCCAGGCCAACGACAAGGAGCCCGTGTCGGCCAGCAGTGTCAGGGTGGTCGACGACCGCACCCTCACCGGAACCGTGGAGACCCAGGCGTTCTGCGGTGGCCGTCCGTACGTCACCTACTTCACCACCAGGTTCGACCGCCCCTTCAAGGAGTTCGGCACCTGGACCCCGACAGGACCCAGGCCCGGGCAACGGGAATCAGCCGGCGGCGCCGGTCTCAGGGGTGCGTGGGTCACCTTCGAACCGGGCCCGGTGACGGCGTACACCGCACTGTCGCAAGTGGACGAGCAGGGCGCCACGAACAACCTGAACCAGGAAACGAGCGGCAAGTCCTTCGACGAGATCCGCAACGAAGCCCAGGACGCCTGGCGCAAGGAACTCGGCTGCATCGAGATCGACACCGAGGACTGGGACGAAAGGGCGGTCTTCTACACCGCGCTGTACCACGTCCTGCTCCAGCCGCTCACCGGCAGCGACCAGGACGGCCGGTACCGGGGCTTCGACAACCAGATCCACAAAGCCGAGGGCTGGACGTACTACGAGTACTACTCGCTCTGGGACACCTACCGCGCCCACAACCAGCTGCTGGCGCTACTGCGAACCCAACGCGCGAAGGACATCGCGCAGAGCATCCTCAAGATTCACGAGCAGGGTGGCTGGCTTCCGCGCTGGGCCTACGCCAACCAGGAGACCAACTGCATGACCGGTGACCCGGTCACGCCGTTCCTGGTCGACCTGTGGCGCTTCGGGCACCTCAAGGGGCTGGAGGAACAGGCCTACCGGGCGCTGCTGCAGAACGTCGACGGCGTCCCGCCGCAACAGTCGCGGTTCCAGGGGCGGTCCGGCAACCCGAGCTACCTCAAGAACGGGTTCGTCCAGTACGACAAGAACTTTCCCAAGAAGGGGCAGGACACCGACCCGCACCACGGAGCGTCGGCGACCCTCGAGTACGCGCTGGCCGACGCCACGCTGGCGATCATGGCCGCGGGGCTCGGCCACAAGGAAGATGCCGAGCGGCTCAAGAAGCGTGGTGAGAACCACCGCACCCTCTGGGACCACAGCGTCACCGACCGCGGCTTCACCGGCTTTCCGCGGCCGAAGCTGGGCAACGGTGCGTGGCTCACCCCGTTCACGCCGCAGGGGCCGGAAGGGTTCCACGAAGGTACGGCGTGGCAGTACCAATGGCTGGTCCAGCACGACATACCCGGCCTCATCACCGCGCTGGGCGGCAAGGCGGCGGCCGAGGCCAGGCTCGACGACTTCTTCGCCTACCAGGATCTGCTGACAGACCCGGCGAGGACCGTGCGGGAGAAGTGGGTTGTCGGGCCGTACGACTACTACAACCAGTTCAGGTACAACCCGAACAACGAGCCGGATCTGCACGCTCCGTGGATGTACGCGCTCATCGGCAGGCCCGAGAAGACGTCGGTGGTCGTCAGGGCCGCGCAGACGCTGTTCGTGAACGGGCCCGCCGGCGTCACGGGCAACGACGACCTCGGCACCATGTCGGCCTGGTACGTGTTCAGCGCGCTCGGGATGTACCCCGCGGTGCCCGGAACTGGCGAGTTCGTGCCACACGCTCCCCAGTTCCGCGGGGCCGTGGTCCACCTGGAGAACGGCAAGGACATCGTGATCAAGGCCGAGGCCGCGGACACCACGAAGACGCAGGTGGTCGAGCGGATTCGGAGCGGCTGGCGCAACAAATCCAAAGATCGGATCGAGCTCGCGGAGCTCCTTTCCGGGACCACTCTCGAGGTCGACCTTCACACACTTTCCAATTGAGACGCCAAAACGGTCGTAGTCTCGTGGGATGGGCACCTGCGCGAGCTGTGGCACGGAATTCGCGCCCCTGCCGTCGCGGGCGCGGTACTGCTCGAACGCGTGCCGTCAGCGCGCCTACCGTCAGCGGTCCGCGGGTACGTCCACTGTGGTCGCCGAGGTGCCCGGTTACGGGGACGCGTTCGTCGGTCGTGAGACCGAGCTGGCGGAGCTGCTTTCGTTGCTGCGCAAGCACAGGATGCTCACGCTCGTCGGAGCGGCAGGGGTCGGCAAGACGAGGCTCGCGGTCGAGCTCGCGAAACGCTCCAGGAAGACCGAGGTTCGCACGGTCGAGCTGGGCAAGCTGAGCAGGCCCGACCAGGTGGTGCAGGCGTTCGCCGAAGCCGTTGGGGTGTACCAGCACGCGGGCGTCGCGCTGCGGACCACGTTGCTGCAGGAGCTCTCGAACAGAAGAATCCTTTTGCTGGTCGACAACTGCGAGCACCTCGTCGAGGAGTCGTGCGCCGTCGTGGACGCGCTCCTGTCGCGCTGTCCAGGAGTGCAGATTCTCGCCACCAGCAGGGAAGCGCTGCGAGCGATCGGCGAGGCCGTCTACCCGGTGCACGGGATGGACGGGGACGCCGTGCGGCTCTTCGCCGAACGCGCCGGCGTGCAGGGCGACCAGGACGCGATCGCGGCGATCTGCGCGCGGCTCGACGGTGTCCCGCTCGCGGTGGAGCTGGCCGCGCGGCTCTCGCGGACCGTGCCGCTGTGCGAGCTCGCAAACCGCCTCGACCACCGGCTAGACCTGCTCAGCGACGCCGAGGAGCAGTCGCGGCACCAGAGTCTGCGCGCGGCCATCGCGTGGAGCCACGACCTGTTGACCACGTACGAGAAAGAGCTCTTCCGAAGGCTCGCGTTGCTGCCGGGCGGGTTCGGGCTCGAGATCGCCCAGGTCGTGCACGGCGGCACGGTGATCGGCCTGCTCACGGCGTTGCAGGCGAAGTCGCTGGTGGTGCGGGAGAACGACGGCCGCTTCCGGATGCTCGAGTCGGTGCGGCTCTACGCGGAGGAACGTCTGGTAGAGCACGGCGAGTACGGCGTGACGGCCGAACGGATCATCGCGTGGCTCAGCGAGAAGGGCGAACCCGGCGTCACGTCGTCGATCCTCGCGCCCGAGCAGCTCACGGCGCTGCACCAGGAGTACGACAACGTGGCGTACGCGTTCGCCCATTTGGTGGCGGCGCACGATGAACGCCGGTTGATGCTCGCCACGATGCTGCTGAGGGTGTGCTTCGACCGCGGCTACTACGCCGAGGCGGGCGCGGTGCTGATGCAGGTGCTGGACCAGTCGTCCGCGCAGGCCCGCTACCGGGTTCTCGCGCTGGAGTACGCGTCGCTGCTGGCGGTGTGCGAGGAGCGGCGCGACGAAGCGGTGAAGTACGCGATGGAAGCGGTCGAGACCGCGCAAGCCGGTGGGCAGCAGTTGGTCATGTGCAGGCTCTACCGCACGTTAGCGAGCGCTTACGAAGGCGTGGGCGATGTGCCGAACACCGCGTGGGCGTTGCGCCAGTCGATCGAGCACGGCGTACGTAACGGCAACGACGTGAGTGTCGCTGTGTCGAGCCAGAATCTCAGTTGGTCACTGCTGAAGCAGGGTGACGTCGACGGCGCCGGTGTGCTGGTGGAAGCCGCGTTGCCCGCGCTGAAAGCCCATGCGCGCCCGGATGTCGTGGCCATCGCGGTGCACACGTCCGGCTGCATCGCCTTGGAACGAGGCGATGTGACGACGGCGGCGGCACGGTTCGCCGAGAGCGCGCGGATCGCGGCGAACCTGCCGCGCGCGGTGCTGGAGGCGGTCGAGGGCTGTGGCCTGGTCGCCATGGCGTCCGGACGGCACGAGCGCGGCGTGCGCCTGTTGGCCGCCTGCCAGCAGATGCGCGTGGCGTGGGCTTTTCCGGCGGAACCGTGGTGGCGCGGGAAACTGGACGCCGCGCTGGACGTGGCACGGGAGTCCTTGTCCCGCGCGGCTTTCACCAGGGCCGTGAGCGCGGGGCAGGCGATGGACGTGCGGCACGCCGTGGAAACCGCGCTGGACAAGGAGATCGTGCGCGACACCGTGCTGAGCGACCGGCAGCGCATGGTCGTCGAACTGGTGGCGCAGGGCATGACCAACGCTCAGATCGCGGCGAAGCTCGGGATCTCCCACCGAACCGTGGAGTCTCACGTGCACAACGTGAAGACAGCGTTGAATCTTTCGACCAGGGCGCAACTGATGGCTTGGGCCCAGTCCAACTGAGACGTAACGCTGCGGTTCATCCGGATGACTTCACGCTCCCCGCCGTTCATTGTGAGTACAACCAACGGAGGGGAGGGGGCGACGTGGAACCGTTCCGTCTGCTGCACCCCGACCTCGTGCCGCAAAGGCGTGAGTCGTTGCAGCACGCTGCGTCCATGCTCGTCCAGATGGGGTTGGACGACACGGTGCTCTCGGCGTCGCCCGTGCACCAGCGGCTCGCCCGCGTGGTGCTCGCGAGCAGCGACGTCATCGAGTGGAAACCCGGATACAGCACCGGTGACGCGAGCCACGACGACCGTTTCGGCGTCGTGCGGGTGGGCGGCGACCGCGGTGGCGTGTTCCTGTCCAGCATCCTGATCGCCTACCTCGACGTGCTCGAGAACGCGGCACGCATGGGCACCTCGATCAGCGAGGACTCCTGGCGCACCCTGCTCTGGGCGCCGACCGCGCTCTTCGACCACGTGCTGCGCCGCCCCCAGGTCGGTATGACCGTCGTCACGCCCGGTCCCGGCTCCGAGTACCTGCCGCAGGAGCGCACCCAGTCCGGCCAGCGCCTCTACCTCGCGCTGATGCAGGCCGTGCGGTTCGCGGTCACCGGCGTCGTGCGCGCCCAGGACGACGGTCCGCTGGTCGAGGACTGCGTGACGCTCGCGACGGCGTGCCTGCGTGCGGCCACGGTCGCGCTCGCGTTCGCCGGCGACGTCCGGCCGGAGATGGGCATGGCCGCGCCGCTGCCGATCATGGAGACCTCCGAGCACCGCTATCTCTGGCAGACGATCAGCGAGGTGCGCGCGGCAGTTCCGCGAGCGCGCTTCGAGCAGTTCGCCTCGGCGCTGCGCCGGCTCAACGACGTCTACACCGCGAGTCCGCTGCTCGTGTCGGGCTGCTGACGTTCGAACGTCTCGACTTCACGGCGACTTTCGTCGTTTCGCCACGTGAACCACCCCTCGCTGACCTAACGTCCCGGCCATGACAGAGGAACGGTCGGCGGTCGTGGTGCGGGACATCCGCAAGAGCTACGGCGAGCTGAAGGCGGTGGACGGTGTCTCGTTCACCGTGGCCGAGGGCGAGTTCTTCGGCATCCTGGGGCCCAACGGCGCGGGCAAGACCACCACCCTCGAGATAATCGAGGGACTGCGCAAGCCCGACAGCGGCGAGGTCACGCTGCTCGGCGAGACCCCGTGGCCGCGCAACGTGAAGCTGCTGCCGCGCATCGGCGTGCAGCTGCAGGCGACGGCGTTCTTCGACAAGCTGACCGCCAAGGAGCAGCTGCAGACGTTCGGCTCGCTCTACGGCGTGAGCCCCGGCACCGCGGCGGACATGCTGGAGCTGGTCGGTCTCGCGGACAAGGCGAACGAGCAGGAGAACAAGCTCTCCGGCGGTCAACGCCAGCGCCTCTCGATCGCGTGCGCACTGGTGCACGACCCGGACATCGTGTTCCTCGACGAACCGACCGCGGCGCTCGACCCGCAGGCCCGGCGCAACCTCTGGGACGTGCTGCGCGCGATCCAGGAACGCGGCAAGACCATCGTCTACACCACGCACTACCTCGACGAGGCCGAGATCCTCTGCGACCGGGTGGCCATCATGGACACCGGCAAGATCCTCGCTCTGGACCCGCCCGCGGTGCTGGTGCGCGGCCTCGACGCGCCCACTCACGTGACGCTGCAGAAGGGCGTGCTGTCGGTGGTCGACGCTTCCGCTTTGGACGGTGTCGACGAGGCGCACGAGAACGAGGTGTCGCTGACGATCTCGACCCGCCGCCCCGCGCCCGTGCTGTCCGCGCTGGCCGAACGCGGTGCGCTCGACGGCCTTCAGGTCCGCACGGCCACCCTCGAAGACGTCTTCCTCAACCTGACCGGGCGGGAGTACCGCGCATGACCGCGTTCAAGACGCTCTCGCTGGCGATGTTCAAGGGGTTCATCCGGGACAAGGTGACGCTGTTCTTCACCTTCCTGTTCCCGTTGATGTTCCTCGTCATCTTCGGCCTGATCCTGCGCGACGTCGGCGCCGACAAGACCAAGATCGCGGTGGTCGGCGACGGCCCGATCGTCAGCGCTCTGCGCGACAGCGGTGCGCTGGAGCTCGAGTCGTACAACGACGAGAGTGCCGCCGTGCAGAAGGTGAAGGACGGCGACCTGCCCGCCGCGCTGATCATCCGCGGGCAGCAGCTCGACGTCCGGTTCGCGCAGAGCGACCAGGTGAAGTCCGCGACCGTGCTCGGCATCGTCAACGGGTTCGTGGACAAGGCGAACCTCGCCGCGACCGGTCAGCCGCCGAAGTTCACGTTCGTGGCGGAGAAGGTCGAGGACGCCTCGCTCAAGCCGATCCAGTTCCTGACGCCCGGCATCCTGTCCTGGGGTGTGGCGGTCTCGGCGGTGTTCGGTGCGGCGCTCACCCTGGTGTCGTGGCGGCGAAAGCAGGTGCTGCGGCGGATCCGGCTGGCACCCGTCTCCGCGACTTCCGTGCTGTCGTCCCGGATTCTCGTCAGCGCGGGTGTCGCGCTGGTGCAGGGTGCGGTCTTCGTCGGCGTCGCGTCGCTGCCGGTGTTCGGGTTGAAGCTGGCCGGGTCGTGGTGGCTCGCGATTCCGTTGCTGCTGCTGGGAACCATCGCGTTCTTCGCGCTCGGCATGCTGGTCGGCGCGTTCGCCAAGACGGAGGAAGCGGCGTCCGCGGCGGCGAACATCGTCGTGCTGCCGATGGCGTTCCTGTCCGGCACGTTCTTCCCTGTCGACCAGGCACCCGCGTGGCTGCAGACCGTGTCGAAGATCTTCCCGTTGCGGCACATGAACGACGGCATGCTCGACGTTCTGGTGCGCGGCAAGGGGATCGACGCGCTGGTGCTGCCCTCGGCGATCCTGGTCGGGTTCGCACTCGTTGTCGGGTTCATCGCGAGTCGCGTCTTCAAATGGGAGGAATAGGACAGGGCCGGTAGTCGTGTGCTCCCCGTCACGGTTCATGATGGGGAGCCATGACGTTCTCCAGCGTTGCCGGGCGGTTCCGCATCTTCGCGCTCGCCGAGGCGGTCTCCTGGGCGGGCCTGCTGCTCGGGATGTTCTTCAAGTACGTCGTCGTGCAGAACGAGATCGGCGTCAAGATCTTCGGCCCGATCCACGGCGTCGTCTTCGTCGGCTTCGTGCTCGTCACGCTGATGGCGAAGGAGCCGCTGAAGTGGGACGCGCGCACGCTGGTGCTCGGCCTGCTCTCGAGCATCCCGCCGTTCGGCACGATCGTCTTCGAGCGCTGGGCGAACCGGACGGGCCGTCTTAGCGAAGCAGTTCCAGAACAGCTCTGAGCTCGTCCTGCGGGTCGCCCTCGTGGTAGATCCGCTCGGATTTCTCGATGTTGTCCAGAAACTGCTGGTACTTCACCGCGTTGTGCAGGTGTGCGGCTCGGCGGGCGACGTCGAGCGCTTCGAGCGGGCGGCTGTCCGGGCGGTGCTCGAGCCACGCCTCGCACCACACCCGAGTGATCACATCGCGCAGTTCGGGGCTGTACTCGATCACCCGGCACGCGTCGAACGCCGGGTGACCCCACACGGCGTCGGACCAGTCGATGACCTCGCCGCTCGCCCGCCAGTTGCCGGGGTGGAAGTCGCCGTGCGTGAGCGTGTCGGGCAGCCCGAACGACGGCATGGGCACCGGCGTCGGGCGGATCCGCGGCGCGCCGGCCAGCGCGTTCTGCACGGCCACCCAGCGCGGGATGATCATCTCGACGTGCTCGGGCCCGAGCGGCCAGCACTTGTCACCCGGTGCGTCGCCCAGCAGCACGCGTTGCGGCGCCGAAGCGATCACCTCGGGCACCAGGGTCGGGTCGTGCGCGGCCACCATCCTGATCACCGCGCCCTCGTCGGCGAAGAACGACGGAATCGCCTTCAGCCACACCGGTCCGGTGGCGGTGGGCAGCCGGTGGACGGTCGAGAGGTTCCACGTGCGGACCTGGACCGCCGGTCCGGTGCGCTCGATCTGAGTGTCGGCCCACGCCACCAGCTCCGCAGGCCCGCCGGGTCGCGCGTACGGCTGCCTGTGCCGGGCGTTCGCGCTGGGTTCCCACGAGGGGTGGAGCTTCGTGCGATCGGGTTCGCCGTGCGCCTCGACGTGGTAGGTGACCAGGCCGCCGCTCATCATCCCGCCGTTCTCGACGGAGATCAGCCTGAGCACGCTCGTCCGGACACCCAGGAGTGCTTCGAGCGCCTCGTTGACGGGTTCGACGTGGTTCCAGTCGCCGGAGGGCATGGGCAGCGCGTCGGTGCGGCCGGCGAACCCGTAAGGGGCGCTGACCAGGGCGATGATCGACCGCGACGTCATGGGGTGGTCACCGCCCTGAGCGCGGCGTGCAGCGCGGACGCCGGCCGGTTCTGGTGGTAGACCCGCTGGGAGTCCTCGGCCTCGTCGAGAACCTCCTGGTACTTCACTGCGCGCTGCAGGCGCGAGGCGCGGAGGGCGGTGTCGAGGGCTTCGTGCGGGCGGCTGTCCGGGCGGTGCCGCAGCCACGCCTCGCTCCACACCTTCACGACGTGGTGGTACATCGGGGTGTACGGGAACCAGTCCAGCAGCCGGCCCACGTCCAGTGCGGGGTGACCCCACTTCGCGTCGGACCAGTCGATGATCATGCCGTTGGCCATCCAGTTGTCGGGGGTGAAGTCACCGTGCACCACCGTTTCCGGCAGCCCGAACGACGGCATCGCCACCGCGGCCGGTCGCAGCCGGGGCTCACTGGCCAGTACGTGCTGCACCGCGACCCAGCGCGGCACTATCAGGTCGATGTGCTCGGGCTTGACCATCCAGCAGTTGCCTCCAGGTGCATCGCCGAGCAGCACTCGGTGCGGCGCGGAGGCGATCACCTCGGGCACCAGCGTCGGGTCGTGCGCGGCCACCATCTCGATCACCGCGGCCTCCTCCTGCAGGAACGGCGGAACGGCCTTGAGCCACGCGGTGCCGTCGGCGGTGGGGATCCGGTGCAGGCTCGACAGGTGCCAGGTCCTCACCTGGACCGCGGGTCTGGTCCGTTCGATCTTGGTGTCGGCCCAGGAGAGGAGTTCCGCGGGTCCGCCGAGCCGCGCCCAGGGCATCCGGCGCGGGGCGTCGGCTTCGGGTTCTTCCGCGGCGTGGAGGTGCCTGCGGACGTGCACGCGCTCGGGCTCGCGGAGCGCCTCGACGTGGTAGGTGACCTCGCCTCGCCACCCCGGTTCGCCACCCGTCGCGGAGATCAGCCTGAGCACGGTCGTCGGCACGTGCAGCAGAGGTTCGAGCGCCTCGTTCACCGACTCGGCGTCCCACCACCACTCACCCCTGACCGGGATGACTTTCTTGGTGCGGCCCACGAACCCGCTGGGCGTGCTGACCACGGCGATGATCGTCCGGCCCGTCACGAGGTCACCAGTCGCAGCGCGGCCCTGAGCTCGTTCGCGGGGTCGTCGCGGTGGTAGATCTGCTCGGAGTCCTCGATGTTGTCGAGGAACTCCTGGTACTTGACCGCGTTCAGCAGGTGCGACGCGGCACGGGCGGCGTCGAGGGCTTCGAGCGGCCGGCTGTCCGGGCGGTGCCGCAGCCACGCCTCGCTCCACACGCGACGGACCAGGTCGTGCAGCTGCGGCGGGCAGAACCCCATCAGCCGGGCCGCGTCCAGGGCGGGGTGGCCCCACACCACGTCGGCCCAGTCGATGACCACGCCGCTGTCGAACCAGTTGCCGGGGTGGAAGTCGCCGTGCACCAAGGTCTCCGGAAGCCCGAACGACGGCATCGGCGCCGCCGACGGCCGTACCTGGGGCTCACCGGCCAGCGCGTGCTGCACCGCGACCCAGCGCGGCAGGATCTGCTCGACGTGCTCCGGCTTGACGTTCCAGCAGTCCTCGCCGGGCGCCTCGGCGAGCAGGACGCGGAACGGTGCCGAGGCGATCACCTCGGGCACCAGGGTCGGGTCGTGCGTGGCGACCATCTTGATCACCGCGGCCTCGTCGGCGAAGAACGGCGGGACGGCCTTGAGCCACACGGGCCCGGTGCGGGTGGGCAGCCTGTGCACGGTCGAGAGGTTCCACGTGCGGACCTGGACGGCCGGGCCGGTGCGTTCGATCTCGGCGTCGGCCCACGTGACCAGCTCGGCCGGTCCGCCCAGCCGAGCCCACGGCAGCCTGCGCGGGGCGTCCGCCTCAGGTTCCTCAGCCGGGTGCAGGTGCGTCCGGTCCGGTTCGCCGTGCGCCTCGACGTGGTAGGTGACCAGGCCGCCGCCGGGAGGTGACTCGCTGTTCTCGACGGAGATCAGCCGCAGCACGCTCGTCGGCACGCCCAGCAGGTGTTCGAGAGCCTCGTTGACGGGTTTGACGTCGCTCCACCACGGACTCGCGACCGGAATGGGCCCGGTGCGGCCCGCGAACCCGCTGGGGGCGCTGACCAACGCGATGATCGACCGTTCCGTCACGCGACCATCATCGCGGCGCCCTCAACCGGATTTCAGTCCTCGAAGTCGCCGCTCGCCCGGCGGACCTTCGCCAGCAGGTCGGTGAGCTGCTCGGTCTGGCGGTCGGTCAGGCCCTTGAGTCCCAGGTTGACCTCGACGACCGCGGCGGTGGCGTTCTCGCGGCGCTGCAGGCCAGCGTCGGTGATCTCCACCAGCGTGGTGCGGCGGTCGGTCGGGTGCGGGGTGCGGCGGACCAGGCCGTCGCTCTCCAGCCTGTCGACGATGTTCGTCACCGAGGTCGGGTGCAGCTGCAGGCGCTCGCCCATGACCCGCATCGGCAGCGCGCCCTTGCGGGAGAAGTAGAGCAGCACCAACGCCTCGTAGCGCGCGAACGTCAGTCCGTGCGGTTTGAGGGCTGCGTCCACGGCGGACTGGATGATTTGCTGGACACGCATGACGCTCGTGACGGCCGCCATCGAGGTGGCCGAACCAACGCGCTCGTCCCACAGTTCGGCCGCGCGGGCGATCGGATCGAACGGCAGCGGTGTCATGGGGACCGAAGCTACCAGTCAGTACGTCCAGGGATCATCAGGAGGCTCGTGTGCTTGTCGCGTTCAGCGTTGCTCCGTCCGCATCGGACTCGTCGGGAAGCGTCGCCAAGGCCGTGGCCGAGGCCGTGCGGATCGTGCGGGAGTCGGGTCTGCCCAATGAGACGAACGCGATGTTCACCTTGATCGAGGGAGAGTGGGACGAGGTGATGGACGTGGTCAAGCGCGCCACCGAAGCCGTGCAGGCCAGCGCCCCGCGGGTCTCGCTCGTGCTCAAGGCAGACATCCGGCCCGGTCACACGAACCAGCTCAGCGCCAAGGTGCGACGGGTTGAGGAGCACCTCTCCGACACGCCATGATCGTGCTCCGCCGCTGACCGTTTGGTCGTTGAGCGGAGGCGCACCTCGTGAGAGTCGTGATCACCCTGCTGGCCGCGTTGCTGGCGGTCGTGCCGTCGGCGCACGCCGGGCCGTCCACCAGGTGGGACAACATCGGCCCGAACGGCGCGGGCGGGTACCTGGCGTTCGCCAAGAACGTCGCCTACGTGCTGCCGGGCGCGGGCCAGCAGGTGTTCCGGTCCGATGACCGGGGCCGCAGCTGGCGGCAGGGACGGTTGTTCCCGGAGATGCGCGGCAACGGGCTGGCCGCTGATCCGTCCCGTCCCGACAGCGTGCTGGTGGCCGGGTACGAGGGTGGCGGCGGTGCCGGGACCGTGCTGCGGTCCGTCGACGGCGGGCTGTCCTTCGCGGTGGCTCTGCGGACACCTTCCGAGGTGCAGGACGTCGCTTTCGGCGGTGGGTTCTCGTACGCGGCTACCGCAGAGGGCGTCTATCGCGGGGCCGGCGGGCTCGGGTGGTCGTTGCTGCCGGGGTCGCCCGCTGACGCCGAGGACGTGCAGGTCGTGGGTCCGGACGTCCTCGTGGCGGCCGGTGGCGTCGTGCACGTGCTGCGGTCCGGGAAGTGGTCGGTGTCCGACGTGCCGGCGGACAAGATCAGCTCGCGCGGCGACGTCGTGGTGGCGCGGAAGTTCAGCGGTGGGGTGCACCTGTCTTCGGACCGCGGCAAGTCCTGGCGTGCGCTGTCTGGTCCGTGGACGTCGTCGTGGATCTTGTACGGCGGGATCACGGCCAACGGCTGGATTCAGGTGCAGACGCTGGACGGGCACTTCATCAGCGCGGACATGGGTGCCACGTGGAAGCGCACCGACGCGTTGTCGACGGTCGACGTCTACACCGAGATCGGCAGCTTCCCGGACATGCCGGACTGGCAGTGGGTCTACGGGTCCGGTGGCGTCTACGCGACCGCTGATCACGAGCACTTCAAGCGGGTCGGGGTGCCCGGGGCGCACGTGCTGTCGCTGGCGGTGTCGGGGCGGTCTCTCCTCGCCGGGACGATGCAGGGGTCGTACCGGACCGATCTGCCCGTCGCCTCGCAGGAGTGGGACTTCGACGGGTCGGCGCCGCTGGCGATCGGGAACCGGATCGGGGCGCTGGCGGCTCGGGACGGGGTCGTGCTGCGCGGGCGCAACGGGTACCGCGGGTCGCAGGACACGATCTTCGTGGAGCGGTCGCTGGATTCGGGCCGCACGTGGGTCACGACCGCTGAGATGCCGGGCAACACGCGGTCGCTGGTTTTCGACCCGAGGTTGCCTGCTCGGGTTTACCTGGGTGCTTACCTGATCAACGCGTTTTACGTGTCTGTGGACGGTGGGGTCTCGTTCGTGCAGCGGGTGCACGCTTCGTTGCGCGGGATCAAGACCATTGCGGCCGATCCGTCCGGAATCTGGCTCGCCGACGCCGGCGGGCTCTACCGGTCGGTCGACGCCGGTGTTTCGGTGAAGCAGGTGTTGCCAGGACGGATGAACTCGGTGCTGGTCGATCCGCGCGATTCCCGGCACGTTGTCGCCGTTGGGCAGAACTCGGTGTTCGTGTCGTTCAACGGGGCTTCTTTTGTCGAGGTGCCCAACGTTTCGGCCGAGCAGTTGTCCGCGATCGCCATCGCGCCCAATGGTGTGCTGTATTTGGGCTCGATCTCGTTCTCGGGCTCCAGCAAGGGTGTGCTGCGGTCTTTGAACGGCGGACGTTCGTGGACCGTGTTCGGCGGGCCGGACGTGGAGCGCGGGGTCGAGGCGTTGCTCGTTTCCACGGATGGCCGAACGCTCTACGCCGGGACGGTGAGTGGATCCGTGCACCGGCGTTCGCTGGGTTAGCGTGTCGGGCGTGGACGCGAGGCAACTGTGGTTGAGGTTCGAGCCTTACCACGACGTCACGTACTTCACGCCCGAGTCCCGCGCCGCGACCGACGCGCTGGGCTGCAAGGGCGGTTGGATGGGCTACTTCGGCATGCGCGCCGCGCCTTTGGGTGCCGCGTCACCGGAGCTGGTGACGGCTGTCTTCTACAACTTCGCCCCGCGCAAGGTGGCGCGCGCTCTGCCGGACGCGTGGGCGGTCGCCTCGCCCGCCGATTTCCTCCGCGCGCGTCTGGAAGGGGCCGACCTGGCATTGCGCCGGATGCTGGGTTCCGTCGACACGCCTGAGATCGAGGAAGCCGCAACGCTTGCTCGTGCCGCGGCTTTGGCAGTTGATGTAGCTGGACGTCCGCTGGCCGCCGCTAACCGTGCGTTGCCGTGGCCATCTGCTCCGCATCTGGCCTTGTGGCACGCGTGCACGATCTTGCGCGAGGCCCGCGGCGATGGTCACGTCGCTTCTTTGGTGGCTCACGGCGTGGGCCCGTGCCAAGCGCTTGCGCTTTATGCGCGAGAGCATTCCCTCGATCCGGCATACATGCGTGCCGCGCGTGGTTGGACCGAGGAAGAATGGGAAGCCGTTTCGGATGTGCCCGGCGACCTTCCGGCGGTGGAGCGTGCAACTGATGCCGCTGCTCTGGCGCCGTGGGAAGCGTTGGGTGCCAGTCGTACGTCGCGGTTCATCGACCTGATGACGCCGCTTGCTCTACGCATCGCTTCGGCCAACGAGGCGATGCGCGTCAACCCGATGGCCCTGGACCCGGTCCGGGAACTAGCCGTGCCAGGATGGAACACGTGACAAGGCCTGATCCTCGCAAGACCGCCGCACTGTCCGCCGCTCTCTCAGGCGCCGTCGACCTAGGTGCCCTGAGGGCCCGAGCCGACGCCGCCCGCACGGCCGCCGCGACCCCCGCCGCCGCCTCCGGCTCCGGCTCTGCCGACAACGGGTCCGCGCCGTGGATCGTGGACGTCACCGAAGCCTCGTTCCAGGCAGTGGTCGAGCAGTCCCTGCAGGTGCCCGTGGTGGTGCTGCTCGGCGCTTCCTACTCGCCGGAGTCGCAGCAGCTGGCCGCGTCGCTGACCCGGCTGGCCACCGCGTCGGGCGGCTCGTGGATTCTCGCGCGGGTCGACCTCGAGCAGGCGCCGCGGATCGGGCAGGCGTTCGGCGTTCAGTCCGTGCCGACGACCGTGGCCGTTGCCGCTGGTCAGCCCATTGACGCTTTTGCCGGGCCCATCGACGACGCCGAGCTGTCGGCGTGGGTGGCCCGGTTGCTGGACGCTCTGCGGGAGCGGCTGCCCGGGATTCGCGCCGGCGAGGCGCGGGCAGGGGTTCCCGCTGCCGCCGAGGAAGACATCATCGAGGACCCGCTGATCGTCGCCGCCGAGGAGGCGTTCGAGCGCGGGGACTACGCGGCCGCTCAGGGGTACTACTCGCAGATCCTCGCTTCGGAGCCTGGGAACGAGCTGGCCAAGGAAGGGCTGGCGCAGGCCCGGTTCGCCGAGCGGGCCGAAGGGGTCGACCCCGCGGTGATCGCGAAGGCCGACGGGGCGCTGGACGACATCGACGCCCAACTGGCCGCCGCGGACGCGCAGGTGGCGTTGCAGCAGGTCGAAGAGGCGTTCAAGCGGCTGGTGGACACGGTTCGGCGGGTCTACGGAGATGACCGGGATCGGGTCCGGCAGCACCTCGTGGGGCTGTTCGAGCTGTTCCCCGCTGATGACGCTCGGGTGGCCGCGGCTCGGCGGAACCTGGCCTCCGCGTTGTACTGAGGCCGTCGGTGGTCGCCGTGCTCGCGGTCAGGCACCGACTCCCAGGAAGTGCAGCACGGCCAGCACCCGGCGGTGATCCGCGTCCGCCTTGGGCAGGTCCAGCTTGGCGAGAATGCTGTTGATGTGTTTGGCGACCGCGCTTTCGCTGACCACCAGCTGGGCGGCGATGCCCGCGTTCGAGCGGCCCTCGGCCATCAGGGCGAGCACCTCCCGTTCGCGGGCCGTCAGCCGGTCCAGCGGATCGCTCGGTCGCCGCACCAGCAGCTGAGCGACCACCTGCGGATCCAGTGCGGTCCCGCCGTTCGCCACCCGGCGCAGGGCCTCGATGAACTCCTCCACGTCCGCCACCCGTTGCTTGAGCAGGTAGCCGACGCCGCTGGTGTTGGTGGCCAGCAGCTCCACGGCGTAGCGCTCCTCGACGTACTGGGAGAGCAGCAGCAGGGCGGTCGACGGGTGGGTGCCGCGGATCGAGAGGGCGGCGCGCACGCCTTCGTCGGTGAAGCCCGGTGGCATTCGGACGTCCACCACGGCGAGGTCCGGGTGGTGCTCCGCCACCGCGGCCAGCAGCTGCCGGGCGTCGCCCACCTCGGCCGCCACCTCGAAGCCCGCCATCTCCACGACCTTGACCAGGCCCATCCGCAACAGCACGGAGTCTTCGGCGATCACCGCGCGCTTCAGCTCTGGCACGGCAGTTCCGCGGTCATCGTGGTCGGTCCCCCCACCGGACTGCTCATCCGGAACGTTCCGTCTACCGATCGCACCCGTTGAGCCAGGCCCGTGAGGCCGCTGCCCTTGCCCGGGTCGGCTCCGCCCAGGCCGTCGTCCGCGATCACCAGGCGCAGTATGTCGGCCAGCCGGGTGACCGTCACGTCCGCCCTGGTCGCCTGCTGCGCGTGCTTGGCGATGTTGGTCAGCGCCTCGGAGACCACGAAGTAGGCGACGGCCTCCACCGGTCGCGGCGGCCGTTCGGGCAGGTCCACCCTCAGGCGCACCGGTAGCGGGGTGCGGGCCGCCAGTCCGGACAGGGCCGCGTCCAGGCCCAGTTCGTCGAGGACCGCGGGGTGCAGGCCGCGGACGAGAGAGCTCAGCTCCTCGATCGCCTCCTTCGCCTCCCGGTGTGCCGTGTCGATCACCTCACGTGCCTCCGGCGGCAGGTCGAGGGTGGCCTTGGCCAGGCCCAGGTTCAGCGCCAGGGACACCAGACGTTGCTGTGCGCCGTCGTGCAGGTCGCGTTCGATGCGGCGCCGTTCCGCGTCCGCGGCGTCCACCGTGCCGGCCCGGCTCTCGGTGAGGTCCTCGACGCGGCGGGCCAGGTCCTCTTCCCTGCTGCGGCCGAGCAGTGCGGGGACAACCTGGCTCTCCAGGCGCACCAGGGCGGCGGCGGTGCTCGGGACGGCGGCCAGCGCCACCACCCCTGCCACGGAGATGTAGGCCGCCGTCTGGCTGGAGCCGACTCGCCACTGCCAGGGGAGCGCGTAGATCCACACCGAGGTCAGCGACGCCGTCACTGCCGCCACCAGCAGACCGGTCACCAGCGCTTCCAGGCTGCCCAACAACGCTCCGGCCAGGCCGTGATAGCCGAACTGACGCCACGACCGGCGCCAACCGGAGTGCGGGATGTCGATGCCCAGCAACTGCCGGAAACGCCAGCGCTGGGCGATGGTCAACGCCGGCACGCACAACGCCAGCAGAGCCACCAGGACGCCCAGGATCACCGGCGCGCTGCTGTCCCCGCCGCCGATGATCTCCCAGACGACACCGAAGATCATGAACAGCAGGAACCCCGTCAGGAGGTGCAGCGGTGCCCCCAGCGCGAGGAAGGCCGTGTCGCGGGTCACGCGGGTGAGCGCTCGCCGCAGCCGGGGAAGGATCTTCACGGGACTGACCGTAGGCGCTGGTCGGACGGCCTGCCATGAGGCTGGCATCCGCACCGGGGGTGTATCTGGTGCCACCCCGGGACGGACAGCCGTGTTACTGACTCCGGGAGACGGAGATCGCAGGGTTGATCACGAGCCCGACGGCCGGGTTCGTGACAACGGAAGCGATCTCCGACATGGCCTTCGGTTCCCCTCTTGCCAGCAACGCCAACCGCTGGCGTGGCCGGGTGCTCCTGGGTGCGGGGCTCGGGTTGCTGCCCTGGCTCGGCTACCTGGCCGGCACCCTGGCGCCCGCCGAGGCCGTCGCGTGGGTCGTCCTCGACGGACTGGAGGCCGTCGCGTTGCTCACCGCAGGAAGTCGTCTGGTGCGCGGCGATGCCCGGTACCCCGCTCCCGCGGCCGCCGCGGCGGTGCTGCTGCTCGCGGACGCCTGCATCGACCTCGCCACCGCCACCGGACCGGAACTGGCTGTCGCCGTTGCCATGGCTGTGGTGGTGGAACTGCCCCTCGCGACCCTGTGCCTATGGACGGCGGCGTTCCAGCATGACGGTGTCTCGCCACACGCCGTGGTGCTGGGCGATTCGCTCGCGCACGCCCACGGTTCGGAAGCCCGCCTTGTGGTGCAGGGCGAGGCTGGCCCGGTTCTCGGGGAAGATCGAGGTCTGGAGAGTCCACAGGCCGTCGGCGTCGGCCGAGGAGACCTGGTGGTGCAGCAGGGTTTTGCCCACACCGCGGCCCTGGCACGACTCGGCCACGTAGATCGACGTCTCGACCACGCCGGCGTAGCACTCGCGCGCGGAGACCGGGGTGGCCGCGGCCCATCCCGCGATGGTGCCGTCCAGCATCGCGATCCAGCGGTGGTCCGGGAGCCACTTGGACTCCAGGGTGCGGCGGGACGGGACTTCGGTTTCGAAGGTGGCGTTGCCCGTGGCGATGCCCTCGCCGTAGATGCGGCGGACGTCGGCCCAGTCCGAGGAGGTCATCGCGCGCATCGTCACGCCCGGCATGGGACGGACCGTGCCCGTGGTCAGGGCGCCCATCACCGCGTCGGCGGCGTTGGGCAGCCCGGTGCAGCAGGCCGGGTTGATGGTGACGAGGGTGGTCGTGCCCTCGCGCTGGACGTGGACGAAGCCGACCTCGGCCAGCTTGCGGACGTGGTGGGAGCAGGTGGACTGGCTCACGCCCAGCAGGGTGGTCAGCTCGCCGATGGTGACCGCGCCCGGCGCCGAGGCCACGTGGTGCAGCAGACGGACGCGGGTGGGATCGGACAGGGTCGAGAACCACGATGCGTAGGTGGTTGCTTCGTCGGTCAGCACACGTCGAGTATCGACGCGCGTCGATCGAATAATCAAACTGAATACTTTTTGACGCAGTAGCCGAAGCCTCGGTAGAAGCCGTCGCTGAAGGCTTCCACGCGAGCGAAGCCCGAGGGGACGGCTTTGCCGTTCACGTCCGCCGCGATGAGGCTGTCGTCGGCCAGGAGTTCAGCGACCGCCTCGTCCAGGTCGCCGGGGGACAGGCGCAGGCCCGCGGCGGGCTCGGGGCGGTTGGTGAGGCCTGCCCAGCCGCCGGTCAGGCAGGCGGTGCGCTGGCCCGCGGCGTCGTCGTCGAGCTTGAACCCGGTGGCGTGCTGGATCGACAGGGAGAAGCGGGACGCGATCACGGCGAACGCCGCGAAGTCGCCGATGCCGCCCTTCGCGCCCTTCTTGGGCGGGGTGCCGACCTTGACCAGGGACGGCAGGTCCAGCTGGATCTCGTTCAGGGCCGGGCAGTAGGACGCCGGGGAGGTGGTCTGGGCGTCGGTGCAGGACTTGATGCCCGCCTTGTCGAACGCCGGGAAGGCCGCGCCGCTCGACTTGTAGGCGTCGCGGAGGGACTCCTCCAGGGCCTTGAGGTACTTGTCCTGGTTGACCTGGGCGTTACCCCGGCCCTGGCCCTGGTCGGAGTCGGAGAGGTCGAACGGGCGCTCGGTGATGCGCTTGTCGATCTCGGCCTCGTTCATCTCGGCGCACCGGGTGGCGCCGCGCGTGAAGCCGAACTGGAAGGCCGAGACGCGGTCGAACGCGCTGCCGTGGGCGCCCTGCTTCTCGAACGAGGTGCCCGCGGCGTCGCGGATGAAGAACATGGTCTGCAGGACCTGGTTGAGGCCTTCGCCGGTGCTGAGCTCGAAGTGCTTGGACTTGCCCTCGGCGATCCAGCGCATGAAGACGCCGGTGTAGCAGTCGGCCTGCTGCTCCTTGACGATCGACGGGGTGTTGGCGCCGATGTTGGAGGCCGGGCCGAGCTTGTACTGAACGGCGTGGCCCATCTCGTGGGCGAGAACGGTCACCACGGCCATCGAGCCGAACGAGTCCCTGAGCATCGGGAGCAGCTCGCCCCGGTCCCACGTGATGCTGTCGTCGAGCGCACAGTAGAAGGCGTTGGCGACGCCCGCGGTGTTGAGCTTGCAGACCTCGACGCCCTTGCCGTTCGAGTCGTAGGAGATGAAGCGCTTCACCGGCTCGAAGGTCTTGCCGGGGAACGACCGGGGGATCTCGCCCTTCCAGAACTCCTGGACGTCGGCGAGCGTGTTGATGGCCAGCTGGTCCATCTCGCCGCCGTCGCCGTTCTCGACGCTCAGGTCGGCGTCCGGGACGCCCTGCCTGGTGCCGGAGGGGCCGTTGGAGATCTCGAGGCCCGCGACCTTCGCAGGGTCGGGGCGTTCGCCCTTCGGCGTGCCCTCGACCACGGTCGCGCAGGCCGTCAGGGCCGCGGCCGCGGCCAGTGCCACGGCGATTCGTCCGATGCCCATGAGGCGGAACAGTACTAACAGTGGTTCAGGCGAGTTGCGCAAGGACCAGGGGCCAAACGTGAAACGTCCTCACCCCCTGGGGTGATTTCAAGACTGCACGGACTCGTTTTCGTTGTCTCACCGATGTTTCGGAGCGCACAGTCCCACCCTGCAAGCCTTCGGTGTGGAAGGAGTTTGGCGGTATGGGTAGAACGCGCTGGGCACGGTTCGTCGGGGTGCTCGGTATCGGTGCCGTTGGTGCTGGTGCCCTCCTCTTCGGCATGTCCCAGGGAGCGCTGGCAGCATCGTTCGCGGTGTCCGGCCAAGATTTCAAGGTGTCCTCCGACTACCTGGACGGCAAGGGATTCGTCCAGTTCGGCGGAGTGGACGCGGGTGCCGGCCAGGTGCACGTGGTCGCGGTCAGCGGCTTCAAGACCGCCTCGCTGAACAAGTTCTGTCAGTCGGTGTTCGTCGCCAACATGCCGATCGTGGGCGATGTGACGATGCGCATCACCGCGGACGGCGTCGGCGGCATGTCGGCCGACAACCTGGTCGTCAACCTGACCGACCTCTCCGGTGACCTGGAGCTGGGCGCTCCGGACATCGGCGTCGACGCGGGCAAGGTGTCCAAGGGACCGGACGGCCTGCGCGGCCTGCCGGGCTCGTTCGGTCTGCAGGCCGACTCGGCGAAGATCACCGGGCTCAAGCAGACCGCATGGTCCACCACGGCTCAGACCATCAGGTTCAAGGGCATGAACCTGACCATTCGCCAGGGGAAGCAAGAGTGCTTCTGAGGGTCTGGCGCGGCTTCACCGCGTGGCGACGTGGCCGGCCCTTCTGGGCCGGCCTGTTCGTAGCCGCAGGCGCGTTCATCATCCTGGTTCCGCCGTACGCCAACCTGAAGCTCGGCGACATGGTCATCTCGATCCAGACGCTCGGCGGCGTGTCAGCGCTGCTGATCGGGTCGTTGCTGGCCGTGTGTGCGGTGGCGTTGTGGGTGGCGCCCAAGTTCCGGCTCGCGGCGGGCATCGTCACGGTGCTGCTGTCGCTGGTCGCGCTCGTCGTGACCAACCTCGGCGGCTTCCTGGTCGGCACCATCCTCAGCCTGCTCGGTGGCGCGCTCGCCGTGGCGTGGACGAACGAGCCCAAGAAGCCGAAGAAGGCCAAGAACGGCGCCGAGCCCACCCAGAGGGTCCAACCCACATGATGCGAACACCGCCGATGGCCGCGGTCGCCATGATCGCGGTCCTGGCGTTGCAACCGCCGTCGACCACAGAGCCGCCGCCGGATCCCGGCAGCAGCTCACCGGTTCCGACGACCACCTCGGAGCCACCTCCTGCCTCGAGCAGCAGTGCCACTCCACCGCCGGCGTCGTCGTCCGTGCCGACTCTTCCGCCCAGCACGGAGCCGCCCTCGTCGTCGGCGCCCCCGCCACCGGCCCCTGCCCCGGTGGCGGCGGGAGGGCGTTCGTGGACTCTCACGGCGTCCCAGCTCGACCTCAACGGCCTGAACTTCGTCGGGGTCGTCGACTCCGTGCTGAACGGTCAGGTCATCAAGGTCCTGAAGTTCACGACGCAGGAAATGAAGATCAAGAATCTGGTGCAGACGGCCGATATCCAGCCGGGGTACAAGCTGGTCACCGCGGCGCGCGCGGGCAGCACCTCCACGGTGGACCGCAAGCCGTTGAAGGACCAGAAGGAGCCGCCGCCCATCATCGAGCTGTACACGGTGCAGCTGAAGGGCAACCTGAACCTGCTCGGGTTCAAGATCCCGGTCGACTACACGGCCGCGACCCCGCCGCCCCTGAACGTGCCGATCGTGACGTTCACCGAGGTGACGGTGCGCAACACCGACCTCAAGGGCGGCAACCTGACGATTCCGGGCGCACGGATCTCCGTCGTGTCAGACCAGGCGCCCGTCGAACGGCGCTGACGCCGCACAAAAGCCCTGAAGCCCGCACACGCCCTGAGGCTGTGCGGGCTTCAGTTCGTTCAGGTCAGAGTCCGCACTTCTTCGGGCCCTCGAACACGCCCTCGCGGAACCGCGCCACCCGCGCGAACCCCGGATCCACCGCGTCCTCGCCCTTGGCGTCACGAGCCGCGTAGTCGAACTTCAGCAGCACGGTCACGGCTTCGTCGAAGTCACCCGGCGAGAGGCCGAACGCGCCCTCGCGCTGGAACACCGCGCCCGTGTACGCGCCGGCCAGGCACAGGGCCGCCGCGGAGGCGCTCGCGCCCTCGATCGGCTTGCCCTGCACGGCCAGTTCGGCCAGCGCGTACCGCGTGGCGATCAACGTGCCGGTCGCGTAGTCGCCGAGCTCCTTGTGCAGGAGCGGCAGCTCGTCCTTCGTGTCGATCTTGATGGACTGGTCCGACGGGCAGTACGCGACCGGGCCCTGGTCGCCGGAACAGTTCGGCTCGGTCTGGGTCGCCTCGGCGCGCGGGGTCGGCCAGGTCTTGCCGGCCGCCGTGGCCAGGGTCTTGAAGTAGCCGTCCAGGTCGGGCGTCACGGACTTGAGCATGTCCGCGAACTGCAGGTTGCCGCCGTTCGCGCGGTCGGCGACCGTCGTGAAGGCGCGCTGGGTGAAGGTGCGGTTCTGCACCGACATCGCGCCGCAGAACTTGGTGCCCTGCTCGTAGCCGTCCTGGAAGGCCGCCACGCGGTCGAACGCGCTGCCGTGCGCCTGCTGGTCCTCCGGGGAGGTGCCGACCGGGTCGCGGAACGTGATCAGGGCACCCAGTGCCTTGTCCAGGGCGTCCGTGCCGATGTCGAGGCGGGCGGACTTGCCGTCGGTCACGTTGCGCAGGAACGCGCCCGCGAAGCAGTCGGCCTGCGCCTCGGTGAGGATGGTCGGGTACTTCTCGGGATCGCGGCGCTCGGCCTCGGGCGTGATGCCCATGCGGTTCTGCACGGCGTGCCCGATCTCGTGGGCCAGCACGACGACCACGGCGGCCTCGCCGAAGCGGTCCTGCAGCACCGGGAGCAGCGACGAGCGGTCCCAGGCGATGGCGTCGGCGGCCGGGCAGTAGAACGCGTTGCCCTCCACGTCGGAGGCCTTCTGGGTGCACGGCGGCGGCTTCGCGGTGGCGTCCTGCGTGTCGACGGAGTAGTAACCGCCGCTCAGCTTCTTCCACGGCTTGCCGAACGTCGCCTGGAACGACTTCGTCCAGAACTCGTCGATGTCGGTGAGAGCGGTGGCGGCCAGCTTGTCGGTCGGGCCGTTGTCCGTGCCCCGGACCTGGACGGTCTCGGTGGACGCCTCCTTCTTCACCACCTTGGCGGCACGCGGGCGGCCGGGCACCTGCGCGGTGCAGCCCACCGCGAGCAGGGCGGTGACGACGATCAGCGCGATGCTGCGGAGCGGCATGAAGCCATTGTGCCTGTCGCGCGGCTTGAGGGGCGTCCTACTCGGCGAACTCAGGCGCATACAGAGGCCAACGTGCGGCGGACTGATCAGGTTCACCGGGCCGCAGTCCATCAGCGGACTTACATTTCCACCTGTGCGCGAATTGCTGTGCGCCGCGCTGCTCCTTCTGGGCCCTGCGACCTCGCCTTCCTGGCCAGGGGCCGATCCGATCATGCCCGGCTGCATCGGAGGCATCGCGCCGAACCCGCGCACAGGCGTGATCACCTGGCCCGGCACCGTCGAATCCACTCTCGAAGCGATCCCCGGCGGCGTCTACGACCTGTCCGTCTGGGCGGGCAGCAGGAAGCCAGGCCCGACGACCGCGATCGGGCTCCGGTTCGCCGACAAGAACGGCATCCGGACCGGACGGACCTACGCCCGCTGGCCACAGCAGAACAAGCGCTACAACAACTACGGCATGATCGCGCCCCAGAACGCCGCAACTGTCCGGTTTTTCGCCACGACGACCACGGAGATCCACTGGGACTGCGTGTTCCTCAGGGTGTCCGCCTATGACCTGAAGCTCGAAGCCGGGCCGGACACGCTGACGATCACCGTCACCAACACCGGCAGTGAGCCGCTGACCAGCCTGAAGCTCACTGGCTGCCCCGACGACAAACCGTTCGACCTGAAAGACCAGGTCGTCCGCACCTGTACCGGGAGAGCACCGGCCACAGCGAGAGTGTCCGGCGCGCTCTACTGGAACGGAGCGCTGCCGGACAGATCAGTCAGTCTCGCCCTCGGTGACCAGATCAGCCTTGGCTTTGGTGGCCGGAGCGATCTTGGGTTCGGTGACCGGAGCGATCTCGGGTTCGGTGACCGGAGCAGTCTCGGCTTCGGAGACCACATCGGCTTCGGTGGCCACCACCGCCTCGGCCTCGGCGATCACGTCGGTCTCGGCTTCGGCGACGGCCACGGCCTCGGTCACGGCGACAGCCTCGGGCGCGGTGTCGGGAACCAGCCACAGCACACCGGACGGCGGTAGCTGCAGCACGGCGGAGTACGGCCGCCCGTGCCACGGCCTGGCCTCGGCCTCGACACCACCGAGGTTGCCCACACCAGAACCGCCGTAGTGCGCGGCGTCGGTGTTCACGAGCTCCTTCCACCACCCGGCGGAAGGCAGGCCGACCCGGTAGTCGTGGTGCGGCATCCCGGCGAAGTTCGCCACGCACGCCAGCGTCGAGCCGTCCTCACCGACCCGCAGGAACGTCAGCACGTTGCCCGCCGAGTCGTTCGCGTCGATCCACTGGAACCCCTCCGGCGTCACGTCGTGCGAGAACAACGCCGCCGACGTCCGGTACACCCTGTTCAGGTCGCGCATCAACGACTGGATGCCCTGGTGCAGGCCACCCTGCTCGACGAGGTGCCAATCCAGCGAACGGGACTCCGACCACTCCTGCTGCTGCCCGAACTCGCCGCCCATGAACAGCAGCTGCTTGCCCGGATGCGCCCACATGAACGCCAGCAGCGACCGCACCCCGGCGGCCTTGTTCCAGTCGTCACCCGGCATCCGCTGCCACAGCGAACCCTTGCCGTGCACCACCTCGTCGTGTGACAGCGGCAGCACGAAGTTCTCGCTCCACGCGTACACCAGCGAGAACGTCATCTCGTTGTGGTGGAACGACCGGTGGATCGGCTCGCGCGACAGGTAGTGCAGCGTGTCGTGCATCCAGCCCATGTTCCACTTGAACCCGAACCCGAGCCCGCCCAGATGCGTCGGCCGCGTCACGCCGGGCCACGCCGTCGACTCCTCGGCGATCATCACCACACCGGGGTGCCGCCGGTACACGGTCGCGTTCAGCTCCTGCAGGAACCGCACGGCGTCGAGGTTCTCCCGGCCGCCGAACTCGTTGGGCAGCCACTGGTCCGCCGGCCGCGAGTAGTCGAGGTAGAGCATCGACGCGACCGCGTCCACCCGCAGGCCGTCGAGGTGGAACTCCTCGATCCAGAACAGCGCGTTGGCCACGAGGAAGTTCCGGACCTCGTTGCGCCCGAAGTCGAAGACGTACGTGCCCCAGTCGAGCTGCTCACCACGCCGCGGGTCGGCGTGCTCGTACAGCGGCGTGCCGTCGAACTTCGCGAGCGCCCAGGCGTCCTTCGGGAAGTGCGCGGGCACCCAGTCGACCAGCACGCCGATGCCGCGCTGGTGCAGGGTGTCCACGAAGTACCGGAAGTCGTCCGGCGACCCGAACCGCGAGGTCGGCGCGTAGTACGAGGTGACCTGGTAGCCCCACGAACCGCCGAACGGGTGCTCGGCGACGGGCAGCAGCTCCAGGTGCGTGAAGCCCATGTCCTCGCAGTAGTCCGCGAGCTCGGTGGCCAGCTCCCGGTAGCCGAGACCCGGCTTCCACGACCCGAGGTGGACCTCGTAGATCGACATCGGCGCGTTCGACCACTGGGTGGCCTCGCGCCGCGCTTCCCACTCCGCGTCCTGCCACTGGTACTCGGACCGCGTGACGACCGAGGCGGTCTGCGGCGGCTTCTCCGTCGCGAACGCCATCGGGTCGGCCTTCTCGTGCCAGACCCCGTTCGCGTCGAGGATCCGGAACTTGTACCGCGAGCCCACGGGGACGTTCGGCAGGAACACCTCCCAGACGCCCGAAGAACCCATGGAGCGCAAGGGATTCGCGCGTCCGTCCCAGCCGTCGAAGTCGCCCGTCACGCGCACGCCGCGCGCGTTCGGCGCCCACACCGCGAACGAGACACCGGTGATGTCGCCGGAAGCCGTTTCGTAGCAACGGACGTGCGCGCCGAGCACGTCCCACAGCCGTTCGTGCCGGCCCTCGCCGATCAGGTGCAGGTCCAGCTCGCCCACGGTCGGCAGCCACCGGTACGGGTCGTCGACCTCGACCGTGCGGTCGCCGTAGGACACCAGCAACCGGTAGTCGCCGGGTGCTTCCGGCAGCTCGCCCTCGAACAGGGCGTCGGCGATGCGTGGCAGCTCGACCTGCTTGTCACCCCACGAGACCGCTACGGATGTCGCGCCGGGCCGCAACGCCCGTGCGATCACCTTGTCGCCATCGGTGTGCACACCCAGTACCGAGTGCGGGTCGTGGTGCGCGCCGGACAGGAGTCGGTCCAGGTCGGCCTTCACGGCTTACTCTCCTCCAGAAGTCATCCGGGCGATCGACGACAGCGGAACCGTCAACCACTCCGGCCTGTTGGCGTGCTCGTAAGCGACCTCGTAGACCGCCTTGTCCAGCTCGAACGCGCGCAGCAGGTGCGCGTTGTCCCGCGGGTCGGCCGCCACCTCGGCGTACCCGTCGCAGAACGCCGCCCGGTTGCGCTTCGTCCACTCCATCGCGCGGTACGCGAGCTGGTCGTCGTCGGGCCGGCCGACGAGCAGCTGCCGTGCCGCGTAGTCGAACGACCTCAGCATCCCCGCCACGTCGCGCAACGGCGACCGCAGCGCGTGGCGCTCGGCGACGCCTGCCGCCGGCTCGCCCTCGAAGTCGATCAGCAGCCAGCCGTGCACGGTCCGCAGCACCTGGCCCAGGTGCAGGTCGCCGTGGACGTGCTGGATCGGGATCGGGCCGACGTGCTTGCGCGCTTCCTCGAACGTGACGCGCAGCGCGTCCTCGTAGCGGCCCAGCTCCGGCACCGACTCCAGCACGGTGTCCAGGCGCTTCTGCATGCCCTCGATGGCCTGCGAGATGGCGTCCTCGTCCGCCATCCGCGTCCCGAGGGCCAGCGCCAGGTCGGCGTGCACCTTCGCGACGGCGTGGCCGAGCCGTTGCGCCTCGCCGGCGAAGTCGCCACCGACCTCGTCCGCGTGCAGATCCGCCTCGGCCATCAGGTCGCGCACCGAGGTCTTGGCCATGTCCCAGCCCTCGACCGCGTCCGGCAGGAACTCCTGCAGCATCGCGAGCGTGACGGGTTCACCGTCCACTTCGGTCGAGATCGACCCGAGCGGCTGCGCGATGTGCTCGCACCCGACCGAGCGCAACGCCCGGTGCATCACCAGGTCGCGGTTCTCGCCGTGCGCGAGCTTGCGGAAGATCTTCAGGATGTACTGCTGGCCGTAGATCAGCGACGTGTTGGACTGCTCGACGCCGATCGCCCGGCCTCGCAGTCCGGTGCGCAGCTCGACGCCGGGTTCGTGCGCGAACACGATGCCGTCGTCACGGGCGCCCGCCGCGATCTTGGTGAGTAAGACGTGGTTGTGGTCGGGGTCGAGCAGCACGTCCCACGAGCCGTCGGACAGGCTCAGCGCGCCCTGGTAGCTCTCCGTGCGGCCGGGCTGGGCCACCTCGAAGATCAGGTGCACCAGGTCGTCGCCGACCATGGTGATCCGGAGTGGACGGACGGCGGTGATCGGCTTGTCCTTGCCGCCGAACCACCGCTCGGTGACGAGCAGGTTGGGGAGCGTCGCGACCAGCTTGTCGACTAGTTCCTGGGGTTCGAGCACGCGCGGAGTCACCTCGTTTCGCCGTCGTCGCCCGCCTCTACCAGCTGGAACCAGTAGAAACCGTGACCGGGGAGGGTCAGCAGGTACGGGAGTTCCCCGATCGAGGGGAACTTGACACCTCCTGTGAGCTCCAGCGGCGTGTAGTCGCGGTGCTCGGAGAGGTCCAGCTCGACGGGTTGCGGGAAGCGTGACAGGTTGTTCACGCAGAGCACGATGTCCTCGCGGCCGTCCGGGCGCTTCCACAGTCGCTTGTAGGCGAGCACGCTCGGGTTCGAGCCGCCCAGTTCGCTGAAGTCGCCCTCGGCGAACGCGTGGTGCTGCTTGCGCACCTCGATCATCCGGCGCGTCCAGTTGAGCAACGACGAGGTGTTGTTGAGCTGTGCCTCGACGTTGAGGCCCTGGTAGCCGTAGACCGGGTCCATGATCACCGGCAGGTAGATCCGGCCGGGATCGCAGCTCGAGAAGCCCGCGTTGCGGTCGGGCGTCCACTGCATCGGCGTGCGCACGGCGTCGCGGTCCTGCAGCCAGATGTTGTCGCCCATGCCGATCTCGTCGCCGTAGTACAGAACGGGCGAGCCGGGCAGCGACAGCAGCATCGCGGTGAAGAGCTCGTGCTGGTTGCGGTCGTTCTCCAGCAGTGGGGCCAGACGCCTTCTGATGCCGATGTTCGCCTTCATCCGCGGGTCCTTGGCGTACTCCGCGTACATGTAGTCGCGTTCTTCGTCCGTGACCATTTCCAGCGTGAGCTCGTCGTGGTTGCGCAGGAAGATGCCCCACTGGGCGTTCTCGGGGATCGACGGCGTCTGCGCGAGGATCTCCGAGATCGGGAACCGGGACTCGCGCCGCACCGCCATGAAGATGCGCGGCATCAGCGGGAAGTGGAACGCCATGTGGCACTCGTCGCCGCCGATCTCCGGGTCACCGAAGTACTCGACCACGTCCGACGGCCACTGGTTCGCCTCGGCGAGCAGCACCCGGCCGGGGAACTCGTCGTCGACGACCTTGCGGCAGCGCTTGAGGAACTCGTGCGTGCGCGGCAGGTTCTCGCAGTTCGTGCCCTCCTCTTCGAAGAGGTACGGCACGGCGTCCAGGCGGAACCCGTCGATGCCGAGGTCGAGCCAGAACCGCAGGATGTCGAGCATCGCCTCCTGCACTTCCGGGTTCTCGAAGTTGAGGTCCGGCTGGTGGCTGAAGAAGCGGTGCCAGTAGAACTGCCCGCGCACCGGGTCGTACGTCCAGTTCGACGACTCCGTGTCGACGAAGATGATCCGCGCGTCGTTGTAGCGCGAGTCGTCGTCGCTCCACACGTAGTAGTCGCCGTACGGGCCGTCCGGGTTCTGCCGCGACTCCTGGAACCACGGGTGCGCGTCGGAGGTGTGGTTGAGCACGAGGTCGGTGATCACGCGGATCCCGCGCCGGTGCGCCTCCTCCAGCAGGTACACGAAGTCCTCGACGGTGCCGAACTCCGGCAGCACCGCGCGGAAGTCGCTGATGTCGTACCCGCCGTCGCGCAACGGCGAGGCGTAGAACGGCGGCAGCCAGAGGCAGTCGACGCCGAGCCACTCCAGGTAGTCCAGGCGGGAGGCGAGCCCTCTGAGGTCGCCGGTCCCGTCGCCGTTGGAGTCGCTGAACGCGCGGACCAGGACCTCGTAGAAGACGGCGCCCTTGAACCAGTTCGGGTTCGCCGAGGCCGGCTTGGCTGACTTGAAGTCCTCAGCCTGCGGTTCGACCAGGAAGCCCTCGTCGTCGATGGACTCTCCGGTGTGCGGTGTTCCTTCCAACCCGAGCGCAGCGTCGGGACGGGACTCGTCGACCATGATGCCCACCTCGTCGGGGGTTGTGCGTTGAGCGTGCTGAAACGTGCCCTAGGAAAATCGACGTTGAAGGCTCACGACGTGCGCGGTGGCGCGCCATGGTTCGAGCCGGACGTAGTTGGCCTGGCCCCAGTCCCAGGTCTCGCCGGTGACCTCGTCGTGTGCGATCAGCCGCTCGTGCCAGTCGAAACCGAGCCCGGGCAGGTCGAGGTACAGCGTCCCCTCCTGCGCGCCGTTCGGGTCGAGGCTCACGACCACGACGACCGTGTCGCCCGTCTCCGGGTCTCGCTTGGAGAAGGCGACCAACGCGTCGTTCTCGATGTGCTGGAACTTCAGCGTGCGCATCTGCTGGAGCGCGGGGTGCGCCTTGCGGATGTGGTTGAGCTTGCGCAGCCACGGTTCCAGCGACCGCCCGTCCGCCAGCGCACGGGCGTAGTCGCGTGGCCGCAGCTGGTACTTCTCGGAGTTGAGGTACTCCTCGCTGCCCGGCTTCACCGCTTCGTGCTCGAACAGCTCGTAGCCGCTGTACACGCCCCACGACGGTGAGATCGTGGCGGCGAGAGCAGCCCGCAGAGCGAACATTCCGGGGCCGCCGTGCTGCAGCGACTCGTGCAGGATGTCCGGCGTGTTCACGAAGAGGTTCGGCCGCGCCTCGTCCCAGTGGTCGCGGAGGTCCTCGCCGAACTCGATCAGCTCCTGCTTGCTCGTCCGCCACGTGAAGTACGTGTAGGACTGCGTGAAGCCGAGCTTGGCGAGACCGTAGAGCCGCGCGGGACGGGTGAAGGCCTCGGACAGGAACAGCGTGTCCGGGTAGACCTCCTTGACCTTCCAGATCAGCCACTGCCAGAAGTCCGGTGGCTTGGTGTGCGGGTTGTCGACCCGGAAGATCCGCACCCCGTGCTCGGCCCAGTGCAGCATCACCCGGAGCACCTCGTGGTAGAGGCCCTGCGGGTCGAGGTCGAAGTTGATCGGGTAGATGTCCTGGTACTTCTTGGGCGGGTTCTCCGCGTACGCGATCGTGCCGTCGGGCCGGGTGGTGAACCACTCCGGGTGCTTGAGCACCCACGGGTGGTCCGGCGCGCACTGCAGCGCGAAGTCCAGCGCCACTTCCAGGCCGAGGTCCTTCGCGCGTTCGACGAGCGCGTCGAAGTCTTCGAGCGTGCCGAGCTCCGGCGCGATGGCGTCGTGCCCGCCCTCGTCCGCTCCGATGGCCCACGGCGAACCGCAGTCCTGAGGGCCCGCGACGAGCGTGTTGTTGGGGCCCTTCCGGTTCACGCGTCCCACCGGGTGGATAGGTGGGAAGTAGACGACGTCGAAGCCCATCGCCGCGACGCGGTCGAGCTCCTTGGTCGCCGTGGCGAACGTGCCGTGCACCGCCTGGCCGGTCTCGTCGATCCCGCCCGTGCTGCGCGGGAAGAACTCGTACCAGGAGCCGAACGCGGCCTTGGTCCGGTCGCACCAGATCTTGTGGGTCTTGCCCTTGGTCAGCAGCTCGCGCACCGGGTACTCGAACATGATCCGCTGCACGTCGTCGGCGAAGGCCGGCGCGACGCGTTCGTTCAGCGGCCGGTCCTCGTCGCGAAGTGCTTGCGCCGCGGACGTGAGAAGTGCTCGCTCCTGCCTGCGATCGGGGCGACGTGCCACCCGATCGAGTAGCAGTGCGCCGAGTTCAAGATCGTTTGCGAGATCGCCGGGACCCTGCCCCGCCGCGATCTTCACCTCAACGGCGTGGTTCCAGGTGCCCCAGGGGTCACTCCACGCATCCACTCGAAAGGTCCACGCGCCTTCGGAGTCGGGAACGACCGTCGCTCCCCAGCGATCGAGGCCGATTCCGACCTCGTGCATTCTCGTCTGGCGGGCGACTCGGTCGTTCGGTCCGCGCCACGTCACTGTCGCCGCGAGCTTGTCGTGCCCCTCGCGCCACACCGTGGCCTGAACCGGAATGTGTTCTCCCACAACGGCTTTGGCTGGATATCTACCAGCCGAAACCACCGGGGATACGTCGTCGATACCGAGTCGTCCACTCATCGGCAGCGCCTTTCCGCCGTGTAGCTCCGCGTCGCTGGTAATCCTGCCTTGCTCGATCAAGCGGCCTGTCAGCGGGTTACCCCATCTAGATCCGTACCCCGCCGTTGTCGATCGCACACCTTGAGCACTGTTCGTGTCCAGGGTCACTGGGCATCATGTGTCCGCCTCATGTTCTCTCCAGTGGACCTTTCCCGGGCATCTCACATCGTTACGAGGGTGCTACGGGTACCGTCCCGCGCGTGAACAAGCTTGGCGACCGCTACGTCCTGCTCGACCAGCTCGGTGCCGGTGCGATGGGCGTCGTGTGGCGTGCGCGCGACGAGCTCCTGCACCGGGACGTCGCGGTCAAGCAGATGTTGCTCAAGGACGTGCAGCCGCACGAGGCGCACGAGGCCGTCCAGCGTGCGATGAGGGAAGGGCGCATCGCCGCCCGCCTGCAGCACCCGCACGCGATCGCCGTGTACGACGTCGTGCTCGACAACGGCAAGCCGTGCCTGGTCATGGAATACATGCCGTCCAAGAACGTGTCCATGATCCTGGACGAGCGCGGGCCGATGCCGCCGGTCGAGGCCGCCCGCATCGGGTCGCTCGCCGCGGCCGCGCTGGCCGCCGCGCACGACGCGGGCATCGTGCACCGCGACATCAAGCCCGGAAACGTCCTCATTGGACGCGACGGCAACGTCAAGATCACCGACTTCGGCATCTCGCGCGCACTGGGCGACGTCGCGGTGACCAAGACCGGCATGCTCGCCGGCACGCCCGCGTACCTCGCGCCGGAGCTGGCCCGCGGTGCCGAGCCCGCGCCGCCGTCGGACGTGTTCTCGCTCGGCGCGACGATCTACGCGATGACCGAGGGCGAGCCTCCGTTCGGCAAGAGCACCAACGACCTCGGTCTGCTCTACAAGGTCGCGCGGGGAGAGACCCGCCCGCCGATGCGTTCGGGCCCCCTCACGCCTCTGCTCGTGCGCCTGCTGGCCAACGAGCCGTCGCAGCGGCCCACCGCGGCGCAGGCGGCCGAGGAGCTGAAGGCGATCGCGGCCGGGGTTCCGGTTCCGGCCACCACCGTGATCCCTCAGCGCCCGATGTCGCCGCCGTCCGGTACCGCCGTGATGCCGGCCTCGGGTCCGGGCACCCAAGCCCCGCGCACGATGCCTCCGCAGCCGCCGCGCACCCGTCCGCCCGCGCCCCTGGCCGAGCCCGAGCCGGAGCCGAAGAAGGGCCGGGGCCTCGCGGTCGCCGCCTCGATCCTCGCGGTGCTGCTCATCGCGGGCGTGGCCTACGCGATCGTCCAGAGCCAGGGCGACAAGAAGGACACCGGGGCGGGACCCACCAATTCGGCCTCGTACACGCCCTCGCTGACCCAGCCGCCCCCCAGCGCGACCAAGGACACGCCGACGAAGACCAGCGAGAAGCCGACGTCCCAGACCTACCAGAGCAAGCCGACCTCGGCGCCACCCGCCACCAAGTTCACCAAGGCCCAGGTCGTCCAGTTCGTGCAGCGCTACTACGCGAAGCTGCCGCAGAACGCCGCGGAGACCCTCGACGACTGGGACCCGGAGAAGGCCCCGAGCGAGAACTCCGTGAAGGAGTACTGGGGCGGCTACACCAAGGTCGCGATCAAGGGTTCCCCGCTGGTCACGGCGTCGGACGACGGTACCTTCCAGGTCACGACCGCCCTGCAGCTCACCGAGGCGGAGACCAGCAAGACCAGCACCGAGGAGTCCACGCTCAAGATCTCCGGCAAGGGCGAGAAGCTGCTCATCATCGACGAGAACCGGCCCTGAACGGCGCCCACCCGACGTCGCTCGTGAGGTCACCGTGCTCGACGAACCGCTCCAGGACGCCCAGGATCACCTCGATGGGGTGCTCGCAGCCCGCGGGGAAGTCCTCAGTGGTCCATTCGTCCGTTTCGTAGGCGACGGGCTCCTCGTTCGTCCCGCCGGTGGTGATCCACTCGGCGCCGTCCGTCCACAGTGCGAACCCCACGCCGGGCCCGAGGCCGAGCGTCAGCGTCACCTCGCCCCGCGTGTACGACCAACATTCACGTTTGGCGGAACGGTCGGTCGCACGAGTGTGGACGTACATGAGGAACTCGCGGGCCAACTCGGACATGAAACCAGTATCGGCTGTTCACGGGCGGTCCTCGTCTTGACCGGTTCTGCAAGTCGTTGCAGGTGTGACCGGGAACGTTGTCAGGCACTCAGGGGTGGCAGGTAAGTTCGCTCGTCATGCGAGCACTTCGCCGGTTCACCGTCCGAGCCAGCCTGCCGGAGCCCCTGTCCGCGCTGAGCACGCTCGCCACCAACCTGCGCTGGACGTGGCATCCGCCCACGCAGGAACTCTTCGCCTCGGTCGACCCCCGCGTCTGGTCCGAGGTGGGTGGCGACCCGTTGCGCCTGCTCTCCGTCGTCGACGCGGGGAAGCTGGAGTCACTCGCGAGAGACGAGCAGTTCCTGCTCAAGCTCCACGCGCTCGCGTCCGACCTGGAGCGGTACGTCCAGGGGCCGCGCTGGTACCAGCGCAGGCAGGACGAGATCGCGCAGCGCCGCGAGCACGGGGCGCCGGACACGCCGTTGCCCACGAGCGTCGCGTACTTCTCGATGGAGTTCGGCGTGCACGAGGCGTTGCCGAACTACTCCGGCGGCCTCGGCATCCTCGCCGGCGACCACCTCAAGGCGGCCTCCGACCTGGGCGTTCCGCTGATCGCGGTCGGCCTGCTCTACCGGTCGGGCTACTTCCGGCAGTCGCTGTCGCTCGACGGCTGGCAGCAGGAGCACTACCCGTCGCTCGACCCGCGCGGGCTACCGCTCGAGCTGCTCACCGAGCCGTCCGGGCTGCCGTTGCTCGTCCACGTGGCGATGCCGGGCGACCGGATGCTGCGCGCGAAGATCTGGCGGGCGCGGGTCGGCCGGGTGCCGCTGCTGCTGCTCGACTCCGACGTGGAGCAGAACGACGAGGACCTGCGCGGCGTCACCGACCGGCTCTACGGCGGCGACCAGAACCACCGCATCCGCCAGGAGATCCTCGCGGGCATCGGCGGCGTGCGCGCCGTGCGCACGTTCTGCGAGCTCACCGGGCACGCGCAGCCCGAGGTCTTCCACACCAACGAGGGCCACGCGGGCTTCCTCGGCCTCGAGCGGATCCGCGAGTACATCACCAACGACGGTCTCGACTTCGACCAGGCTTTGACGGCCGCGCGCGCCGGTGCCGTGTTCACGACGCACACGCCCGTGCCGGCCGGCATCGACAGGTTCCCGGTCGACCTGGTCCAGCACTACTTCGGCGCCGAGAACCTCGTGCCGGGCGTGAACACCCAGCGCATCCTCGCGCTGGGAGCCGAGGACAACCCCGGCATGTTCAACATGGCCCACATGGGGCTGCGGCTGGCCCAGCGCGCGAACGGTGTGTCCAAACTGCACGGTGAGGTCAGCCGGGACATGTTCCGCGGGCTCTGGCCGGGCTTCGACGCCACCGAGGTGCCGATCGGGTCGGTCACCAACGGCGTGCACGGGCCGACGTGGGCCGCGACCGAGATGAGCAAGCTGCTCGGAGCGTCCGAGGCGGAGTCCCACAACAGCGCGGGACTGGGCATCGGCGCGTTCGAGCCGGTCACCGACGCCGGGCTGTGGGAGCTGCGGTCGACGTTGCGCGGCCGCCTGGTCAACGAGGTGCGCCGCCGGCTGCGCGAGTCGTGGCTGCAGCGCGGCGCGTCGGCGTTGGAGCTGGGCTGGACCGACTCGGTGTTCGACCCCGGCGTGCTGACCGTCGGCTTCGCACGGCGCGTGCCGACGTACAAGCGCCTCACGCTGATGCTGCGCGACCCGGAGCGGCTGAGGAACCTCCTCCTGCACCCCGAACGGCCCGTGCAGCTCGTCGTGGCGGGCAAGTCGCACCCGGCCGACGACGGCGGCAAGGCGCTGATCCAGCAGATCGTGCGCTACGCCGACGACGTGGGCGTGCGGCACCGGATCGTGTTCCTGCCCGACTACGACATGTCGATGGCCCGGTACCTGTACTGGGGCTGCGACGTGTGGCTGAACAACCCGATGCGCCCGCTCGAGGCGTGCGGGACGTCCGGCATGAAGGCCGCGTTGAACGGCGGCCTCAACCTGTCCATTCGCGACGGTTGGTGGGACGAGCTCTACGACGGGTCGAACGGCTGGGCCATCCCGACCGCGGACGGCGTCAACGACCCGATCCGCCGCGACGACCTCGAGGCCAACGCCCTGTACGAGCTGCTGGGCTCGCAGGTCGCGCCGCTGTTCTACGACCGCGGCGAGGACGGCGTGCCGACCCGCTGGATGTCGATGGTCCGGCACACGCTGGCCTCGCTCGGGCCGGTGGTGCAGGCCTCGCGCATGGTCCGCGAGTACGTGGAGACCTACTACGCCCCGGCCGCCGCGTCCGCGCAGAACGTCGTCGGCGAGGGCTACCGGGGCGCCAAGGAGCTGTCCGCGTACCGGCACCGGCTGCGCGCGTCGTGGACGCGGGTGCGGGTGCTCGACAGCGACCTGGTGCTCGGCGGTTCGTCCGTGCCGGTGCTGGGTTCGCCGGTCATCGTGCGGGCACGGGTGGAGCTGGCCGGGCTGGAGCCGTCCGAAGTGGACGTTCAGGTCGTGCTCGGCAAGGTGTCCAACGACTCCGACGAGCTGAAGGACATCGTCTCCGCGCCGATGAACTACGCGGGCAACGGCAACTACGAGGCAGAGGTGCCGCTGCCGCACGCCGGGGCGCTCGGCTACACCGTGCGCGTGCTGCCGCGGCACGCCTTGCTGGCGACGTCTGCGGAACTCGGCAGGGTCGTTCTGGCCAGCTGACTCGACACGAGATCAACACAGGGCATCCAGTTCGCCTTCAAACGGCGGGCTGGATGCCCTGATGTGTCCGTCTTCTTTGTTTCCTGTTCACTGCTCGTGACCTGGCTCAGGCGCGTGCACGATTCAGGGCCTTCGCTCAATCGAATGAGTACTTTTTCGAGTGGGTGAATTCCCGATCTCCGCTGGTAGGGGTCGGTGTGCGGGCATACTCTCTCTCACATGGAATGAACCGCACCAGAATTCCTTGAAGGCATTTCCGGCGCGGCTCCAGCGAATTGCGCATTGAGGAAGAAGGTAGCCGTGAAGAAAACGATTACCGCACTCTCGCTCGTCGCAGCTCTGTTCACCGCTTCATCGATCCCGGCTGCCAGTGCGACGCCCGCCGCGCCAGAACTCCCAGCCGCCTGCGCCGCGATCGTGACCGACCTCGCCGGGAAGCTCACGAAAGTCGTCAGCAGTCTGTTGCCACTTCCGAACGTCGGTGCGGTGACACCGTTGATCGGTGACCTGCTCGGCCTGGTGACCGCGTTGCAGAGTTCCGGTTGTCTGCCCGCGTTGCCGACCAGTGGGCTGCCGGTGCCGGTTCCGGTGAAGGGCGTCGCCGCCTATGCCGGTCCCGTCGACCAGTGCCTGCCGGTCGTGATGAACCTGATCTCGACCATCGCGGGTCTCGGCGGCACGATCCTGGGCGCCGCCAGTGGTGGTCTGCCCGACGTCGGAAAGATCACCGGGATCCTGACGACGCTGCTGAAGACCGTCACCGAGCTGCTGAGCAAGTGCGGCCTGCCGACTCCGCCCGGTGGCCTGCCCGCGCTGCCCGGCCTGCCGCTGCCGGTCCAGAACAGCTGATCCCAGCGCGGGGTGGGAAAGGGCCCGTCACCGATCTCGGTGACGGGCCCTTTCCCTGTGTGCATTCCGTAGTATTCCGTGCACTGCGGAATATTCGTGACGACCTGCGCGGTCACCCATTTGCCGCAGCTCAAGTGCTTTTCGGAATTGCACACAATGGTGCGACCGATTCGGTTCTGCTCGGATGATGTGGTTAACCTGCGATTGCTCGATCCGCTGCTCGCAGAACGGAAAACCGCAGATGATCAAGAAAGCAATCGTCCTCGGAGTCGCAGTCGCAGGCATGGGCCTGTTCGCGGCCACGGCACAGGCCGCTCCCATCCAGAGCAGGGATGTGCTGGACACGCGGCTGGTGGGGCCGATCACGGTCACCGCGCTGTCGCACAACCCGTGGACCTCCGGCAACGGCAACGTCACCGGATCGGGCAACATCGGAGGCAATGGCAACAACGTCGGAAACAACAACAACGGAGGTAACGGCAACAGCAACGGTGGCGGCGGCAACAACGTCGGCGCCGGAAACTCGGGCGGGAACGGGAACAATTCGCCCGGTTTCCCCGGCTGATCTCCTCGTACCCCTCCAGCGAGGGGTTAGTTGATCTCCAGACGGGCGCGGGTCGCCGCCACCCGCGGACTCCAGCCCGCGAGCTCGTGCGCTTCGGCCGCGAGTTCGCGGGCCTTCGCGTTGTTGCCGTCCGCCATCCACGCCCGCGCCATCGTGATCAGGTCGTCGGCCCGTCCCAGCGCGGTCTCGCTGCTCTCGGCGGCCCACCCCGCGAGCTGCCTGGCTTTCGCGGTGTCGCCCTCGATCAACGCCATGACCGCGAGCGTCCCGTTGGCCCGGTACTTCGGATACCCGGCCTCGTAGGCGTTGCCGAGCATGCTGCGAGCCGTCTCCAGCCCCACCTCGGCCGGGAACTGCCCGGCCTCCACCGCCTGCACCGCGACCCCGGCCGTGGTGGCCATGACGAACGCCAGCTCGCGCGTGCCGAGGTCGGGCCGCCCGTTCAGCCCGATCACGGTCTGCAGCGCGTCCAGGTACTTCTCGCGAGCGCACGCCGTCACGACCTTGAGCCCGATCACGGTCAGCAGGTCGGGGTGGTCCCGCACCACCTCGTGGTAGATCCGCTCGGCCTCGTCGAGGTCGCCGCGGTGGTAGGCGTCCATGCCGGCCAGCACTCGCGGTCGTGCCTCGAGTTCGCCCAGCCGGCGTCCGGTGAGCCTCGGCAGCGTGAACACGAACCAGCCGAGGCTGGTGTTGCCGGGCCGCTCGGACGGCACGAGCAGCAGGAGGAAGCACGCCGTGGCGGCCGGCGCCAGGCCCTTGCCGAACGCCGAGCCGGTCGCGAGCCACGTGGCCGCCGCGACCGCCGCGCAGAGGACGATCGAGAACGCTCCGGTCAGGACGGTCCGCCTGCGCACACCCGGCTTCAGCCCGGTGATGCCGATCGTGGCCAGCACGGGGAGGGCGCGCAGCACGATCCGCCGGTGCGGCGTGGTCCACGACTTGAGCTCGCCGCCGACGCCGATGATCACGTGCGTGATGCGGAGTCCGAAGAGGACGGCGCCGAGTGCCAGACCCGCCTGCATCACCGCGAGTTCGAGCAGCAGGCCGGCCAGGTTTCCGGCCAGGCCGGGCAGGGAGTCGGGGAAGGTCCAGGCGATCGTGCCGACCACCACCAGGGCCACCACGACCCAGCGCACAACTGTCACGGTCTCCAGACGCTACCGGCGTGACAGCGGTTCCACGTCCGGATCAGTCCGATCAGACGACGGCTTGGGAGCCGCCCTCCCTGATCGGCAGCCCGGCCGCACGCCAGCCCCGGTAGCCGCCGACGAGATCGGTGGCGTTGGCGAGCCCGATCCGTTGCAGATCGCGAGCGGCCAGCGACGACGCCCAGCCCTCGTTGCACACCACCACGACCGTCGTGTCCGCGGTGAAACCGGGCAACCGCCAGTCGCCGGACGGGTCGAGCCGCCACTCCAGGACGATCCGCTCGACCACGACCGAGTTCTCGATCTCGCCCTCGGCGAGCCGGTTGTGGATCGGCCGGATGTCGACGACCAGGGCGTCCTCCAGCTGGTGCAGCTCGTGCGGTTCGAGGCGCTTCAGGTGTGACCGCGCGTCCTCGAGGATGGTGTCGACGGTGCTCACGGGCCCTCCTGGTCGGCCAGTTGACGCAGTTCGGACAGGGGAAGGCGCTGTGCGGGCAGCGGCGGGATCGAGTCGGGGATGTCGTGCAGCGAGGCGTACTCGCGGGTCGGCACCAGCGGTGGCGAGTAGGCGTGCACGGTCGCGGCGGGCGCGTCGAACGGGTTCGTGACCTGGTGCGCCCGGCCGGAGCCGAAGCCCAGCGCGTCGCCGGTGTGGCGGGTCGCCGACCGGATCGGCCCCGCCGGGTAGCGGTAGTCCTCGTGCAGCGTGCCGGTCAGCACCGTGAACGACCCGGCCGAGCCGCCGTGGTCGTGCGGCTCGGTGCCCTGGCCGGGCAGCCACGACAGCAGCCACAGCTCGACTCCCTCGGTCAGGCCGAGGCGCGCCCACCAGCGGCGTTCGGTCGAGTAGTCGAGGATCGAGAGCAGGCCGGTGGTGAGCTCGGCTGCCACGAAAGACGTCAGGTCGCGCAGTTCACGTGGCGTCCACAGAGATCGGGACGGGTGGATCACGTCGCGCAGCAGCTGGCTTTCCAGCGCCGGGTGCAGGTCGAATTGATCATGGCCGGAAATGTTTCCGGCATACGCCGAAGTCACGCACTCGCTCCTGAAGGCCGCGTCGGTACGGGGTAGCGATCAAGACGCGACGCAGGGCGCTTGTGTCAGCGCGTGCGTCGCGTCGAGCTACACCCGCACGACGCCACGAGCACGAGGTCGATCGTGCGGTCGGTCCAGCAGTAGACGACCACACCGGGGATGTTGCCAGACGTTCGCCGAGGGTGGCTAGAGCGTCCACAACGTGGTCTGTGGTCTTCACCAAAGATTGCGAACGGTTGGCCCCGAACCGTATGCACTGGGGATGGAGCTAAGTCGCCGCAAGGCGCTCGCACTCGGAGCCGCCGCCGCTCTGCTGCCCACGGGCACCGCGCGGGCCTCCGCGCCACCCGCGATCTTCTACTCACCGCACCAGGACGACGAGTCGCTCGCGATGGCGGGCTCGATGCGCGAGCACGTGGAGGCCGGCCGTCAGGTCGTCCTCGTGCTGCTCACCCGCGGCGAGAACGGCGGGCTGCTGGACATCATGAACGGCGACGCCGACTGTCCACTCGGGCAGGAATGCCCCGGCGGTGGTGCGCACAGGTTCGGTCTCGTGCAGGACGACATCGTCCGCGGGCGCACCGCCGAGTTCACCGCCGCCGCCCGTCGTATCGGCGTCTCCCGGGTGGTGGTGCGGGACCGGCCGGACTCCGCGTGGACCGACTACGCCGGGTTCGTGCGGGAGGTCCGCGACACGATCCTGGAGTTCGAGGCCCGGTATCCGGGTGCTTCGCACAAGCTGGTCAACGGCTACCGCGACGTCGTCTACGGGTGGGATCCCGCCGAGCCGAACCTCACGCACAAGGCGTGCCGTGAGGCGGCTTCAGGGCTCGAAGGTCAGATCGCGGACTTCCGCTACTACTGGGTCTACGGCTACACCTACCCGCTCGAACAGCGCACCGCCGACTACGTGCTTCCGTTGTCGGACAAGCAGTTCGCGCGCAAGCGGCAGGCGTTGGCCGAGTACTCCCGCTGGGACCCGAAGCACGGCAGGTACGCGCTCGGGTACCACAGCGTCGGCAAGCTCATGATCGACCCGGCGGCGGCGGATCCGCACGAGTACATCGATCTTCCCTCTAGCTGACTTCCCGGTAGTAGTAAGGGAACGGGTCGTTCGGGAGGTGCACCGGGATCGCGCCGCGCAGCTTGGCGTCGAGCTCGGTGCGCACCCGCCACTGGCCGTTCGGCTTCAGCACGGCCACGCCCTGCCACGGGAAGACGTTCGTGAACTTGTTGACCAGGTGGAAGCCCCACTGGCCGGGCTTCGGGTGGACGGTGCCGCGGATCGACTGCGGGTAGAAGCGCGGCACCATGTTCATGATCTTCAACGTGTAGAGCGTCAGCGTGAACCGGAGTGCGTACTCGTCGGCGCGCTTCAGGATGTGGTCGCCCACCGCGCGCATCTCTTCCGCGGCCTCGGCAACGTCCTCACCGGCGACCGTGCGCGAGAGCACCTGACTGAGCAGATGCACGGCCTCGGCGTGTGTGTTCATGTTCGCCGTGAGGTTGCGGACGAGGTACGTGCGGTGTGCGTCGTCGGTGTTGTCCTCCCACCACTTGCGTACCTTCGGTTCGAGCCGGGTCTTCACGTCGTCGAACTCGTCCTGCACCGACGCCACGACGTCGTCCAGCATGTCGACCATCGTGATCGTCTTCTCGGCGTCGAGGTCGCGGATCATCTGCTCGGCGTCGGCCCGGTAGCAGCGCGCCTCGTGGTCGCTGACGCCGAACAACGGGCCGTAGATCATGCCGTCGCTGATCACGTGCATGACCGCGCCCGGCTCGTGCACGAGGCTGATCGCGTGGCTCAGCTCGATCAGCCGCTGCAGGTTGAGCAGTTCGGCCATGTCGGGGGAGCGGCGCCGGACCTTCACCGGGTTCGGGATCTTGAACGGGTACGACGGCAGCGTCACCGGGATCGGCGTGCCCTGCTCGACGTGCAGGCGCAGGGTGTCCTGCCACAGCTCCCAGTTCTCGGTGAACCTGGTCTTCTCGACGCTGCCCGCCCGGTAGCGCCCGCACGCCATGATCTCGAAGATCCGCCGCGCCGGGTCGTCGATCCGGTTCAGCTTCGGGCGGATCTTGCCGACGAACGCCTCAGCCTCGGCCAGTGCGGTCGCCCGAAGCGCCCTGTGGTCGATCGACTCGACGACCTCCGGCTCGGGCTCGGTCACCCCGAGTGCCGCCACGCCGCCGCGCACCGGTTCCGTCGGGCTGAGCATCACGAACCACGGATCCACTGTTTCCACGTCGAGCACGGCAGGGCTCCCTCGCAGTTGGCGACAAGCGAATGCGGCGCGCAGTTCGTTGTTATTCTCGGCAGAGTTCTCCGCTGCCGCCAAGAGGCGAAAATCGCCACCTGGGGGAGGAATCCGGCCAATGCACAGAGTTGTTGTGTTCGTGTCCGAAGGCGTGGTGCTGCTCGATCTCGGGATGGTGTCCAGCGCATTCGAGGACGACCTGAGTGAGGGTGCTACTCGGTACCAATTGAGATATGCCAGCCTCAACGGGAACAGTGCGCGCACGTCACATCGACTGCGCATTGAGATGCACGGTGGACTCGAATTGCTGCGCTATGCGGACACCGTTGTGGTGCCCGCCTTCACCAGCGTCAACCGTTCCGTCACGCCTGCGGTGTTCGATGCTTTGCGCGCTGCTCGTGAGGCCGGAGCGCGCCTCGTCGGGCTGCTGACAGGGGCGTTCGTGCTGGCGGAAGCGGGTGTGCTCGACGATGGCGTCGCCGCGGTCAGTGTCGAGTGGTCGGACGTGTTCGCACGCCGGTTTCCGCAGGTCGGCGTGGCTCCCGGAGTGCCTCATGTCGAGTGGGAGGGCGTCTTCACGTCGAGCGACACAGCCGGAACGACCGCCCTGCTGCGGCATCTCACCCGGCGTGACTCGGAGGGCTTACCTGTCCGGACGCTGTCGAACGGAACCGGAAAAAGTGGTGAAACCGATAGCCTGTCCGCGGTTCGGGAATGGATTGTTCACAACCTCGAATCGCCGTTGCCGTTGAGTGAGCTCGCGGCCCGCGCGCGTCTCTCCGAACGCACCCTGATCCGGCGATTCCGGGCCGAGACCGGGCTCTCTCCCGGTCAGTGGGTGCTGGCCCGCCGCATCGACGCAGCGAAGACGTTGCTCGAAACAACGCCGGACACGGTCGACCAGATCGCCCGCACTGTGGGATTCAGCGGTGCGAGCACGTTGCGCGACCATTTCAAGCGGATGACCGGAGTCACACCGGCGAATTACCGGGGATCAGCGCGGCAGGCGGAGCAGTAACAGCGAGCGCGGCTCCAGCGTCAGTTTCGACCTGGGCAGCAGCTCGGCGGGATCGGCCGGGGAGCCGTCCAGTGTCGTCGTGTCGAGGAACGGCTCGTACGACGGCCCGTACCGCTCGTGCGGCAGCGTCACCGTGATCGGGTCCGCCCCGGCGTGCATCAGCAACAGCCACGAGTCGTCCGACACGAGCTCGCCGTCCCGTGTGCGCGACAGGCAGTTCGAGCCGTCGATGAACATGCCGAGCGTCCGGCGCCCCTCGTCGAACCAGTCGGTCTCGGCCATTTCCTGCCCGTCCGGCCGGAACCACATGAGGTCCGGGTTGCCGCTGGGCGTCGTGCGTCCCTCGAAGAACTCGGGCTGCCGCAACGCCGGCGAGCTGGCCCGCAGGTCGATGACCTTCTGCGTGAACCCGAGCAGCGCCTTGCCCGCGTCCGTCTCGGTCCAGTCCATCCACGACACCGGGCCGTCGAGGCAGTAGGGGTTGTTGTTGCCGCCCTGCGTCCGCCACATCTCGTCGCCGGCCACCATCATCGGCGTGCCGGTGGACAGCAGCAGCGTCGCGAGCAGGTTGCGCGCCTGCTTGGCCCTCAGCGTGAGGACCTCGGCGTCCGTCGTCTCCCCTTCGGCCCCGCAGTTCCACGACCGGTTGTCGTTGGTCCCGTCGCGGTTCTCCTCGCCGTTCTCGTCGTTGTGCTTGTCGTTGTAGGACACCAGGTCCCGCAGCGTGAAGCCGTCGTGCGCGGTGATGAAGTTGATCGACTGCCAGGGCCTGCGCAGGTCGTCCGCGTAGAGGTCGCTCGAGCCGCTCAGGCGGTACGCGAGATCGCGCACCGACGTGTGCCCGCGCCAGAAGTCCCTGACCGTGTCGCGATACCGCCCGTTCCACTCGGCCCACTGCATCCCGAAGTCGCCGACGCGGTACCCGTCGCCCGTCGCGTCCCAGGGCTCCGCGATCAACTTGCTGCGGCACAGCACCGGATCGGTGGTGATGGCCGTCAGCAGCGCGCTGTCGCGGTCGAAGAACCCGCCGCCCGGCCGCCCCATCGTCGACGCCAGGTCGAACCGGAACCCGTCCACGCCCATCTCGTCGGCCCAGTACCGCAACGAGTCCGTGACCAGCCGCACGACCTGCGGCGACCCGGCGTCCAGCGTGTTCCCGCACCCGGTGATGTCCACCGTGCTGCCCCCACCCGCGTGCAGGTAGTACCCCGGCGCGTCGTATCCGCGGAAACAGATCGTCGGTCCGTCCGGCCCGCCCTCGCACGTGTGGTTGTAGACCACGTCGATCAACACCTCGATGCCCGCCGCGTGCAGCGCCGCGACCATCGTCCGGAACTCCTGGACCTCTCTGCCCGGCTCGCTCGCGTACGCCGCGTGCGGTGCGCAGTAGCCCAGCGGCGAGTACCCCCAGTAGTTGCCCGAGTTGCGCTGCAGCAGCGACGGCTCGTCCTGGAACGCCTGGACGGGAAGCAGTTCCACGGAGGTGACGCCGAGTCGGGTCAGGTGCTCGATCGCCGCCGGATGCGCCAGCCCGAGGTACGTCCCGCGCTGCTTCTCCGGGATGTCGGGGTGGTTCTTCGTGAAGCCCTTCACGTGCATCTCGTAGATGACCGCCTCTTCGAACGGCACCTCCGGCTTCACCCCGGTGTCCGCGCCGCCCGGCGAGCTCACGACGCCCAGCGGCACCGAGCCGAGCGAGTCGATCGCCGACGGCGGCCCGTGCATCGGGTCGCCCACGTACCCGAGCGAGGCCTTGAGGTCCGTGATCGTGCCGGTGATCTGCCGCGCGTACGGGTCCACCAGGATCTTGGCCGGGTTGCATCGCAGCCCGCGTCCCGTGTCGTACGGCCCGTGCACCCGGAACCCGTACCGCTGGCCCGGCGTGACTCCCGGCACCAGCCCGTGCCACACCCCGAACGTCCGTTCGGTCAGCTCGACCCGTTTCTCGGTGCCGTCGTCGTTGATCAGGCAGACCTCGACCGCGTCGGCGACGTGGGACGTCACCGCGAACCGGACACCGCCTGCCTCGGCGTGTGCCCCCAGCGGGAACGGACGGCCTGCCAGCACCTCGGACTCGGGTCGCGTAGCCATACCTCCGATCTTGGCATCCGATACCGACAAAAAACTTGAGAGTTCACACCGGCGGCGCAGCGCATCTGCTTATCGGATCGCTTCCGCGGTCACGCACGGTCGGCCTGGGCGTGACTCGAACTCCGCCAGGAGACCCCGCCGATCCCCACCCGGACCCCCGTTCGGAAGAATGGAGGCGTGGCGGACGTCGACGTGACAGATCTGGTCGTGCACATGGCGGGCGTGTCAGTCCGCCGAGGCAAGAACACGCTGGTCGGAAACATCGACTGGAGCGTGGAGCTGGACGAGCGCTGGGTAGTGCTGGGCCCGAACGGCGCCGGCAAGACCACCCTCCTGAGGCTGGCGAGTGCCGAGCTGCACCCCACCAAGGGCAAGGTCCACCTCCTGGGCGAGCGCCTGGGCAAGACCGACGTCCAGGAGCTCAAGCCCCGGATCGGGCTGTGCTCCGCAGCGCTGAACGGTCGCGTGCCCGGCGACGAGACGGTCGTCGACCTGGTCGTGTCCGCCGGTTACGCGGTGCTCGGCCGGTGGCGCGAGGAGTACGGCAAGCAGGACACCGACCGCGCTCGTGAACTGCTCGGCACGCTGGGCATCGAGCACCTGGCCGACCGGCTCTACGGCACGCTGAGCGAGGGCGAGCGCAAGCGCACGCTGATCGCCCGCGCGTTGATGACCGACCCCGAGATGCTCCTGCTCGACGAGCCCGCCGCGGGCCTGGACCTGGGCGGCCGCGAGGACCTGGTCGCGAAGCTGTCCGAGCTCGCCATGGACCCGGACGCGCCCGCGACCATCCTCGTCACCCACCACGTCGAGGAGATCCCGCCCGGCTTCACCCACGCGTTGTTGCTCCGCGAGGGCTCGGTCGTCGCGCAGGGCCTGCTCGACGACGTCCTCACTGAGGAAAACCTCTCAAAGGCGTTCGGTCAGGACCTCGAACTGCAAAAGTCGGGGGAGCGGTTCTTCGCCCGCCGGAAAGTCTGAGAAGCTACTGCCGGGTAACGTGACACCGCCGTCGCGACAAACATGGAGGCGCTTGCAGTGGCTGAGTTCGTGAGGCTGGAAGTCGAGGACGGGATCGGCACGATCCGGCTGGATCGGCCGCCGATGAACGCCCTGAACCGGCAGGTGCAGACCGAGCTCCAGGCCGCGGCCAAGGAGGCCTCGGAACGGCCGGACGTCTACGCCGTGATCGTCTACGGCGGCGAGAAGGTCTTCGCGGCCGGCGCCGACGTCAAGGAGTTCGCGCAGATCTCCCACGCCGAGATGACGCTGCGGGCCAAGAGCCTGAGTGACGCACTCGGCGCGCTGAGCACCGTCCCGAAGCCGACCGTCGCGGCCATCACCGGCTACGCGCTGGGTGGCGGCTTCGAGGTCGCGCTCGGCTGCGACCGCCGCATCGCCGGCGACAACGCGAAGCTCGGCCAGCCCGAGATCCTGCTCGGCCTGATCCCCGGCGGTGGCGGCACGCAGCGCCTCGCCCGGTTGATCGGTCCGTCCAAGACCAAGGACCTGCTCTACACCGGCCGGTTCGTCGGCGCCCAGGAGGCGCTCGAGATCGGCATGGTCGACCAGGTCGTCGCGCCGGACGACGTGTACGCGGCAGCTGTTCGCTGGGCCAAGCAGTTCGTCAACGGGCCGGTCCTCGCGCTCGCCGCGACCAAGGCCGCCGTCGACGGTGGCCTCGACACGGACCTCGAGTCGGGCCTCAAGTTGGAGAGCCACCTCTTCGCGGCGCTGTTCGCGACCGAGGACAAGAAGGCGGGCGTCGAGTCGTTCATCGAGAACGGGCCCGGAAAGGCGAAGTTCAGTGGCAACTGACCCGGCACCCAACCCGCACGCGACGGCCGAAGAGGTCGAGGCCGCGTGGAAGGACACCAAGCTCGCTCAGGTGCTCTACCACGACTGGGAAGCGGGCACGTACGACGAGAAGTGGTCGATCTCCTACGACGACCGCTGCATCACCTACGCGACGGACCGGTTCCGCGCGGCGGCCGGTGACGTGGGACCGTACGAGCACGCGCTGGAGCTGGGCTGCGGCACCGGTTTCTTCCTGCTGAACCTCATGCAGGGCGACGTGATCAAGAAGGGCTCGGTCACCGACCTCTCGCCCGGCATGGTCGAGGTCGCGCTGCGCAACGCTTCGCACCTCGGATTGGACGTCGACGGCAGGGTCGCCGACGCCGAGCGGATCCCGTACGACGACAACACGTTCGACCTCGTCGTCGGCCACGCGGTGCTGCACCACATCCCCGATGTGGAGGCGGCGATGCGCGAGGTGCTGCGGGTGTTGAAGCCCGGCGGCAAGTTCGTGTTCGCGGGCGACCCGACGAACATCGGCAACTTCTACGCCCGCAAGCTCGGCCAGGCGACGTGGTGGCTGACCACCAACCTGACCAAGGCCGTGCCCGCGCTGGGTGGGTGGCGTCGCCCGCAGGAGGAGCTCGACGAGTCTTCTCGTGCCGCCGCGTTGGAAGCCGTCGTCGACCTGCACACGTTCGACCCGGACCAGCTGGAGGCGACGGCTCGTCGTGCGGGCGCGGTCGGCGTTCGCGCGGTGACCGACGAGCTCTCCGCTGCTCTGTTCGGCTGGCCGGTCCGCACGTTCGAGGCCGCCGTGCCGCGCGAGAAGCTGGGCTTCGGCTGGGCGATGTTCGCCTACCGCACCTGGCAGAACCTTTCGTGGGTCGACCAGAACGTCTTCGCGAAGGTCCTGCCGCGCGAGGTGTTCTACAACGTGTCGGTCACCGGCAAGAAGACCTCCTGAGTTGGGCTACGCGTTCACCTCTGCCGACGTGGCGTTCCTGCGTTCCGATGCCGGAGTCGCCGCTCTCGCCGAGGTGAACGCGTTGCCCTTCACCGACTCTTCCCGCCTGCGCGACGTCGGCGTCGCCCGCAAGCTCCTCGGTTCGCAGTTCGCTCCCGTGGTGGAAACCGTGCTGCTGCGCCGTCGTGCGGTGTCCAAACTGGACTCGGCACAGGACTGGCTCTTCACCGACGACGCCCTGCAGCAGGCCACGGCGTCGCCCGTCGCCCGCCACCGCGCCGAACGGTTCAAGGGCCGGGACGTCCACGACGTCACGTGCTCGATCGGCGCTGATCTCCACGCTCTGCACGCGGTCGCGGCGCGGTGCGTCGGCTCGGACCTCGACCCGGTGCGGCTTGCCATGGCGCGCAACAACGTTCCGGGCCAGCTGGTCGTCAGGGCCGATGCGCTCCGGCCCGTTTCGCGTGCCACCGCGGTCACCGCGGACCCGGCCCGTCGCGACTCGTCCGGCCGCCGCAAGTGGCACCCGCAGGACTTCGTGCCGCCGCTGGACGAGCTGTCCGAGATCTACTCGGGTGTCGACCTCGCCGTGAAATGCGCGCCCGGCATCGACTTCGCCGTCGCGCCGTGGGCTGATGAGATCGAACTGGTGTCGCTCGACGGTGCTGTCCGCGAAGCCTGTCTGTGGACGCGAGGCCTTGCCACCCAAGGGGTTTCGCGCCGAGCCTCCGTCATCCACGGTGATGACATGTGGACGATCACCGACGCCGAGCCCGACGACTCACCGGTCGCCCCGCCCGGCGAGTGGATCATCGACCCCGACGGCGCGGTCGTGCGCGCGGGTCTGGTGCGGCACTACGCGGCCAGGCACGGCCTGTGGCAGCTCGACGAGCGCATCGCGTACCTGAGCGGAGACACGCCACCGGCGGGCATCCGGGCGTTCCGTGTGCTCGAGCATGCGCACTACACCGAGAAAGCGCTCAAGTCGCTGCTGAAGACGCGCGGGATCGGCCGGCTGGAGATCCTGGTGCGCGGCCTGGACATCGACCCGAACACGCTGCGCAGGCGGCTGAAGCTCGCCGGGCCCGATGAAGCGACCGTGGTGCTGACGAGGATCGGCACTGGGCCGGTCATGGTGCTGTGCAAGGCAGAACGGACCTGATCTCGAACGCCGCCTGACCCGGGCTATCGGCTCAGGCCCATCACGAGGTCCAGGCGGTCGAGGTGGTGGTCGGGCCGCAGGCGCTTGCCGTGGGTGAGCGTGGCGATGCCGTGCAGCGTGCTCCAGAAGACCTCGGTCAGCGTCTCCAGATCACGGTCACCCGCAACGGGTTCGACCGCGGCGACCAGCTCGCCGAACGCGTCGCGCAGCTCCTGCGGCGCGTCGTCGGTGCCGAACGGGATGTCGACCTGTTGCACGAACATCGCGTCGTAGAGCGCGGGCCTCTCCCTGGCGAACTCCAAGTACGCCTCCGCGGTGGCCCGCAGTCGTGACTGCCCTGGTGCGGGACGGGCTTTGCGCAGGTGCCTGGCCAGCTCGCCGCACCCCTGGATCGCGACCTCGCGCACGATCGCGTCCTTGCCCTTGAAGTGGCTGTAGAGCACCGGCTGGCTGTACTCGACCTTGTCGGCGAGCCTGCGCGTGGTGACCGCGTCCCAGCCCTCCGCCTCGGCCAGCTCGCGGGCCGCGTCGATGATCAGCTGGTGGCGTTCCGCGCGTTCGCGTTCGCGGCGGTTCTGGATGGTCACGACCCTGAATCTAGCACTGCTAGACATCCGAGCGCTTGTTCTGTTAGCGTCGCTCTTGTCGCTAGCAATGCTAGAACTTCTGTGGAGGACATCATGCGGGTGAACACGGTCATGGCCTGGCTCGTAGTGCTGGCGGGGTTCGTCTTCGGGCTGAACTTCCTGTTCAACGGGCCGGGTGCGGCAGCGGGGTTCGGCATCACCGACCCGGACGGCTACTACATCGTGAAGGGCGTGCGCGACCTCGCGTACGCCTTGACCGCGCTGATCCTGCTGTTGCTGGGGCAGCGGCGAGCGCTGGGCTGGGTCGTCCTGGCCGACTCGATCATCCCGATCGGCGACTGTCTGGCCGTGATGACGCACGGCGGCACAGTGGGCTACGCGCTCGCGGTGCACGGGTCGGCGGCCGTGCTGGTGCTGCTCACCGCTGGACTGCTGCTCCGGGAGACAACGCCCGCACGGCCTGAGCCAGCGCCGAGTCGTTGATCTCGGTCAGCAGCAGTCCGGTCAGCACGTGGAACGCACGGCGCAACTCGTCGGGATGTGTGGAGAGCACGAGCGTCCCGGCGAACTCGCCGGCGTCGCGGAGATCGTCGAGGCCCCGCCCCTGGACCGCGTTGACGCCCTCGGCGAGGCAGCGCAACGACATCACGTGGTCGCGCATGTTGTTGATCATGTAGAGCGCCTGCCAGCCGCGCCCGCGCTCGATCGACGACCGCGCGTGCAGCCCGTAGAGCCACGCGAGCCCGACGAGCTCGGCGCGGTCGGGTTGCGGCGAGTGCGGAAGCTCGTTGGCCTCACCGAAGAGCAGCCGGAACGTGGGCCCCGTCGCCCCGAACTCCGTCGAAGGCCAGAACGCGATGTCGACCTGCAACGTCGACCGCATCAGGAAGACCCGGAAGAGAACCGCCCCGCGCCGCACGTCGAGGTGGCTGACCGCTCCGCACGCGTACAGCAGGGCGGTCCAGTCGGCCACCACCGCGTCCATGTCGCGATCAATCGACAACGCGAAGTCGATGTCGGACCAGCGATCCTCTTTGCCGACCGCCGCCGACCCCGTCAACGCCGCTCCGACCACGCGCGGGTCGGTGTCGGCGGCGTTGACCAGGTCACTGCGCAGGCACTGGCGCTCAGAAACGGTGAACACCACCCAACACTATTGGCCGCGACTCGAGCGGGAGACGCGGGTGAAGCGCAGTGTTCTGCAAGATCGTCAGGCTCCGCGCGGACGAAGAACCATGCAGGGGACGCCAATCCCTTACGTCGTTCGCTATGTCAGCAACCCCAGCCGCCGCGCCTCCGCCAGCGCCTGAGCCCGGTTGTGCACCCGGAGCTTGAAGAACAGTTGCCGCTGCTCCGACTCCACGGTCTTCACCGCGATCCCCAACGCCGAGGCCGTCTGCCGCACCGACTCCCCGCGCGCGATCGACGCCAGGATGTCGTGCTCCCGATGCGTGAGCGCGGGAACGTCGTCGTGCAACGCGGCGCTGCGGCGGGGAGTCCGGATCAGACCGAGGCGGGCGACCACGGCGGCCGCCTGCACGCGGCTCTGCACGCCGAGCTTCGCGAAGATCCGCCGCTTGTAGTTGACGACGGTGTGCGGCGAGAGTCGCAACGCCGACGCGACCACGACGGCGGACAGTCCGGAGCAGACGTACGCGAGGACTTCCATCTCGCGGTCGGTCAGCGCGCCCGGAGCAACCCGGCGCAGCGGAAGCAGCGGCACGTGTTCCAGGGAGGCCCGGAGCGTTGCCAGTCCGCACGTCGGGCAGAGCGGCACGAGTGGAAAGTCCGGTACAAGAGCCGGTTCGAGCTGGCCCACCACGACGTCCGGCGGGCGCAAACGGCACAGCAGCACCAGGTCCTCGAGCGTGCAGGCGGTGCCCACCACGAGCCAGCCGGGCAGAGCATCGAGCCAGGTCGCGACGGCGTCGGAAGTGAGCAGATCCGACGAGTGCACTGCGATCCTCGTTGACCGCACGCAGTTGGGCATGGCGCCTCACGCTCAGAGCGAGGCGGCGGCGCTTGGGCTTACGTCACAACATAGGACGTGGGTGGTTCCTACCGCCAGCGCGACAAGAACCACCCACGTTCGACGAACCAGCTCCAGGAGTTAGCCCAGTGCCACAGCGAAAATGTGCAGGTCGACATCTTCCGGGAGCACGACGCTCGCCAGCGTCTTGCCTTCCGGTGCCGCGTACGTCTTCGTCGCGAAGATGTGCGTGGCGACCTTTTCGTTGCCGCCGCCGAGCGTGTTGCGGTACGGCGTGTTCGCCACGATCACGTTGCCGTAGCTCGGTGCCTGGCCTCCACCGCCCAGTGTCCAGTCGCTGAAGCCGAGGTCGACCGACGCGGTGGTGCCGTCCGTGAACGTCACGACCGCGGAACGGGTGCGGGCTCCGTTGGTCGCCGAACCGAGGAGGGCGAGCCGGGTTCCCGACAGTGCAAGCGTTTGTTTCGCCGCGGTCGCGTTGTCCGGGCGGCCGGGAGGTGACGAGGGCCAGGTGAACGTGAGGCCGTCCACCGTGCCCGTGCCACCGGACGGCAGGCCCGCCGCGGCGAGTGCTTCCCGGGAGTAGCTGTAGCCGCCGCCGTCGAAGTCGCCGTCACCGTCGGCGTCGGCCGAGGCGCCGACGTTGTTGACGGCCGCGAGCATGCTGCCCGCCGGCGCGACCTTCACCGTCTTCGGCAGCACGACGGGCTTCGCGGCGCCCTCGACGGTCACCGTGACGGTGAAGTCGTAGAAGCCGTTGGGCGCGCTGGGCTGCGGGGTGAGTACGAACTCGCCGGGCACGGTCCCGGTGACGGGGGTGACCGGGATCATCGGCGAGCCCTCGACCTTGTACGTGGCCTTCGGGTCGCCGTCGTAGAGCTTGACCGCGTTGACCTTCACCGTGGTCGGCTTGCCCTGCTCGGCCACGAGGTCGCGCGGCTCGACGGTCAGGAAGTACGGCTGGTCGTGCTTGATCGGCTGTTCGCCCTCGCGGAACGACGGCGGCGCGTCGGAAGCACCGGTGCCCCAGGAAGAAGGCGTCTTGCCCAGCACGAAGTCCAGCTTGCCGCCGTGCTCCACGAACGACTCGGGCAGCCAGGTCTTCGTCGTCGCGCGACCGTTGACCTTCAGCGACTGCACGTACTTCGTGGCGTTGTTCGCGGCGGGCGCGTTGATCGTGATGTCCTTGCCGCCACCGCGGTTGATCTTCACCGACGTGAACAGCGGGCTGCTCAGCACCAGTTCGGCACGCGACGGCACCTGCGGGTAGATGCCCATCGAGGTGAAGACGTACCACGACGACATCGCGCCGAGGTCGTCGTTGCCGGGGATGCCGCCGGGGGCGTTCTTCCACAGCGTGCCGATCGTCTCGCGCAGGGTCTCCTGCGTCTTGGCGGGCTGGCCCGTGTAGTTGTAGAGCCACGGGACGTTCACCGACGGCTCGTTGTCCAGTTCGGACTTCGCCCCGCCCTTGCCCGTCAAAGCCCAGCTGCCGTCGGCGTTGTGGAAGAAGTCGTCGAGACGCTTGTTCGCGCGCTCGCGACCGCCCAGCGACTCCACGAGCCCGGCGACGTTGTGCGTGACCATCCACGTGTACTGGGCGCTGCTGCCCTCGACGAAACCGTTGCCGGTGTCGGGCGTGAAGTCCTTGACCCACGTGCCGTCGGCGTTGCGGTTGCGGATGTAGCCGCCGGTGGAGTCCGCGACCGGGTCGAAGTTGTTCTGCCACCACTGCGCGCGCTCGGCGAACGTCTTCGCGGTCTTGCGGTCACCCGTGCGTTCGGCCAGCTGGCTGATCGCGAAGTCCGCCGCGGAGATCTCCAGCGTCTCCGCGGCGCCGCCCCACGCGTTCGACACGGACGGCATGTACTTGTTCTGCAGGTACTTGTCGAGCGACGGCCGCTGCCCGACCGACATCACGGCCCAGCCGTCCTTGCTGAGGTCCTGCGCGGTCGGCACGGTCGCGGCCTTGACCAGACTCCGCAGCGACGACTTGATGTCGTACTTGTCGCCGCCGAACGCCGAAATCGCGGCCAGCGCGATGGGTGCCGGGTCGCCGTTCATCACGTGCGTGCCGCCGCCGTTGTGCGTCCAGCGGTCCCAGACGCCGTTGTTCTGGTCGGACTGGTTGAGCAGCGACTGCGCGATGTCGGACCCGATCTGCGGTTCCAGCAACGTGACGAGCTGCAGCTGCGAGCGGTAGATGTCCCAGCCGGAGAACGTCCCGTACTGGGCCTTCTGCCTGCGCTTGTCGATCTTGTGGGGCTTGCCGTCGAACCCGGCGTACTCGCCGTTGACGTCGCTGAAGAGGTTGGGGTGCAACAGGGCGTGGTACAGCGCGGTGTAGAACTTGGTCCGCTCGTCATCGGAGCCGCCGCCGACCTCGATGCGCTTGAGCTGCTTCTGCCACGCGATGTACGCGTTGTCCCTCATGTCCTCGATGGACTGACCTTTGTTCTCGGCCTGCAGGTTCTGCTTCGCGTTGTCCAGGCTGACGTAGGAGATGCCGACCTTGACGTTCACCTGTGAGCCGGGCGCGAACCCGAGGTAGGCGCCGGAACCCTTGCCCAGCACCGGCCAGCCGTTCGTCCCGTACGTCGTGCCGCCCGCGGAAGTGGTGCTTCCCGCGGTGACAACGTTGTCCTGGTACGTGCCGACCTCAGCGAAATCCTGGTCGAACTCCGCCACGAAGTGCAGCGTGTAGTAGCTGCGGCGGCCGACCTGGTTGATGTAGCCGCAGAAGTTGCCCGACGTGACGGAGCCCGTGATCGTCCGCTTCTCCTTGTCGATCACGGTCTGGGCGTCACTGCTGCCGACCTGCGACTTGGAGGTGTTGATCAGGACCGTGGCCGGTTTGCCGGCGGGGAAGCTGAAGCGCGCGGCACCGGTGCGTTCGGTGGCGGACAGCTCGGCCTTCGCGCCGGACTTCAGCGTCACGTCGTAGCGGCCGGGCTTGGCCACCTCGTCGGCGTGCGCGAACTCGCTCGCGTAAACGGCGTCCGTCGCGTCCGCGGTCGGCGACGTGGTGACGGTGCCGACGTGCGGGAAGATCGGGATGTCACCACTTCCGCCCGCGCAGCCCGTCCCGGACATGTGGGTGAGGCTGAAGCCGCGGATCTTCGTGGCGTCGTAGCGGTAGCCACCGGGTGCCGCGGCGCGCAGGGTGTTGCCGCGGGACGCCTCGGGGCTGAAGGAGAACATGCCGAACGGCACGACCGCGCCGGGAAAGGTGTTCCCGAGGTTGGTCGTGCCGATGAACGGGTTCACGTGCGCCGCGGGATCCGGCACCACCTGAATCTGGGGCTGAGCGGAGGCAGGGACCACTCCGAATGTCATGGCCACCGCCACCGCAGCTGTCATGAGGACTCTTCGCTGCATGGACGCGGACCCTACTTACCGTGCCCGCCCAACCCCAGAGGGTGAGTCGAAGTTGTCGTCAACCGGACAAGCGCTGCTCCATGAAGGCCCTCAGCGCGGGCCAATCGGTGTCCTCCGCGACCTCTACCTGGTGATTTCCCTCGACCAAAGCTCCGTCGTCGTCAACGTCGAGCAGGTGCGTTCTCGTCTTGAGCGTGCCGGGAACGATCGCTTCCGCCACCGCCACGGCGTCGTGGACGTAGATCCCCTGGTTCTCCGACCGGTCGGCCAGGTACGCCCGGTAGGTGCCGGTGAGGTTGCTCAGCACCGGGTCGATCCTGGACAGGAACTCCGCGTCGGCGATGCACCGGTGGGTGAGGTTGAGCGGCACGATGAGCGGTTTGCCCCGGCGGATCACCGTCTGCGCGGCCTCGGGATCGGCCCAGAAGTTGAACTCGGCCCGCTCGGTGGTGTTGCCGAGCCCGAGCCCACCACCCATGACGATCAGCCGCGGGATCTCGATGCCCGCGTCGAGCACGGCGGCGATGTTGGTCAGCGGCCCGATGGCGGCGACCACGGTGCGCGGCCCGAGGTTGTCGGCGAAGAACCGCACCGGATCGTCCCCGTAGACGCCCTTCTCGTTGTCCGGCAACGTGTGCGCCTGTCCGCCGAGGCCGTCCTCGCCGTGCACGTCCGCCGCACCCGCGGGCCCCTCGAACCCCTCGACCACGGGCACCTCGGCGCGCCCGAGGTAGGCGAGCAGGCGCAGGGCGTTGCGGGTGGTGAGCTCGAGGCCGACGTTGCCGAACACCGTGGTGAGGCCGACGAGCTTCACCTCGGGGCTGCGGGCGGCGAGCGCGATAGCGAACGCGTCGTCCACGCCGGGGTCGGTGTCGATGATCAGAGGGATCGCCATGCTCCCAGCTTGTCAGCGGAAGCCTTCGGGCACCCTGTCGAGCTGGTCACTCAGCCCCCAGTTGCATGCTCCTGGGGTGTCTGAGCCTCGGCGCCGACCTCGGCCACGTCCCACACGACGTTGCGCAGCCCGGGCCGTTCGAGCCAGCCCTCGTCGCGCATCTTCGCGTGGTAGCGACGCGCGTCGTCCTCGTTGTCGAACACCTGGATCGCGTGGCCGTCCTGCGTCCACGTCCCGTGCACGAACCCCGGCGTCCCGACCTTGCTCGACGCCATCAACGGCACCTGCGCGCGCCACTCGTCGTGCATCTCCGCGCTGAGCTCCCAGACGCCTACGACCGCCCACATGCCGCACCTCTGTTCGCCGTGGTCGTGACACCTTAGAACCGTTTTCAGGCACTCGGCAGCGCGAAGTTAGAGTCTTCGTCCATGACTTCGATGTGGGGCGCTCCGGTGTGGACCCGGTGGGCCAGGTCGACCCGCGACCCGCAGCAGGCGCGCTTCCTCACGCTCGCCTCGCTGCGCTGGGTGCTGCGCCACCGCGCCTACACCCCCTGGTACCTCGTGCGGTACTGGCGGCTGCTCAAGTTCCGCCTGCTCAACCCCCACGTGGTGCTGCGCGGCATGGTCTTCTTCGGCAAGCGGGTCGACGTCATGGCGCGGCCGGGCTACGGACGGCTGGAGATCGGCCGCTGGGTGCACATCGGCGACGGCAACGCCATCCGGTGCCACGAGGGGTCGCTGCGCATCGGCGACAAGGTCGTGTTCGGCAAGGACAACACGGTCAACTGCTACCTCGACATCGAGATCGGGGCGTCGTCACTCGTCGCGGACTGGGTGTACATCTGCGACTTCGACCACAAGACCGAGGACATCACGCTGCCCATCAAGGACCAGGGCATCGTGAAGTCGCCGGTGCGCATCGGGCCGGACTGCTGGCTCGGCGCCAAAGTGACCGTGCTGCGCGGGACCCGTGTCGGTCGCGGGTGTGTGCTGGGCGCGCACGCGGTGGTGCGCGGCGACGTGCCCGACTACAAGATCGCGGTCGGGATGCCGGCGCGCGTGGTGCGGGACCGGCGCGCCGACTACGAGGCGGACGCTCAGCGGCGCGCGGACATCGCGGACATGGCCCGCAAGGCCAAGGAGGCGCTGGCTAAGCGAACGGAAGAAGCTGCGGACGCTTAGCGCGGAAGCCGTCGCCCGGCTGGCGGCCGATCAGCTTGTTGCGGGACCGCGAGTATGCGACGGGCAGCACCTGGTCGCGCAGCCACCGCCAGTGGTCCCACAGCGAGGACGGTGCCGCCGAACCCTCCAGGGGCGCCATCCACGACGCGTCGAACGGGATGTCCAGCGCCGACAGCAGATGGCCCGCCAACCGCCTGTGCCCCAACGACGACAGGTGCAGGCGGTCCGGGCCGAAGAAGCGCGAGTCCTGCACGCACTCGTCGTCCCACACGTCGACCAGGACCGCGCCATAACGCACGGCGGCGACGCGCACGGCGTCGTTCAGGGCCTCGATGCGCGGACGCATGCGCCACCCGAAAGGCATGCGCTGTGAGACGTCGCTCAACGTGAAGACGGCGACGGTCGGCGCGAACGACGTCACCGCGCGCACCATCGCGTCCACCCGGCGACCGATCTCGCGTCCGGAAGCACCGGACATCACGTCGTTGCCGCCACCGAACACGGCGACCAGGTCAGGCTCCAACGCCGTGGCGGACGGCACCTGCTCCACCAGCATCTGGTCGAGCCGGCGGCCGCGCACGCCGAGGTTGGCGTAGCGGAAACCCGGCCTGTCCAGCACGGACGCGACCCGGTCCGCCCAGCCGCGGTACCGGCCGTCGGGAAGCAGGTCGTCCAGGCCCTCGGTGCAGCTGTCCCCGAGCGCCACGAAGCGTTGGTATTTCATTCAGTCCTCGGTCGCCTTCTGTTAACGGGACCGGCGACTGTACCAAGATCAAGTGAACAGATTGCCCGTAGCGATCTTGGGGCGTCCCAGGACTCGTGGTTCGCGCACGACAGCAGACGCGTAGACGTCAGCCGTGTCGGCAGCGATCGAGGCCCAGTTGAAGTCGGTCGCCAAACGCTCCTTGGCAGCGCGCGCACGAACAGCGGCAGACGCGGGATCGGACAGCACGGCACGCACGGCGCGAGTGAGTCCGTCCACGTCACCGGGGGCGAACGACAGTCCGGTCACCCCGTCGAGAACCACTTCGCCGAGCCCGCCCGCGGTGGACGCGACCAGAGGCGTCCCGGCGGCCGCGGCCTCCAGGGCCACGATCCCGAACGGCTCGTACCGCGACGGCAGCACCACGGCGTTCGCGGCTGTGAGCAACGCCGCCAAAGACCTGTCGGAGAGATGTCCGACGAACTCCACCGCGCGCAGCACGCGGTGCTTGCGCGCCTGGTCCCGCAACCACTCGGTCTGCGAGCCCCCACCGGCCACGACGACGCGCGTGCCCCGGTGGAAGCGGCGGATCCGGGGCAGCGCCGCGATGAGGTCCTGGATGCCCTTCTCCCACTCGATCCGGCCGAAGAACAACAGCAGCGGATCACCGTGCGGGGAGTAGGCACGGCGGGCGGCGCCGACGTCCTTCGCGCGCACCGTCCAGCCGCCCGGCTCGATGCCGTTGTGCAGCACAGAAACATCGGCGGTGTCCACATCGAACAGATGCGCGACCTCGCTCCGCATCGCCGACGAGCAGGTGATCAGCGAGTCCGCGCGGTTCGCCAGCCACCACTCCACCGAGTGCACCTGCTGGTTCAACGGGTGCGACAGCCAGCCCGAGTGCCGCCCGGCCTCGGTCGCGTGAATCGTCGCCACCAGTGGCACGCCAAAGGATTCCGCCAAGGCCACGGCCGGGTGCGTGACCAGCCAGTCGTGCGCGTGCACCACGTCCGGGCGCCAGTCACCGAGCGCGAGCCCGGCGCGCGTCATCGCGTGACCCATCGCCAGTGTCCACGCCAGGAGGTCCTTCTCGAACACGAAGTGCGCGGGGTCCTCGGCGACGCGGATCAGCCGCACGCCCTCGCTCACCAGATCTGTGGTCGGGTGCGTGACGGCGTCGGTGCCGGACGGTTGCCGGCAGAGCACCACGACGTCGTGCCCCTGCGCGGCCAGCTGTGTCGCGAGCGCGTGGACGTGCCTGCCCAGCCCGCCGACGACCACCGGCGGGTACTCCCACGACAACATCAGCACGCGCATCCCGCTACCTCATTCCTCGCGCGTCCAGATGGCCGAAGGGGCCGTCCGCCGCGCGGAGCTCCGCCGCCCGAGCATGACCGCGACCGCCGCGAGCCAGCGCCGCGAGCTCGCTGAAACGGTCGCTGTGAATCTTCGCGCGGTAGCGGGCGTAGTCGGCGGCCGAGTCCTTGGTGACCATGAAGGCCCAGTCGCTCGACAACGCCAGCAACGCTTCGCGCACCGCCTGGTCCAGCACCGGATCCCGCACGTCCGACGAGAAGTCCAGCTCCAGCAGTTCCTTCTGCACCGACTCGTTGAGCGACACGATGTCCGACACCTGCGCGCCGTCCCACACCCGCCAGTCCTTGCCGCTGCCCCACGACGAAGCGGGCAGCTCGACGGGCGCACCGACATGCCCGGCCTCGACGGCGCCTCTGAGGGTCGTCACCCGCACTCCAGCCTCCGGCAACGCCCGCAGCACGGCCTCCAGCCACAGAGGACCCTCGTGCCACCAGTGTCCGAAGAGCTCGGTGTCGTACGCGGCGACGACGAGCCCGCCGTCGATCGCCCGCAGCCTTCGGACGACCGTGTCGACGAAGTCCTCGACGTGCCGGCCGATCGCTTCCCGTGCCAGCAGCGGGTCGTAAGGCCGCTTGTCCTCCGGCGCCACGTTCTTGCCGGTCACCCGCGAGGGTTTGAGGCCCGTCGGGTGGTCGAAGGTGTGAAAATCCCGGTACGCGGCGTCGCCCGGATAGCCGACCTTCGGCGACCAGACGCGGTACGAGACCTCGAGATCACGCCCGAACGCCAGCACGTCCGACGAGCCGACGGGGTGCGCGGACGACGTGTCGCCGTGCAGCGCGGGCCCGTCCACCATGAACCGCCGCACGCCCGCTTTCGCGTACCCCGTCTCCATGCCGGGCGAGTAACCGCACTCCGGCGCCCAGATCCCTTCCGGGGCCTGGCCGATCCGCAGCCTCGTGTCGTCCAGACCGGTCCGCAACGCGAACGCCCGCACCTTCGGGTCCAGCAACGGCTGAAAGGGATGCGTCGCCGGTCCGCCGAGCAGCTCGATCGTCGAAGAGTCCACAAGAGACCGCAGGACCGGCGAGAACCCGTGCCGCCACTGGGTTTCGAACTTCTCCAAGGCCCAGGCTGAGGCCCGGTGCTCATAGGCCGACAGCTCGCGCAGCCGTTCGCCGGCGTAGTGCGAGCGCAGATGCCAATTACCCAGCCAGTCGTGCGCGCCGCGCAAGCAGTACGGGTCGTCGAGCTGCGCGGCCAGGATCGGCGTGACGCCGAGCGTCAGGACGTCGCCGCGTCCCTCGTCGGCGAAGCGCCGCAACATGTCGACGAGGGGCAGGTACGAGTGTGCCCACGCCTGGTAGAGCCACTCCTCGCCGACCGGCCACGCGCCGTGATGCGCGAGCCAGGGCAGGTGGCTGTGCAGGACCAGGCAGAACGTCCCCTCGGAGCCTTCACGGGTCACGCGCGCGCCCTCGCAGCATCCTTCACGGCAACGGCCACGAGATCGAGGCACGCGTCCATGTCCTCAGCGGTGATGTCGAAGTCCTCCACCGTCACCGACTCGACAGCCTCCTTGAGCTCGGCCGGCCACGGTGCGCCGGACAGGGCGACTTCGACCTGTGCGTTGATGATCTGTCCATCCAGGAGAGAGTCAAGCCTCAGTCCGTGACGCAGTCCCGTCAGTTCGTCAACGCGGAAACCAGCCTCGCGCAGCATCTCGTCCAGTTCGGACGGTGCGAGCTCCCTGGTGTGGAACGGGTTCAGCGGCGTGTCCTGGCCGGGCGAGAAGGTGAGCCTGTTCGGCGTGGTGACGATCAGCTTCCCGCTGGGCCGCAGCACCCTGCGGCACTCGGCGAGGAACCCCTCCTGGTCCCACAGGTGCTCGATGACCTGCAGGTTCGCCACGACGTCGACGCTCTCGTCGCGCAGCGGCAGCATCGCGAGGTTGCCGCGCAGCACGTTCAGCTCCGGGTACGACCGGGCGACGTGCCGCGACGTCAGCTCGTCGTAGTCGAGGGCGATCACCCGCCGCGCGACCGTGCGGATCAGCTGGGCGCCGTAGCCCTCGCCGCAGCCCGCCTCCAGCACGACCGCGTCCGCGCAGTGGCCGATGAGGTGCAGGTACGCCGCCTCGTGCCGGCGGAACCAGTAGTTCTCTTCCGCGATACCGGGCACCGTGCGTTCGCCGGTCAGGGGGAGGGTCACGCGGTCAGGTTACTTGCCAGTAGACCTCCTGCGAACTACCTGGTGCGCGATGGCCGTGGCGACCCCGACACCTGCGAGAACCGCCGTCATCGCCGGGCTCATGTACTTCGACAGGCTGGGCGCCTCGCTCGGACCGGTGAGCCAGAGCGTCAGCGGGGTGGCGTAGGCCAGCGCGAGTGCTCCTGTCCACCAGCGCAGGGCCTTCGAACGGCGGTCGTGCAGGCTCGCGACGAGCACGACGGCGATCGGGATGCCGGAGAGCAGACTGAACTGGCCGACGACCATGACCGGGGCCGCCCAGGCCGCGACCAGCGTCGACGTCGTCGGATGTGCAGACGTGCGGATGTTGACAGACATGGTTTCACCTTCGCTATGGCTTGTCGTGTTGGTTAGAGGTTCTAACTATGGTGACAAGCTGAAGCTAAGCTGACTTGGGCGTGAGTGTCAATAACGAATGTGAGAGGGTCTAACCATGGCGACGGAGTCTTCGGTGGAGTCGGTGCGGAACCCTCGCGAGCGCTATCGGGCTCAGGTGCGCGAGGAGGTCAAACGGCACGCGTGGGCGCAGATCGCGGAGGCAGGGGTGACAACGTTGTCACTCAACGCCATCGCCAAGGGGATGGGCATGAGCGGGCCCGCGCTGTACCGGTACTTCGCCGGTCGCGACGAGCTGATCACCGAGCTCATCCGGGACGCCTATCGCAGCCTCGCCGACGCCGTGCGCGCCGCGTTCGAGGCGGGCACGACCGCGGTGGCGCTGGCCGCGGTGATCCGGGCGTGGGCGCTGGAGGACCCGCAGCGGTACCTGTTGATCTACGGCACGCCGGTGCCCGGCTACCACGCGCCGGACGAGATCACCGCGATCTCGAACGAGATCCTGGAGGTGCTGCTGGAGGTGTGCGCCGACCCGGCTGACCAGCCGAGGACCCCGTTCGAGGTCTTGCTGACCATGGATCGCGGGTGGGCGAGCGGCCTGCCCGCGTCGTCGCCGACCGTGCATCGCGCCCTGTCGTTCTGGACCCGTCTGCAGGGCGTGCTCTCGCTGGAGCTCGCCGGCCACTTCGCGCCCATGGGGTTCGACGCGGGACTGCTCCTCGCCGAGGAAGTCGACCGGCTCTGACTAGAACGGGGAGACGGTGACGGCCAGCGCGCCGGGGCCCACGTTCGCACCGATGGCCGCGCTGACCTGCGTCAGGACGACGTCGCGGGCGTGCGGGATCCGCTTCTGCAGCATCTTCAGCAGCTCGTGGCCCTCCTTCTCGGCCGCGAAGTGCTCGACCGCGAGGTCCACGTTGCGCCCGAACGCGAGTGCCACGGCCTTGTCGACGAGCTTGCCGAGCGCGCGTTCACGACCCACGACCTTGTCGAACGGCTCCACCTCGCCGTTGACGACGGTGAGCAGCGGCTTGACCGAGAGCGCGTCGCCGAACATCTTCGCGGCCGCGCTGACCCGGCCCGCCTGGCGCAGGTAGTGCAGCGTGTTGACGTAGATCAGCACGTGGGCGTTGCGGCCGCGCTCCTCCGCGACGCTGCGCGCGTTCTGGACGTTGCCGCCGGACTGCACGATCCGGGCGGCCGCGAGCGCCGCGAAACCGAGCGTCATGCCCGAGGAGTGCGAGTCCACGATGAACACCGGCACGCGCGACTTGGCCGCGGCCGCCTTCGCCGCGTCCGTGGCCGGCGACAACTTCGGCGTCACGTGCACCGACACGATCGTCTCCGCGCCCTTGGCCCACGCGTCCTGATAGGCCCAGAAGAACGCGTCCGGCGCCGGCGGCTGGGTCGTGATCGGGATCTGGGCGTCCATCGCCTGCAGCAGCCTGTCGGTCGGCACGTAGGCCTCGTCGATCAGCTCCGACCCGATCTTCAGCTGCATCGGGACCGTGATGATGTTGAAACGCTCGGCCAGCCGGGCCGGAAGTGACGCGGTCGAGTCGGTGACGACGGCTACTCGTGAGGGCACGAACGAGAAGGTTAACGAAGCGTGATCGCAGTAGCCACCAACGATCGTTGTCAATTCGTGTGATCTAGGCCTGGACGGTTGCTTTCCGTACACAGCGAACGCGCGGAGTGATCCCCTCGAAAAGGCACCTCGGTTGACACAATCGGGTGACTAGACGTTGTTTGGAGTTGATCTATGAGCATCTTGTTTTCGCTGGAAACCAGCGTTATTCCACGTGTTACAGGTGCCCGTTCTGTCCACTCTCGACGGTGGTTGGGGGTACCTGCCGTGGGTAAGCTCGCACAATCTTCGGCCTGGTTGAGTGAGTAGGTGACCATGGGTGCAAAAGAGCCGGAACTAGTTCCGCTGCACGCCGCTTTCGACGTTGTCTACCGAGGTTTTCATCGCCGTCAGGTCATCGACCACATCGAGAATCTCGAGGAGCAGCTGCGCTTCACGAGCCTCGACCGCGCGGAGGCTCTGGCACAGGCCGCGGATTTGCGCCAGCTGCTGGAAATGACGCGCCGGGATCTGGAGGAGGCGCGCGCCCGCATCGAGCGCCTGGAAACCACCTCGGGCACGCACGCGGGCGCCACCGAACGGATGCACCGCATGCTCCGCCTCGCGGAAGACGAGGCCGCGGAGATGCACCTGCAGGCCGAACGCGAGTGCGCGGACCTCCGCGCCCGCACCGACGTCGAGGTCGCCGCGTTGCGCGCCGAGGCCGAGCGGGAGTCGGCGGTGATGCGCTCGGAGGCCGAGTCCGAGCTCTACGCGACCCGTCAGGACTGCGCCACCCGTGCCGCGGCGATGGAACGGCGCGAGCTGGAGATGGAGCGTCGCTGCTCCGATCTCGAGGCCCAGCACCGCCAGCGCGCCGACGAGGTGGAGCGCGAGTGCGCTGAGGCGATGGAGCAGGCGCAGACCGACGCCGACCACCTGCTGCGCGAGACGGCGTTGCAGTGCAACGCCCTCGAGTCCGACTCGGAACGCAAGCGCGAGAAGGCCCAGCAGTTCTTCGAGCTGACCATGACCCGGCGCCGCAACGAGGCCGCGCAGCACCTGCAGGAGCAGGAAGCGCTGGCTCGCGCGCGTGCCGAGTTCGTGGTGAAGGTGGCCTGTCGCGAGGCGAACCGCCGCCTGGCCGAGGTCGCGAACCGGACCGACGAGCTGCACGAGCTTCGTCGCGTCGTCCACTCGCAACTGTCCGCCGCGCGTGCGGCGTTGTCGGTGGCAGCCGACCGCGTCGCCCCGGTGCACATTCCCGAGCAGGTGGCCGCGTCGTGAAGCGCTGGGCTCCGCTGGTGGTCGGCGCCTTGATGGTGCCCGCGACGCTGACGGCGTTCGGGTTCTCGGTCTACGGCGACGAACTGGAGACGGCGCTGTCGTCGTCGCCCGCGGTGCCCGCTGTTCTCACGGGCCCGGTGCCGGTGACCGATTTCGTGGCACCGCTGCGGATGGAGCCCGCCGCACCGGTCCTGGTGCCCGCGGCAGTCGCGCAGCAGAACGTGCGCGACCTGTTCACGTCGCACGCCGTCAAGGGCGTCACGTTCGCACCCGGCACCTCGTCGTTGGTGGGCCGAGGCGAGGACGTGCGCCGCAGTCTGGCGAGCGTCCTGCGCAACGTCACCGGCGGCACCGTGAACCTCGTGGCGCACGCGTGGAACGGCGAAACCGCCTCGCACCGCTGCGACGTGCTCGCCATGGAGCGGGCCGGCCTGGTGCGCGACTACCTGGCCGAGCAGGGCGTGGCGAACGTCGTGATCACTCGGGTGATCGTGGACCCCGTCTGGGGCCCGCCCTCGGACGGCGGACCTCAGGTCGACGTCCTCGTCGTATAGGTCGTCGTACAGGTAGGAGCCTGGGCATGGCAGGTGCCGTCGGGATCGTCTTCGGGTTGTGCGTGCTGTCCTTCACGTTGGGGGCGGCGCTCATGTACGTGGTGCTGAGACGCCGGGAGGACGCTCGCGCGCCTTCGACGTCGGCTGACGAGCCGGTCGAGCGAACGTGGGTGGAGAAGCCCGCGGTCGTCGAGCCGGTCGACGACGAGTACGACTCGCGGCCGATCCACCGCAATCCCGTGGTGGGCCTGCCGCCGCTGGAACCGGCGCTGGCGGCGTTCGCCGAGCCGGTGGCGGAGGCCGAGCGGCCCGCGGGACTGGAGCGGATCGCCGACGCCGGGCGTGGTGCAGAGTCGGCCGCCGAACCCGAACCGGTCGCGGAGTCGGCGCGTGTCGCCGAAGCCCAGCCAGTCGCGGCGGCGGCGCCGGAAACTGTCGGTGCCGCGCGATACGATTGGGATGGGGACCTCGAGCCCCCCTTGGGGGTCGTTGAAGCCCCCGAATCAACCGTAGCGGCTGGCACCGACAGTTCTGAGTTCGTCGACACCGACAGTTCTGAGGTAGTCGAGGAGCCGGTCGCAGAGGCCGAACCGGAGCCCAAGCGCGAACCGGTGCCCAAGGCCGAAGCCGAGCCCATGCCCGAACCGGAGCCCGAGCTTGAAGGCGAGCCCGAGCTTGAAGCGGGTCCCAAGCCCGAGCTCGGACCGGAGCCCAAGTCCGAAGTGGATCCTGAGCCGGGCCCGGAAGTCGTTGCGGAGACGACGCTTCCGCCGCCCGCCGAGCCCCAGCCCGCCGAGCGCACCACCTGGGTGGAGCGCGAGGACTTCCGGCAGCGGTACCTGCGGACGTTCGAAGAGGTGCGCCGCAAGGCAGGCAGCAACTAGAGCAGAATCCAGAGCAGAAACCGGGGCAGCAACCAGGGTGCGTCCGAAAGCCTTCGGTTCCTGTCCGAAACTCGCCGGATTTTGTCGGTGGCGGCTGATATCACTCGGTACATGACTTCCAGCGCCGACCGCACCCGGCTCTTCCACGCCCTCCACCAGCCCGGCCCGCTCGCTCTCCCGAACGCCTGGGACGTCGCCTCCGCCCTCGTGGTCGAGGCGGCCGGCGCCCAGGCCGTCGCCACCACGAGTGCCGGTGTGGCGTGGACTTTGGGCGCGCCGGACGGCAACAAGGTCGAGCGCGACCGGGTGATCGACCTCGTCGCGCGGATCGCGAAGGTCGTCCAGATCCCGGTGACCGCCGACATCGAGGCCGGGTTCGGCAGCACCGCCGGCGAGGTGTCCGAGACCGTCGGAGCGGTCAGTGAGGCCGGGGCGTCGGGGGTGAACATCGAGGACGGGCTCGACGGGAGCCTTCGCGACATCGCGGAGCAGGCGGAGCGTCTAGCCGCGGCGCGCGAGGCCGCGCCGGACCTGTACATCAACGCGCGCATCGACACGTATCTGCGCGGCATCGGCGACCCGGCAGGCCGGCTCGAGCACACGCTGGAGCGAGCCGCGAGGTTCCTCGAGGCCGGTGCGAGCGGGATCTTCGTGCCGGGGGTGACGGACCTCGAGATCGTCACGGAGCTGGCGAAGCGGATTGCCGCGCCGGTGAACATTCTCGTGGGGCCGGGCGCGCCCGCCGTCGGCGAGTTGGCGAAGGCGGGCGTCGCGCGGATGAGCCTCGGCTCCGCGATCGCCGAAGCGGCCTACGCCCTCGCGAAGAGGGCTGCGGAGGAGTTGGTGACCGAGGGCACCTACAGCAGTGTCGAAGGGGGCATCGGGTACGGCGAGCTGAATGCCCTCTTCGTCAAGGCCTGAAGGCCTAGTGCTTCTTGCCGCGGAACTTGCGGAGCAGCTGTTCGGCCTGCGCGCGCCTGCGGGGGTCCTGCGCCGCCTGCCGTGCCTTGGCCTGTAGCCGTTGGCCCTGCGGGCTGCGCAGGAACCTGGTGATCTTGTCCATGAACGAGGCCATCTGAGGTTCCCTCCAGGTGTCCGTTACATCCGGTTCAACGAACGGAACAGCACCTGGAGTTCCCCGAACGTCAGACCGGCGAAACGGTGATGCCCAGCGCACCGGGGCCTACGTGGGCTCCGATCGCCGAGCTGACCTGCGTCAACATGAACTGGCGGACGTTCGGCACCCGGCGTCGGAGGTTGCGCAGCAAGCGGGTGGCCTTCTCCTCGGCGTCGAAGTGCTCGACGGCCACGTCGACGGTGTCGGTGCCCGCGCGCTTGATCGCGATGTCCAGCATCCGGTTGAGCGCGCGGTCGGCGCCGATCACCTTGTCCAGCGGGGTGATCTGGGCGTCGGCCATGGTCAGCAGCGGCTTCATCGACAGCACGCCGCCGACCAGCGCCGCCGCGGCACCGATGCGGCCGCCGCGACGCAGGTACTCGAGGGTGTCGACGTAGATCAGTTCGGTGGATCTGTCGTAGCGGCGCTGGGCGGTCGCGAGAACTCTCTCGACGCTGCCGCCCGCTTCAGCGATCTTGCCGGCGGCCTGGACGGCGTAGCCGATGCTCATCCCGCAGGTGTGGGTGTCGACGACGTGCACGGGCACGCGGACCTGGGCGGCCGCGGTGCGGGCAGCCTCGACGGTCTCGGAGAGCCTGCCCGACACGTGCACGGACACGATCGAGCGGACGCCCTGCGCGGCCAGTTCGTTGTACGTCCAGAAGAACGCGCCGGGATCGGGCGGGATCGTTGCCACGGGAACGTTCGAACGCATGGCCGAGACGAGGTCGGGGACCGGGATGCGGGACTCGTCATCGGTGTGGTCGCCGATCCGCACCTGGATCTGGACCACTTCGATGCCGAGTTGATCAGTCAGCTGCGCCGGGAGACAGGCCGTGGAGTCGGTGACAACTGCTACTCGCCGGTACATAAGCCCGGCAGCGTAGTCCCCCGAATGGGTTAAGTCTCAAAAGGTGTCGTCAACGGGTGACAACTGTCACGCTAGCGGGGTGCTTGCTGCCGTTTGCAGGGGTGCTACTGACGGGTAACATCCGGATTGATGGCAGGGTCGTGAACACCCGGCGGCGCAATCCCTAGAGTCCTCCGCGTAAGCGTCGCCGCCCGTCCGCAGGAGGTCGAAGAGGACCTATGAACATTGTTGTCCTGGTCAAGCAGGTGCCTGACACCTGGTCCGAGCGCAAGCTCACCGACGCCGACCACACCCTTGACCGCGAGTCCGCGGATGCAGTGCTCGACGAGATCAACGAGCGCGCCGTCGAAGAGGCCCTGCAGCTGCAGGAAGCCCACGGCGGTGAGGTGACCGTCATCGCGATGGGTCCCGATCGCGCCACCGACGCCATCCGCAAGGCGCTGTCCATGGGTGCGGACAAGGCGATCCACGTCAACGACGAGGCGCTGCACGGCTCGGACGTCCTGGCGACGGCGAAGGTCCTCGCGAAGGCGATCGGCACGGTCGAGAACGTCGACCTGGTCATCGCGGGCAACGAGGCGACCGACGGCCGCGCGGGCGCAGTCCCGGCCATCCTCGCCGAGCTGCTCGGCCTGCCGCAGGTCACCCAGCTGCGCAAGGTCACCGTCGAGGGCACGACGATCAAGGGCGAGCGCGAGACCGACGAGGGCGTCGCGTTCCTCGAGGCATCGCTCCCGGCCGTCGTCTCCGTGACGGAGAAGATCAACGAGCCGCGTTACCCGTCCTTCAAGGGCATCATGGCCGCGAAGAAGAAGCCCGTCTCCACCCTCACGGTGGCGGACCTGGGCATCGACGCGTCCGAGGTCGGCTTGTCCGGCGCGTGGAGCCAGGTGCTGGAGGCGGCCCCGAAGCCGCCGCGCGGTGCCGGTGAGCGCGTCGAAGACGGTGGCGACGGCGGATCCAAGATCGCCGAGTTCCTCGTCGGCCAGAAGCTCATCTGAGGGAGGGGAAATCATGTCTGAAGTTCTGGTTCTGGTCGACCACGTCGACGGCGAGGTCAAGAAGGTCAGCTACGAGCTGCTCACGGCCGCGCGCCGCCTGGGCACCCCGGCCGCAGTGGTCGTGGGCGCACCCGGCACCGCGTCGAAGATCCGCGAGTCGCTGGGTCGCTTCGGCGCCGCGAAGGTCTACGCCGTCGAGTCCGACGACGCCGCGAGCTTCCTGGTGACCCCGAAGGTCGACGCCCTCGCGGCGCTCGCCCCGAACGCGTCCGCGGTGCTCGTCTCCGCGACCGTCGAGGGCAAGGAGGTCGCGGGCCGCCTCGCCGTGCGCATCGGCTCCGGCCTGCTCGTCGACGTCGTGGACATCGAGGCGGACGGCACCGGCGTGCAGTCCATCTTCGGTGGCGCGTTCGTCGTCAAGGCCAAGGTCGGCAACGGCACCCCGGTCGTCACCGTCCGCCCCGGCGGCGTCGAGGCCGAGGAGTCGGCCGCGGACGCCGTGCTGGACGAGTCGGTCTCCGTCTCCGTGGACGCGGCCAAGTCCGCCCGCGTGACCTCCCGCGAAGCCGTCGTCGGCGGCGACCGCCCGGAGCTCACCGAGGCCTCGGTCGTCGTCTCCGGTGGCCGCGGCGTCGGCTCGGCGGAGAAGTTCTCGGTCGTCGAGGAGCTCGCGGACTCGCTCGGTGCCGCCGTCGGTGCCTCGCGCGCCGCGGTCGACTCCGGCTACTACCCGCACCAGTTCCAGGTAGGCCAGACCGGTAAGACGGTCTCGCCGCAGCTGTACGTGGCGCTGGGCATCTCCGGTGCCATCCAGCACCGTGCGGGCATGCAGACCTCGAAGACGATCGTCGCGGTCAACAAGGACCCCGAGGCCCCGATCTTCGAGATCGCCGACTTCGGTGTGGTGGGCGACCTGTTCAACGTCGCGCCGCAGCTGACCGAAGAGGTCAAGAAGCGCAAGGGCTGAGCACAGCACGCTCGATGGGCCGTCCCGTTCACGGGGCGGCCCATTCGCGTTAACTGGACCACCGTGGGTTAACCCGACTGCCACTGACCGGTCATCGTTCTGACCTGCTGTCATTCGCCAACCCGGCTTCACCCTGGTTCGCATGACGCAGCCGGAACTGCTTGTCAGCACCCCCGTCCAGCAGGACGAGGACGCTCCCCGCTACTCGCTGCTCGTCGCCCGCGACAGCGAGGAAGTCGTCGCCGCGCAGAGACTGCGCTACGAGGTGTTCGCCGGTGAGATGGGGGCGACGCTGCACACCAGCGTGCCCGGCCACGACGTCGACGAGTTCGACCAGCACTGCGACCACCTGGTGGTGCGCGACGACCGCACCGGCGAGATCGTCGGCGGCTACCGCATGCTGCCGCCGGAGCGGGCGAAGGAAGCCGGGCGGCTCTACAGCGACGGCGAGTTCGACCTGAGCAACCTCAAGGACATCCGCCACACGACGGTCGAGACCGGGCGCTCCTGCGTGCACCCCGACCACCGCAACGGCGCTGTCGTCAGCCTCGTGTGGGCGGGCATCGCGCGGTACATGCTGCTGAGCGGCCACAAGTGGCTCGTCGGGTGCGCGTCGATCCCGTTGCAGGACGGTGGCAGCTTCGCGGCCGGTGTGTGGGACACGGTGCAGGCCAAGCACTACGCGCCCGAGCAGTACCGCGTCACGCCGCACAACCCGTGGGACGTCGACCAGATCGTGCGGCCGGCCAAGACCGTCATGCCGCCGCTGCTGAAGGGCTACCTGCGGCTCGGCGCCTGGATCTGCGGACGGCCCGCGCTCGACGCGGACTTCGGGGTCGCCGACCTCTTCATCCTGCTCGGCATGGACCACATCGACCAGCGCTATCTCAAGTTCTTCCTGGGGGAGACAGCATGAGTCACGCCTGGATGCCCGCCTCGCCCTGCGGTGACGGGTGCGTCAGCGGCACACCGGGTCAGGTCAGCGCGTTCAGGCAGGCCTGGCGGGCTGTCACGGCGATCGCGGCGCTGCTGTGCGGTGTGTGGATCGCTGTCGCTCTGCTGCTGCCGGCCAAACAGCGGGAGAACGCCATCCGCCTCTGGTTCCACGCGGTGCTGCGGGCGTTCGGGGTCAGGCTGCGGGTGCACGGCGCCAGGAGGTTCCAGGAGATCCCGAAGCGCGGCGTGCTGGTCGCGAGCAACCACGTGTCCTGGCTGGACGAGCTCGCGATCGACGCGGTGCAGCCGATCCGGCTCGTGGCCAAGAAGGACATCAAGGGCTGGCCCGTGCTCGGCAGGATCATCACGGCGGCGGGCACGGTCTACCTCGACCGCGAGAAGCTGCGCGAGTTGCCGCAGGCCGTGAGCGAGCTGGCGACGAGCCTGCGCAACGGCAGCGCGGTCGGCATCCACGCCGAGGGCACGACGTGGTGCGGGCTCGCGTCCGGGCGCTACAAGCCGGCGCTGTTCCAGGCCGCGCTCGACGCCGGCGTGCCGGTGCGGCCGATCGTGCTGCGCTACCGGATCGGCGACCACGTCACCACGCAGCCCGCGTTCATCGGCAGCGACTCGCTCGTCGACTCGATCCGGCGGGTGCTCAAGGTCAAGGATCTCGTCGTCGAGGTGCACGTGCTCGACGAGATCGCTCCCGGCCGCGCGGCGACCCGCAGGGAACTGGCGAGACTCGCCGAGGAACAGTCAAACCGCTTGACCTCGACCGAACTGGAGATAGCACCATCTACGGGTGACTCTCACCGCGCCCGCCCCGTCTCGCCTCTGGTCGCCTGACCGCCGCTGGCCCACGACGGGCATCCTCCTGCTGGTCACGCTCTTCGCCTTCGAGGCGATGGGCGTCGGCACGGCGATGCCCACCATGGTCCGCGAGCTCAAGGGCGAGGCGCTCTACGCGTGGCCGTTCCTCGCGAACCTCGCGGCGAGCGTCATCGCGACGGTCTTCTCCGGACGGCTCTCCGACCGGCGGGGACCGAAGCCCGCGGTGCTGGTCGGCGTGGTGCTGTTCCTCGCCGGGCTGGTCGTCGCGGGCATCGCCGAGACCATGACCGTGTTGCTCGTCGGCCGCGTGCTGCAGGGCTTCGGCGTGGGCTTCTTGATCGTCGCGGTCTACGTGCTGATCGCGATCGCTTACCCCGAGAGCGACCGGCCCGCCGTGTTCGGCGCGCTGTCCGCGGCGTGGGTGGTGCCGTCGCTGGTGGGCCCGGCGATCGCGGGCTGGGCGACCGAGCACGTGAGCTGGCGCCTGGTGTTCCTCGGGATCGTGCCGCTGGTGCTGTTCGGCAGCGTGCTGCTCGTTCCCGTGCTCAAGAAGCTGCCTCCGCACGACGCGACCCCGCCGCAACGCAAGTACCTGCCCGTCGCGGCGGCGGCGGTCGGCCTCGGCGTGGCGAGCCTGAGCTGGGCGCTGCAGCACCGCACGTGGTGGCTGCTCGCGGTGGCGTTGCTGCTGCTGGCACCGGCGCTGCGGATCCTGCTGCCGAAGGGCACGCTGGTCGCCCGGCGCGGTCTGCCGGTCACGATCCTGGCGCGTGGTCTGCTGGCGGGCACGTTCTTCGCGGTCGAGGGCTTCATCCCGCTCACGCTGACCGTCGTGCACGGCTACTCGCCGCTGGAGTCGGGCATCCCGCTGACCCTGAGCGCGCTCGGCTGGGCCGGCGCGTCGATGTGGGCGTCGAGGCACCCCAAGATCGAGCGCTACGCCCTCGTGCGGGCCGGTTTCCTGTTCACCGCGACCGGCATGGCCGCCGTGACGCTCATCGCACCCGCGTGGGGTCCCGCCTGGCTGACGCCGGTCCTGTGGGCCGTCGCGGGAGCAGGCATGGGCATGGCGACGTCCAGCGTCGGCGTGCTGATGATGGCCGCGTCTCCCGAGGAAGACCGCGGGTTCAACTCCGCGGCGCTGCAGATCTCGGACATGGTCTTCTCCGCGACCATGATCGGACTCGGCGGTGTCGTGGTGGTGGCCACCGCGCCGACCGCGGGCGTCGTGGTGCTGAACCTCTCGATGGCGGCGTTGGCCGTGGTGGGAGCGATTCTGACCGGACCCCGCATGCGGGCTACCCTTGAGCCCTGATGGCTTATCTCGACCACGCGGCCACGACCCCCATGCACCCCGAGGCGGTCGCGGCGATGACCGAGGCGTTGTCCACGACGGGCAACGCCTCGTCGCTGCACACCTCCGGCAGGCGGGCGCGGCGTGCGATCGAGGAGGCCCGCGAGACCATCGCCGACGCCCTGGGCGCCCGGCCGTCCGAGGTGCTGTTCACCGGTGGCGGCACGGAGAGCGACAACCTCGCGGTCAAGGGCATCTACTGGGCTTCCGGCAAGCGCCGGGTCCTGGCCTCGGCCGTCGAGCACCACGCGGTGCTCGACGCCGTCGAGTGGCTGGAGCAGCGGGGCGCCGAGGTCACCTGGCTGCCGACCGACCGCTTCGGCCGCGTGTCGGCGTCGTCGGTCGCTGACGCCCTGGACGACGACGTCGCGCTCGTCACGACGATGTGGGCCAACAACGAGGTCGGCACCATCAACCCGGTGCACGACATCGCTGCCGCTTGTGCCGCACGCGGTGTGCCGTTCCACACGGACGCGGTGCAGGCCGTGGGCGCGGTGCCGGTCGACTTCGCCGCCTCCGGTGCTTCCGCGCTGACGATGACCGGTCACAAGGTCGGCGGTCCCTACGGCGTCGGCGTGCTGCTGCTGGCTCGTGACGTGAAGTGCGCGCCGCTGATGCACGGTGGCGGTCAGGAGCGGGACGTGCGGTCCGGCACTCTGGACGTGCCGTCGATCGTCGGGCTGGCGCGCGCGGTGCGGATCGCGGTGGACGAGCAGGCCGCTCGCGCCGCCGAGCTGGTCGCGTTGCGCGAGGAGCTGATCGCGTCGGTGCGCGCGGTGGTGCCGGACGTGATCGTCAACGGCGACCCGGTCGACCGGCTGCCCGGCAACGCGCACCTGACGTTCCCCGGCTGCGAGGGCGACAGCCTGCTGATGCTGCTCGACGCGCGTGGTGTCGAGTGCTCGACGGGCTCCGCGTGCACGGCCGGTGTCGCGCAGCCTTCGCACGTGTTGCTGGCGATGGGTGTGGAACCGGCGTTGGCGCGTGGATCTTTGCGTTTCTCGTTGGGGCATACGTCGACGCACGCCGACGTTGAAAAACTCGCGGCGGTGATCGGCCCGGTGGTCGAGCGCGCGCGTACGGCAGGTCTGGCAGGCATGAGGCGTTCCCGGAAGGTGGTCAAGCAGTGAAGGTCCTCGCGGCGATGAGCGGCGGTGTCGACTCCGCGGTGGCGGCGGCACGAGCCGTCGAAGCGGGACACGACGTCACTGGTGTCCACCTGGCTTTGTCGGCCAAGCCCGGCACCCTGAGGACCGGTGCCCGCGGGTGCTGCACGATCGAGGACGCGCACGACGCGCGTCGCGCGGCCGACCTGATGGGGATTCCGTTCTACGTCTGGGACTTCGCGGAGCGGTTCACCGAAGAGGTCGTGGAGGACTTCGTCGCCGAGTACGCGGCCGGGCGCACGCCCAACCCGTGCCTGCGGTGCAACGAGCGGATCAAGTTCGAGGCGTTGCTGGACAAGGCGATCGCTCTCGGCTTCGACGCCGTCTGCACCGGCCACTACGCGCGGCTGGCCCTGGTGGACGGACGGCCGGAGCTGCGCCGGTCGGCCGACCTGGGCAAGGACCAGTCCTACGTGCTGGCCTCCCTGACGGCCGACCAGCTCGCGCACGCGATGTTCCCGTTGGGGGACACCACGAAGGAGCTCGTCCGGGTCGAGGCCGCCTCGCGCGGGCTGTCGGTGGCGAAGAAGCCGGACTCGCACGACATCTGCTTCATTCCCGACGGGGACACGCAGAAGTTCCTGGCGGGCCGCATGGACACCAAGCCGGGCCTGCTGATCGACGACGAGACCGGTGCCGTGCTCGGCCGCCACGCGGGTGTGCACGAGTTCACCGTCGGGCAGCGCAAGGGGCTCGGGATCGACGGGCCTGCCGCGGATGGCCGTCCTCGGTACGTGCTGGCGTTGGAGCCGGTGTCCGGGAACGTGCGTGTCGGAGCCGTCGAGAAGCTTGCGGTGACGGGGATTTCCGCTTCCTCGCCCGTTGCGCACGTGGAGTTGGACGGGCCTGTCGAGTGTGTGGCGCAGGTGCGCGCGCACGGTGGCACGGCGCCTGCGGTGGCGGAACTGGTCGACGGCGTGCTGCAGGTCCAGTTGCGCGAGCCGTTGAAGGGCGTGGCTCCCGGGCAGGCCGTGGCGATCTACCGCGAGGACGCGGCGGGCGACATCGTGCTGGCCAGCGCGACGATCGACGCCACCAGCTAATTCGGTTGTCCGGAGCACTAGCGTCGAGGGCGTGACCTTCACCGACGCCGACAACGCGGCGCTCTACGACAGGCTCAACCCGTGGAAGGGCGCGGACGCGGACTTCTACGATCCCCTGGTCGACGAGGCTCGCGATGTGCTGGACGTCGGGTGCGGTACCGGGCAGATGCTGATCTCCGCACGGGAACGCGGCCATGCCGGGCGTCTTGTCGGGGTGGATCCTGACCTGGCCGCGTTGGAGCGCGCCCGAGGCCGCGCCCGCGGTGGCGTCGAGTGGGTGCCTGGCAAGGCTTCTGGCATGCGCTGGCAAGGTGAGTTCGATCTCGCGGTCATGTCCAGCAACGCGTTCCAGTGCTTCGTGACCGACGAAGATCTCCGGGAGTCCTTGCGCGCCATCAGGACCGCGCTCCGGCCGGGTGGCAGGTTCGCGTTCGACACGCGATATCCGGGTGCGCGCGAGTGGGAGCGGTGGGCGCAGTCCGACTTCGAGATCGACGACCTGACGATCACCTACCGCATCGAGTCCGTCGAGGACGGGGTGGTGACGTTCGCCGAGTCGACGTCGCGTGGTGGTGAGGTGGTGCGCTGCGATCGGGCTTCGTTGCGGTTCCTCGAGGTCGAGGAGTTGAACGGGTTTCTGGCCGAGGCCGGGTTCGTGGCCGAGGGACAGTTCGGGGACTGGGAGCGTGGGCCGATCACTTCGCTGTCCCGTTCGGTTGTCACGGTGTGCCGCGCCTCGGCTTGAGTCAGCGGGGCTGCCACTCCGAGTTGGCTCCACAGAGGACGACGCAGGGCAGTTCGCCCGGCACGTCGCCCTGGAGGAACGCGGCGAAGGCCGCGGCACCGGCCGGTTCCACCGCCAGGCGGAAGTCCGCCCAGAGTCGGTCGCGGGCGGCGAGAATGTCCTCATCGGACACCAGCACCGACGTGACGTTGTGCTGCTTGAGGATTTCCAGCGACAGGTCGCCTGCCCGGGTGGCGCCCAGGGCGTCGGCGGCGACGGAGTTGACCTCGGAGTCGACTGGTGTGCCCGCCTTCAGGGCGTTGTGCATGGCGCAGCAGTGTTCGGGTTCCACGGCGATGATGTGACGGCCGCCGGAGGCCAGCGCGGCGCCCGCGATCAAGCCGCCGCCGCCCACCGCGATGGCGATCGTGTCCGCTTCGGGCACGTCCTCGACGATCTCCCGGGTGACGGTGGACTGGCCCTCGATGACGGTGGCGTCGTTGTAGGCCTCGATGTACGGCAGGCCCAGGTCCCTGGCGGCCAGTGCGGCTTCGGCGTAGGTGTTGCCGTGGCCGATCAGCTTGGCGCCCAACGCTTCGATGCGCTTCGTCTTGGTCTCGGGAGCGGTGACCGGGACGAAGACCGTGGCGTGCGCGCCCAGCAGCTGGGCGGCTTGGGCGACCGCGATGCCGTGGTTGCCGCCTGAGGCGGTGACCACCTCGGAGGCGTTCAGGGCGAGGAGCTTGTTGACGGCGCCCCGGAGCTTGAAGGAGCCGGTGAGCTGGAGGTGCTCCAGCTTGAGCAGGAGGGCGCGGCCGTCCACTGTGACGTGCATGGTGGGGGTGCGGCGGACGTAGTGCGACAGCGTTCTCATGAGACCAGTCTCCACAAGAACTGGACGAGGGTGACGAGGCCCAGGAGAAAGCAGACCAGAACGAAGGTGCCGCCGACCATGACGATCAGGCAGGCGCCCCAGGACGTTTCCTGGTGCGGGGTGGCGTCCAGTTCGTGCTGCAGCTCGATGCGTGCCTCGAGGTAGAGGGAGGCCAGTCGGGTTCGGGCGGTCTCGGTGGGGGCCTCGTCCACGCGGCCCTGCCAGCACAGCGCCACCAGGCGGGCCTGGGCCTGGCGGTAGGCGCGCTCGAAGGCCTGCGTCTCCACCGGGTCGCGGTCGTCGGAGAGATAGGTCCAGCGTCCGGCCTGGGCCGGCTGGCCGAGCACGCGGTAGACCTCGGCGAGGCGCTCGCGGAGATCCAGGCGGTGCGGGTAGGTGCCGACGAGTCCTGCGACGCGCTGACGTGCGCTGAGCACGCCCGCGAGGTCACCTCGGCGCAGCTCCTCGGCCGCTTTGTGCAGCGTCCGCTCTACCGGCATGCAGATTAGTTTTGCAGGTAGGGCTAGCTTTGACCTGTGTTCGGCCTATCGCTGCTGGTCTCGGGCCTCGCCTGGTGGCTGGGGCTGTACCTGCTCGCCCGTGATCCGCGCAAGGTTCTGCTGTGGTGGGCGGGGGCGGGGCTGCTCGGCTATTCGGTGGCGGTCGTCGTGCCTCATCCCGTGGTGATCGGGGTACCCGCGCTGGCCTGGACGGGCGCGATCTTGTTGCTCTCGCGGCCCGAGTTGATCAGGTGGTGGTCGATCGGGTTGCCGGTCGTCCTGGCGGCCTCGTTCTGGATGCCGTGGGTCGTGCTGCTCCCTTTGGCCGTGTCGACGGTGCTCGCCATAAGGAAACGCGCGTACTTTTCACTCGTCGGAGTGATGTTCGGGCTGTCTGCTGCCGCCTTCCTGCTGCAACTTCTGCCAGACGCGATCACGTTGCCTTCGATCGGCTTCGACCTGGTGGTGTTCGGGATCCTCATCGCGGTCACCGACGCGGTCGAGGAAGGCGAGGCGATCCGCGCGGACATGCTGCGGTCGTTCGTGATCGCCGGGTTCACGGCGGTGCTGTTCGGGTCGCAGGTGGTTCTTTTCGGTGGCCCTCAGATGCTCGCGTACACGACGGTCGCGGCGGCGATCGCGGTGCAGGTGCTCGCGAACCCGCTCGCGTCGGTGGTGGACCGGCTGGCGGTGCCCGGGGTGGCGGCGCAACGGGCCGAGCTGCGGGAGGCCGCGGAGTCGTTGCCCAAGCGGCGGCCGCTGGTGACCGAGGACGAGGCCGAGTTCGCACGGCTGACGCGCAAGGCGTTGAGCCACTACGGGGACCTGGGCAAGCTGGTGGCCAGCCCGTTGATCGCTTTGACGGACGAGGCGCCACCGCTCGACCGGGCCGCGCAGCTGAAAAGCATGCTGCTGACGAGCATTCAACGACTCAAGCCGGTCGACGGCGATTTCGGGACCAGTGACGAGTGGCGTTACTACAACGCCCTGTACTTCTACTACGTCAAGGGAATCCGGCCGTATTCGGTGCGGACGAAACGCGAGGACCTCGACGCCGAGGATCGGCGCGCGCTGCAGTGGTTCGTGACGCAGGTGCCCGAGCGGACGCTGCACAACTGGCAGAACGCGGCCGCGCGGCTGGTCGCGGCGGACCTGATGGCAGGAGTTGGCAGCGCTTGACGTGGTTCTGGCAGCGTTGAACCGGCGATCGTCAGGCCATGTTGAAATTCGCCTTGAAACTCGATGGTGTCGCTTCGTTCACGATGGGCGTGCTGGCGCTCCTCGTTCGCCCGGAAATCGGGCTTCCGACCGGCTGGCTGATCGGGGTCGGTGTTTTCTTCGTGGTGTACGGGGCAGGCGTGTTCTCACTCGGAATGCGCGCGGTCCCGGACCGGCGAATGGTGCTGCTCATCATCATCGGCAACGCGGTGTGGGGGATCGACAGCATTCTCACGGCCGAGCTGAAGTGGTTCCCGCTCACCGGCGCGGGCGTGGGACTGGTGCTGACGCAGGCGCTGGCCGTGTTCGCCTTCGCCGCACTGCAGTTCGTCGGCCTCAGGCGCGCAGGGTCCGTGACCGACCCCGGAACTCGGCCACGGTCTCAGTCCCTCGCCTGACCGTGATGTCGTAGATCCCGCTGCGGCCGAACCGGGTCCGTTCCACCGCCTCCGCCACCAGCTCGTCACCCTCGTGCACGGGCTTGATGAAGTCGATCTCGGCCGTGGCGGCGACGGTGACGGACCCGGCCCTGTTGCAGGCGCAGGCGAACGCCGTGTCCGCCAGCAGGAAGACGTAGCCGCCGTGCGCGATGCCGTGGCCGTTGATCATGTTCTCGGCGACCGTCATGCGCAGCAACGCGTAGCCGTCGCGCAGCTCGACCGGCGCGATGCCGAGCGCGGTCGAGGCCTTGTCGGCGGCCAACATCTCAGCAGGACCATTCATTCGTGGCAGCGTAATCACTCTGAAGGTGGTGTCACGCCGAGTTGATCGCGCCTTACTGTCCGAATGCTTGATCGCTCAACATCGGAGGTGGTCATCATGGCTGGATGCTCTTGCTGCGGCTCGTGCACGGGTCCGGGCTGCGGGTGCTGCAGCGGCTGTTAGAGGCCTCGGACGAACGAACAAAGGCCGGCGTGGGGACGGAAGATCCCGCGCCGGCCTTTGCTCCGCAGGGTGAATCAGCCCGTGTAGGTCTTGAACATGTTCGTGAATTCCCAGTTGGCCTGGGAGATTCCACTGCACGTGGGCGAAACTCCGCCTCCTGGGCACGACCCGTTGTCACGGCCGGCGGACCAGAACGCGATCCGTCCGACGTGGTTGGCCTTCGCGTAGTCGACGACCTTGCGCGCGTCGGCCTGGGTCGTCGTCGGGCCCGTGTCGTTGCGTCCGATCATGGGCGTGAGGCCCAGCAACGCTTTGAGTTGCGCGTCGGACTTCGATGGCCAGATGGCGCGCATCTGCCCCAGGGTGGCGTTGGAGGCGGCGACCATCGCGTCGCCCCAGTTGCCCGTGTAGCCGAAGTTCATCAGCATCGGGTTCACCAGCACGGTGACGCCCTTGGCGGCCGCGTCCTTCAACACGTCGACTGAGTACGGGTCCATGCCGTAGTCCTGGCCCTGGATTCGCATCGTGTAGCTGACGGTCGTGCCGCGGGTGTCCTGCAGCCGCTTCAGCGCCGTGTTGACGATCGACTGCGGGATCGTGGCTTCCACGTCCACGTCGATGCTGTTCGAGCCCACGGCGTCCAGCGTGGCCACGTAGGCGTTGTACAGGGCGTCAGCGGTTGAGCAGACGTGCTCCAGGTACGGGCCCATGGCGCCGCCGGTCGCCACGATCACGCTGCCGCCCTGCGCCTTCAGGGCTTTGGCGTCGTTCACGATGCGGCTGTCGTTCAACGCGACCGTGCCGCCCCACGCCGGCACGCAGCCGGCCGAGGAACCCAGGGCGAACGCGAGCGTGAAGTGTTTCTGGCCGGTCGCGTTGGCCACCTCGACCAGTGACGGCGTCGGCATTGTGATGTCGATGTACGGCGCGACGCGTGCGCTACCGGGCGTCGGTGGCACGTCGGACGTCGTTGTGGTGGAGGGCGTGGTCGTAGTGGTGGTGGGCGTCCCACCGCCGCACGGGACGCCGTTGAGCTTGCAGTTGGCCGGCACTGCGGAACCGCTCACCAGGAAGCCGAAGCTCGTCGAGGCACCGGCGGAGACGTTGCCGTTGTACTCGCGGTTGGTGAACGTGTGGTGGGTGCCGCTGCTGGTCAGCGTGGCGTCCCAGTAGGAGCCCATGGTGGCTCCGGCGAGGTCGAACTCGAGCTTCCAGCCGGCCAGCGCGGTCGTGCCCGCGGTGATCGTGTACTTGCCCTGGTAGCCGGAGCCCCAGGTCGAGTCCTGGCTGAAGACGGCGGATTCGCCGGCGGCGGAAGCGGGAGCGATGGCGACGAGTCCGGCCACTAACGCAGTGGCGGCCCCGGCGGCGAAAAGGGCGAAGCGGGCCATCGGGCGGGTCCTTCCCGGCAGGGTGGAAGGGCGCGGGTGGGAACGCGGGGCGCGTCGCGTTCCCACCCACGTACAGGGAGGTGCTCACACGCTCAGCACCTGCTCAATCACGGTAAGTGGCCTAGACCACAGCGTCAATGGGTCTAGACCTTTCTTGTCTTCAGGACAGTGGAACAATTCGGCGGGTGCGTGGAGCCACTGGAATCGGATCGCTGCCCGGAACCGACATCGACGAGGCGGCGCGCGTCGTCGTCGGAGAGCTGCCTGAGCTGCCGCACGTCCCGGAGCTGCCTGCGCGGGGAGTTGGCGCGGACATGATCGGCCGCACCGCCGGCCTGCTCGTCGACCTCGCGATCGAGGTCGTCACGTCCGGGTATCGCGTGAACCCGCGTCCCGGCCGTGACCACCGCCGCGCTGTCGATCTGCTGCGCGGCGACCTGGACGCGTTCGACGAGGCGCTGGAACGGGCGGGTGCGCAGCCTTCGGTGGTGAAGGTGCAGGCGGTCGGGCCGTGGACGCTGATGTCGAACATCGAGCTGATGCGCGGCCATCGGGTGCTCACGGACCGCGGTGCCGTGAAGGAGTTCTCCGAGTCACTCGCCGAGGGGCTGAAGCTGCACGCCGCCGAGGTCGCCAAGCGCACCAAGGCGAAGGTCGTCGTGCAGCTCGACGAACCGGGGCTGCCCGCTGTGCTGCAGGGCCTGCTGCCGACGCCGTCGAAGCTCGGCACCGTGGCCGCCGTTCCCGAACCGGACGCCCGCGGGGTGCTCGCGACCGTGATCGAGGCGTTGAAGGACTACGAGGTGATGGTCCACTGCTGCGCGCCGCAGCCGCCGTTGACGCTGCTCAGGGAGGCGGGCGCGCAAGCGATTGCGTTCGACCTGACGTTGATCAAGGGGGCAGAGGCCCTCGACGAGATCGGTGAGACATGGGAGGCGGGTACGACGCTGGCGCTGGGCCTGGTGCCGAGCGTCGACCCCGGCGCGCCCGTGACGTTGAAGGAGGTCGGGCAGCGGGCGTTCACCCTGGTCGACCGGCTGGGCTTCCCGCGGTCGATTCTCGCGGACAAGGCACTGCCCACGCCGACGTGCGGTCTGGCCGGGGCGACGTCGAGCTGGGTCAAGCGTTCGCTGTCGCTGACCCGTGATCTCTCCTCGGCCTTTTCGGAACCTCCAGAGGGCTGGTGATGTCCGGTTTGGGCGGCTAGTCTGCGGCGACTATTAGGAAACTTTCTTAACCGTAGGCCGTCCGTCGAGGCCTGGACCGGGAGTTCCCCTCATGCGCATCAGACGTGCGGCTCTCGTCGCCGCAGTGCTCACAGGTGTGGTCGTGGCGCCTGCTCAGGCGGCCCCCACCGGACACATCAGGCTGGACCAGATCGGTTTCGGCACCACCGAGGCGAAGCACGCGTACGTGCTCGGTGGTGCCGCGAACACCAAGTTCACCGTTGTCGACAGCCGCGGCAAGACCGTGCTGACCGGGAAGACCGGCGCGTCGACGGGAGCCTGGAGCGACAAGTTCCCCTCGGTGCACCCGATCGACTTCTCGGCTCTCAAGACCGCCGGCACGTACCGGATCAAGGTCGGCTCGACGACCTCGACGTCCTTCAAGATCGACTCTCTTTCGAGGTTGTTCCAGCCGGTCGCGAACAGCACCGTCGAGTTCTTCCAGGCTCAGCGCGACGGCGCGTCCGTCATCCCGGGGCGGTTGAACCGCAAGCCCGCGCACCTCACCGACCGCTCGGCCATGGTTTACGAGGAGCCGGTGTTCAAGGGCGAGGGCGGCGACGAGATCGCGGCGCCGTTGAAGGCCACGGGCACGAAGGTCGACCTCGAAGGCGGCTGGTTCGACGCGGGTGACTTCGTGAAGTTCACGCACGCCTCGTCGTACTCGACCGCGTCGATGCTGCTGGCGTTGCGCAACAAGCACAACGATGCGCTGTACGACGAGGCGAAGTTCGGCCTGAAGTGGCTCGACAAGGCGTGGGACGAGAAGTCCGGCGTTCTGTACGCGCAGGTCGGCATCGGCACGGGCTCCGAGGAGTTCGGGTTCGTCGGCGACCACGACGTGTGGCGCCTGCCGGAGGCGGACGACAAGCTCGACGTGAAGCCGGGCGACAGCCAGTACTACATCAAGTACAGGCCCGCGTTCCGGGCGAACAAGCCAGGCGAGAAGATCAGCCCGAACCTGGTCGGCCGCGTCGCCGGTTCGTTCGCCCTGGCGGCGCAGATCGAGGCTCGGCGCAACCCCCGTCTGGCGTGCGAGTACCTGAACAAGGCCGCGTCCTTGTTCGCGCTGGCCAAGACTTCCGACGTCGGCGAACTCGTGACGGCGTTCCCGCACGCGTACTACCCCGAGGGCTCCTGGACCGACGACATGGAGTTCGGCGCGACCCAGCTCGCGCTGGCCGCGAAGGCGTTGAACGACAAGCGCTACAACCAATTCGCGCGCGCCGCCGCGCACTGGGCCAAGGAGTTCCTGGCGACCCAGGACCCCGACACGTTGAACGTCTACAACATCTCCGCGCTCGGCCACGCCGACCTCGCCGGGTTGCTGAAGAAGGGCGTGCCCGGAGCCGAGGTGACCGAGTCGCAGATCGTCGGTGACATCAAGCGTCAGCTGCAGCAGGGCGCCGATGCTGCTCTGACCTCGCCCTTCCGCACCGCCGCGAACGTCGAGACGTGGGACGTCGGCTCGCGCACGTTCGGCTTCATCACCACGGCCGCCCTGTACGAGAAGGTGACCGGCTCCACGCAGTACCGGACGTTCGGCACGCAGCAGCGCGGCTTCGCCCTCGGCACCAACGCCTGGGGCACCTCGCTGATCGTCGGCGTCGGCGCGAAGTTCCCGGAGTGCCCGCACCACCAGGCCGCGAACCTGTCGGGTTCGATCAACGGCGGCTCGAAGGTGCTGGTCGGCGCGGTGATCAACGGCCCGAACGACGCCACGCTGTTCGAGGACCTCGGCGAGATGCCGGAGGGTTCGGTGGCGTGCACCAAGCCGTACACGAAGGAGTTCGACTCGGCGAAGTCCGTGTTCGCCGACGACCTGCGCTCGTGGCCGAGTTCCGAGCCCGCCATCGACTTCACGGCGACGGGCGTGCTCGGCTTCTCGCTGATCGCTTCCAGCTGAGTGGCGCCGGCGCGGGCCTGGGTGTCCAATTCGGACTTGTGCTCAGGCTCGCGCTGGTCTTCCTGCTGCTGACGGCCGGTACGGCTGAGGCCCTGCCGTTGAACGTCTCCTGCCGAGTTCCCGGCGTGCACGACGCGGACGTCATCCGCGTCGTGCACGCCGTTGGTCTTTCTCTGGGCGTGAGCGACAAGGTGATGCTCGCCGGGTTCGAGGCCGGGTGGGTCGAGTCGCACATGAACAACCTCGACTGCGGCGACGCCGACTCTCTCGGCGTGTTCCAGCAACGGCCCTCGATGGGGTGGGGCACGCCTGCGGAGATCATGGACGTGTCGTATGCGGCGCGACGGTTCTTCGAGCGCGCGGTTCGGGTGGACCGGCCCGAGCTGACTTCGGGGTTGCTCGCGGACGAGGTGCAGCGGTCTTGTTGTCCGGAGCGGTACGACCTGGCTCTGTCGCGGGCTTCGTTCTTGCTGCGGCAGGCTTGGCAGGGTGGGCCGGAGGTCGTGGGTGGTGCGGTTTACGTGGTGGAGGACGGCGATGTCTGGGGCGACTCTCGGCTGAGCACATCCGGCTCCTTCGTCGGCCGGCCGTCGGTGGCGGGGCGGTTCGTGTTCGCCCGGACCGATCGGGGTGTGGTGATGGCGCTGGCCGATGGGGTGTGGCGGCCGGTGGCTTCGGGGGTTGGGGGAGATCCGGAGGCCGTTCCTCGTCCTGATGGGACGGTCGTGCTGTACGCGGTGATGGCGGATGGGAGCGTCGCGGAATTGTCAGACCCCTCTGCGATGATTGGGATGGGGGCCGGATCCCCCCAGGGGGCCTGGCAATCCGGATCGATTCCGACGAGCTCGCCGGGGTTCGCTGGCAGGTCCGCCGTCCCGATGAGCCCGCCTGGGTTCGCAGTAGGCAAGCCCTCCGCGATCGTTCACCCGGATGGGTCGATCACCGTGTACATCCGCTCGGGCACCAAGCTCATGGTCAACGAGGCCGGCACGTGGCGCGAAGTCGCGGCAGGCGTCGACAGCTCCCCCGAAGCGGTGCTCCGTCCTGATGGGACGGTCGGCCTCTACACGTTGCTGAACGGCCGCCCACACCGCCTCGGAACCGGCTGGGAACCGTTGAGCGACAACCGCTTCATCGACACCGTGTCCGCCCAACCCGATGGCACGATCTACGCGCGCAAGGCCGAAGGCACGGTCGTCACAGTCGGTTGAACGGCTCCGCGTACCGGAACGCCCCCGCCGGAACGTCCGCGAACAGCCGGGCCTGGAAGTGCGGCTCCCACTCGGGAACCGGCGGGGTGATCCCGAACTCCGAGGCCGGCCGGAAGCCGAACCGCGGGTAGTAGACCGGGCTGCCGAGCAGGATCACGGCGCGCTCACCGCGAGCCTCCGCCGCGCCGAGAACGGCGTGCATCAACGCTGAACCCATCCCCGCTCGCTGATGATCCGGGCGCACGCTGATCGGCCCGAGCCCCAGAGCGGGCGTATCGCCGATGTACCCGCGCGTGCACACGACGTGCCCCAGCACGCCGTCCGCGACCAGGGACAGTTCCGGAATCCAGCCCTCGTCCTCCCGCAACCGGTCGATCAGCAGAGCTTCGGGGCCGTTCTTGAACGCGAGGTTCGTGACGGTGCGGATGGCGTCGATGTCTGCGGGTGTCTCCCGCCGGATCAGCATGACGCGCACTGTGGCCAAGCCGGTCACCGCGCGCCACCGAGTTTTCGACGCCATAATCCGCGGCGTGGTCGTGCGACAGACCGTGATGGTGTCCGTGCTCGCCTTGCTGGCTTACGGGGTGCTGTGGTGGCTCCTGAGCGACGGAGACGAAGCGGTGCCGAAGACAGCGGAGTCCCTTTTCCTCACGGACTACTCGAAGGCGGAAAAAGGCAGCTGTGTGAAGTTCACCGGGCCCGGCGAGGACGATCTGGGGCTGACGGTCGTCGACTGCGGGGGCGAGCGGGCCGCGTTGAAGGTCGGCACCATCCTGGCCAGCACCAGCGGGGAGTGTCCGCGCGGTGAGTACAAGGTGCTGCGCGACACCAGGCACAACGCGGCGCTGTGCTTGTTGCCCAACGCCGCGCGGGGCGACTGTTTCGAGTTGGACACCGAGGATCTCCAGAGGTCCGTCGTGTCCAAGTTCGACTGTGCGGCGCCGCGGGTGAACGTGCAGGTGGTCGGCATCGAGAAAGAAAGTTGTCCCGCGGAGGCCGAACTCGGTGTTCCCTATGAGGAGATGACGCTCTGCCTGAGGAGGGTGCGTTGATCTTCTTCGAGGATCCCGCCGAGTTCGACGCGTGGCTGCACGAGAACGGTGCGACCGAGACCGAGCTGTGGATGAAGTACGCCAAGAAGGGGTCGGGGCTCAAGACGATCACCTACGACCAGGCGCTGGACATCGCGCTGTGCCACGGGTGGATCGACGGGCTGGTGCGGTCGATCGACGAGACCTACTACTCGCAGCGGTGGACGCCGAGGAAGGCGCGCAGCAGGTGGTCCAAGCGCAACTGCGGCAAGGTCGAGGAGCTGATCGCCCAGGGCAGGATGCTGCCGGCGGGTCTGAAGGAGATCGAGAGGGCCAAAGCCGACGGACGTTGGGACGCGGCGTACGCGGGCCCGGCGACCATCGAGGTGCCCGACGACCTCATCGAGGCGCTCAAGGCCAACGACAAGGCCAAGATCGCCTTCGAGGGCCTGAACAGCCAGAACCGGTACGCCATCCTGCTGCGCATCCACGACGCGAAACGGCCGGAGACACGCCAGAAGCGGATCGCCCAGTTCGTCGAAATGCTGGCAGACGGACGCAAGCTCTACGCTTGAGCGAATGAAGTGGTTCCGCCGCCGCAAAGCCGAAGACATCACCCAAGCCCAAGCTCACCTGCCGAACGCCGGGGAAGCCGCCCAGCGCTTCTGGGAGCGGTGGTTCGAGCTGGTCCCGGTGGTGAGCGCGGCACTCGGAGACGGCGAGCCGCACCGCGTCGAGGACGAACTGCAGGCGCTCGTCGCCGGTCTGCACCCGGACCTGACGTTCTCGCTCGAACAGGGTCACCTGGCCATGTACGCGCTGGTGATCACCGGTCAGGAGGACCCGCGGCTGCGGCCCTACACCGACGCGTGGATCAAGGCCGCGCCGCCGACGGACATGGTGTGGGAGTTCCACGACTCGGTGCCGCCGGTGCCCGACCCGGCCGAGGTCGTCATCAACCTCGGCGAGGTCAGGATGCGGCTCGGCGACTACCGCGTGGTGGCCCAGGTGGACGGTGACGTCGTCGACGTCGCGGTCTACCACCCGGCGCTGTCCGAGCTGACCGAACAGCAGCGGCAGACGATGACGTTCCTGCCGCTGGACGTCACGCTCGGCGAACGGCTGGCGGGGGAGCGGTTGCGGCGCGTGGAAACCGCTCAGCTGGAGCCGGAGGGCACGATCAGCCTGCTGGAGCTGCGTTCGCTGGTCCGGACACTCGCCGAGGTCGAGTGAAGGAACTGCCGAGGAACCCGATCGCGAGCCCGGCGAGGGGACCCAGCAGCAGTCCGAGCTGATACCGGACGGCCGCGTCGCCCACGCTCATCTGCAGTTCGAACAGCGTGCCGTGAGGCACGGACGGATCGGGGTTCGCCCACTCCAGGTCGACCTGACCCGGGAGCAGCACCATCGTGGCGATGGTCAGCGTGGCGAGCAGCAGCGCCGCGGCACCACCCGCGCACAGACCGGCGATGACGCCCTGGCGCGCCAGGACACCGGCGGCCAGCAAAGCGGCGGGCGGCAGAAAGGCCAGCACGAACGCGTGGGAGGTGTTCCCGACCGGCATGAACGCGTACACGGCCAACGCCAGCGCGAGGCCCAATCCGGTGCCGATGGTCAACGTCCTGGGCTCCACGGCCATCCGCTGCGAGGTCAGTGCCAGCACCGCCACGGCGTACCCGCCGATCAGCACGATCATCAGCACCGCGCCGACCACCGCCCCGCCGCGCATGTCGGCTTCCCAGTTGGCCTGGTCGAACGCCGTGAAGTGGTCGAAGCGGCTGCCCGCGAACCGCGACAACGCCGTCAGCGCCGCGAGCAACGCGTAGATCGAGACGTACCCGGCCGTGCGGATGATCCGGGCCGTGCGATGGGGTGCCACGGGCCCGAGCACCCACGGCAGCACGGTCAGCAGGAGCACGATGACGATCATGGCCGCGCGGGTGAACGGCACGGCGGGATTCGCGGAGCCGGCGTGCCAGTCGAGCCACACCAGCACCGAACCGGTCACGAGGGACAACAGCGTGTATCCGACACCGCGCATCACACCGTGTTCTCGCGCCACCAGGGCGTCTCGTTACTACGCTGTCGGGCGTGACCAGCGAGAGCCTTGAAGACGTCCCCGCCGAGGTGCGCGAGCGGCATGCCGTGCTCGCGGAAGAGGTGCGCTCGCACCAGTTCCGCTACTACGTGCTGGACGACCCGATCGTCACCGACGGTGAGTTCGACAAGCTGCTCAAGGCGTTGGAGGCACTGGAGGCCGAACATCCGGGTCTGGCCACACCGGACTCGCCGACGCAGCTCGTCGGCGGCACGTTCTCGACCGAGTTCAAGGCGGTCGACCACCTGGAGCGCATGCTCAGCCTGGACAACGTCTTCGCGCAGGACGAGCTGACGGCCTGGTTCGAGCGCGTGCAGAAGGACGTCGGCGAGGGCACGCACTTCCTGTGCGAGCTGAAGATCGACGGCCTCGCGATCAACCTGCTGTACGAGAAGGGCAGGCTGACGCGCGCGCTGACCCGTGGCGACGGCCGCACCGGCGAGGACGTCACGCTGAACGTCCGCACGATCGCGGACGTGCCCGTCACGCTCAAGGGCTCCGACGAGTACCCGGTGCCGGACCTCGTCGAGGTGCGCGGCGAGGTCTTCTTCGCGGTCGAGGACTTTCTCGCTCTGAACGCCTCGCTGGTCGAGCAGGGCAAGCCGCCGTTCGCGAACCCGCGCAACACCGCCGCGGGCTCGCTCAGGCAGAAGGACCCGAAGGTCACCGCGTCGCGCAAGCTGCGGATGATCTGCCACGGCATCGGCAAGACCGCGGGCTTCGAGGTCGCCCGCCAGTCGCTCGCGTACGAGGCGCTGAGGTCGTGGGGCCTGCCGGTCTCGCAGCACACCAAGGTGCTCACCGATCCGGCGGCCATCCGCGAGCACGTCGAGTTCTGGGGCGAGCACCGGCACGACGCGGTCCACGAGATCGACGGCGTGGTCATCAAGGTCGACGAGGTGTCGCTGCAACGGCGCCTGGGCACGACGTCGCGCGCGCCGCGGTGGGCCATCGCGTACAAGTACCCGCCGGAGGAAGCCACCACGACGTTGCTGGACATCCAGGTCCAGGTCGGCCGCACCGGCCGCGTCACGCCGTTCGCGCTGATGGAACCGGTGAAGGTGGCCGGCTCCACGGTCGCGCGCGCCACGCTGCACAACGGGTCGGAGGTCAAGCGCAAGGGCGTGCTGATCGGCGACCGGATCGTCATCCGCAAGGCGGGCGACGTGATTCCCGAGGTCCTGGGCCCGGTGCTGGCCGCACGACCGGCCGACGCGCGCGAGTTCGTCATGCCGACGCGCTGCCCCGAGTGCAACGCCGAACTGCGCGCGATGAAGGAGGGCGACGTCGACATCCGCTGCCCCAACGCGGAGACGTGTCCCGGCCAGTTGCGTGAACGGCTGGCGTACCTGGCTTCCCGTGCCGCGCTGGACATCGAGGTGCTCGGCTACGAGGCGGCCGCCGCGATCACCGAGTCCACTGTGTACACGAACGAGGCCGACCTGTTCGACCTCGACGCCGAGGCGCTGCAGCAGATCGAGCGCTTCAAGACCAAGAACGGCGAGCTGTCCGCGAACGCCGTGAAGCTGCTCGACAACCTCGAAGCCGCCAAGGAGCGTCCTCTGTGGAGGGTGCTGGTCGCGCTGTCGATCCGGCACGTCGGCCCGACCGCCGCCCGTGCGCTGGCGCAGCAGTTCGGCTCGATGGACGCGATCCTCGAGGCCGAGGAAGAGGTGCTGGCCAGCGCCGAGGGCGTGGGCCCGACGATCGCGACGGCGGTCGTGGAGTGGCGGGAAACCGAGTGGCGCCAAGGCGTTGTGGAGCGCTGGCGGGCGGCGGGCGTGCGGATGGAGGACGAGCGCGACGCGTCCATCACCCGCAACCTCGAAGGCCTGTCCATCGTGGTCACGGGCTCGCTGACGGAGTTCTCCCGCGACTCGGCGAAGGAGTCCGTCCTGGCCCGCGGCGGCAAGGCGGCCGGCTCGGTCTCCAAGAAAACCTCTTTCGTGGTCGTCGGCGACTCGCCAGGATCCAAGTACGACAAGGCCATCTCCCTGAAGGTCCCGGTCCTCGACGAGGCAGGCTTCCGCGTCCTGCTGGAACAGGGCCCGGACGCGGCGCGGGAGGTGGCCGTCATCGGGGAAGAGGAGTCAGATGGCTGACCTGAACATCCGCCCGGCGACGGCGGCCGACCTGCCCGCGGTCGGCTCCGTGACGGTCGAGGCCTACCGCGTCAACGGCTACCTGGAGGGCACCGACGACTACGCCGACACGCTCGCCGACGCGCAGTCCCGGTTCCGCGACGCCGAACTGCTGGTCGCCGTGGACGACTCCGGTGAGGTGCTGGGCTCGGTCACGGTCGTGCTGCCCGGCACGCCCTACGCCGAGATCTCCCAGCCGGGCGAACTGGAGTTCCGCATGCTCTCGGTCGCCGCGTCAGCACGCGGCCGGGGAGTGGGCGAAGCCCTGGTGCGCACGGTGATCGACAGGGCGCGGGCCGCCGGTGCGGAGCGGGTCGTGCTGTCGTCTTCGGAGAAGATGGCTGCGGCGCACCGGTTGTACGAGCGACTGGGTTTCACGCGGCTGCCGGAACGCGACTGGGCGCCGTTGCCCGGAGTCAACCTCGTGGCTTATGCGTACGGGATGCCGCTCTGAGCAACTGAGTTCGTTCGCCGCCGTGTGCTTCTCTGGACTCATGACGAGGGTCGGGTTGAACGGGCGGGGCGCGGTGCGTCCTGCCCGTTTGGTTCTGGCATCGGCCATGATGCTGGTGCTGGGGGCGTGCGCGAGTGGCGACGGCACCGGCGCGGAAAGCCCGAAAGCGGCCGTCGACACCTATCTCGCCGCGATGAACGACGAGGACGAGGCCGCGCTCCGCAAGATGATCGCCGAGCCCGTGCGCGGTGACGCGGCCGGCTACCTGGCCGAGCACGGCGGCAAGGGCCTGGTGGTCGAGTCGCTGGACATCACCCAGGAGTTCGGGCCGGACTTCGCCAACGCCCACGTGACGGGCACGAACGCCGACAGGTCCCGCTTTGACGAGCGGATCGTGGTGTCGAAGATCGACGACCGCTGGTACGTCGGTCTCCTCGGGCCCGTGCCGGACCGGAGCAGTCCCACGGCCAAGTCGTAGTCGCCGCGCTGAATCCGACGAACCGGACCAGTCGAACAAAACTGCAGGTCAACCTGTCCGAACCCGCCCGGCCGAATGGCCGCGTGCTCTACGCTCGATCACCGAGAACGTGATCGTCGGGGGTAAACCGTGACCATGCCGGGTGATCGGCTGTCCGCTGCCATGCGCTCCTTCCAGGAGCAGGCGGACAAGGCCAAGCAGCTTCAGGAAGCCATCAAGACCATGCGCGGCGTCGGCAAGGCGCCGGACGAGGGCGTGACCGTGACCGTCGCGCCGTCGGGTGCGGTGCTCGACCTGCGGCTGGAACCGAAGTCGATGAGCCGCTCGCACACCGCGTTGCAACAGGCGATCATCGGCGCGATCCGCCAGGCCACGGCCAACGCCGCCGCGCAGATGGAGGAGGCCGCGGCGCCGTTGCTGGGCGAGCGCATGCAGCAGTTCCGCGACGCCATGGGCGCAGGCGCGGGAGAGAACCTGCAGATCCGGCCCGACGTGCCACAGCCGCCGCCACCAGCGCAGGAGTACGGCGGCTCGGTGTTGCAGCGGCAGCCTCCACCGCCGCCGATCCAGCCGCCCATCCAGCCTCCGGTCCAGCCGCAGCGCAGGCCGGCGCCGCCGGTGGACGATGACGACGACTTCGGCAGCGGCTCGGTGCTGCGGTGAGGGGGAAGCGATGAGCCAGTTCCACGTCAGCGGTGACGCGCTCACCCAGTACAGCGAGGGCTCGAAGAGCCTGGCCGGCAAGTTCGGCGAGCTCGCGAAGCTGCTCGAGCAGGCGCGGGTCGATGACCAGTGCTTCGGGCCGATCGGTGACGCGGTCGGGTTGAGCAGCGGCTACTTCGACAGCCTGCAGGAGTGTCAGACCATGGCCACCAAGGCCGTGCAGTACCTCGAACACGTCAGCGAGCAGGTCGCGGACACCGCCAGGACCTACCAGGAAGTGGACAAGGCGTTCCACGACGTCTTCAACGGCCTCGCGGGCAGTGGCGCATGACCGCGCCCAAGGACGGACCGGGCACCCTCGCGGACCTCAACAACTCCGCGAACGACCCGGAGCACCGCACCTGGTTCGAACAGGCCGCCGGCCGCGGCAGCTCGATCGCCGACAACGTCATGGCGACGAACGATCTGCGCGACCAGAACGACCCACCGGCCTGGACCGCCCAGATGATCAAGAACAGGGCGGAGCTGCTCCAGACGATCGCGAGCCCCGGCGACGCGTTCCTGAACAACGGCCTGGGTTTCCTGGTGTCCCTGGTGATCTCGCCGCTCGTCGAGCTCGCGGAGTGGGCGATCGGTGACCCGCAGCAGATGCGCGCCACCGGCGAGGGCTGGGTGAAGGTCGGCGAGTGGCTCGACGGCGTCGCCGAGAAGGAGGCCCAGCGGGCCGAGTCGACCTCCGGTGTGTGGAGCGGTGACGCCGGCGACAAGTTCCGCGGCCAGATGAAGGAGTTCACGGAGGGCGTGAAAGCGCTGTCCGCGGACATCAAGGAGCTCAAGGAGACGCTCAACCTCATCGCGGACCTCTTCGACATGTTCGTCGAGATGGTCGTCGACATCATCACCGAGATGGTGATCACGCTCATCGTCGAGTGGCTGGCCGCGCTGGCCGCGTCCTGGATCACCGCCGGTGCCTCGGTCGTGGCCGCCGAAGGTGGCACGGTCGCGACCATGGGCGCCACCGGCGGCCGGATCGCGATGAAGATCAAGAAACTCCAGGGCGAGCTGTTCAAGCTGGTCAAGCGGCTCGAGGAACTGCTGCAGAAGATCCGCAAACGGCTGCCGGAGGGGTTGCTGAAGAAGTTCGGGGACCTGCGCGGCGGCAAGATCTTCGACAGCAACGTCGCCAACAAGCTGACCAGCCCGTTGCAGAAGGCGGTCGGCCGGCAGATCGACGGCGTCATCGGACCGGGTGGCAAGATCATCAGCCGGGCCGGTGCCGACGGCGTCTCGACGACCGCGAACCGCTTCATGAAGGACGCGACCGGCGAAAGCGCGCTGGCGGCGAACCTCGCCCAGGAGGGACTCAAGCTGGTCGGCCTCAGCGGACAGCGGCCGACGACGGCGGCGTTCAGCTCGCTGACCGGGTCGCTGTTCGACATGGGGGTCGACCACGTGATCGACAAGTCCTACGAGACCGCGACCGAGGGCGTCCCGCAGTCCGAGCAGGAACGCAAGGACGCGCAACGCCGTGGCTTCGACTACGAGTAGGTGACCGCAGATGACCGCTGTGCTGTCCGTGCGGGAGCACTGGTGCCGTCCTGGCGAACGCATCCTCTGGCTGCGCGAGGGCCAGCTGAAGGAACTGCCGTACGAGGTGCCGGGGTTGGATCGCAAGGGCAACCCCCAGCGCGGCCTGGCCGCCCGTGCGGCACGCGCCGTCGGGATGGGCGCGGCGATGGTGGCGCTCGCACCGGTGTCGCTGGCGGCGGCCGTCAGCGGTGATCAGCCGCCCGAGCGTTACGTGCCGGAACCGACCTTCGAGCCGCAGGTCTTCGGGCCGGCACCGGAATGCGCCGCGGTCTCCGCCGTGCGGCCGTGGCACGGACGGTCGTTGCCCGGCTGGAGCGGCGTGCCGGGCTGGTGGGTGCTCACGCCGGCGCGGCTGGCGTGGCTGACGACGCCCGACGCGCTGGCGCAGCTCGCCAAGGGGCAGAAGTCGTTCATGGGCAACGTCGCTCACCTGGCCGGCAGCGCCACCGTCGGTCTCGCGTCCGGTCTCGCCGTCGGCGCCTTCGAAGTGGTGACCGGCAGCTCCACCGGCAAACCCGTCGAACTGCCGGAGGTCGTGACCGGGTTCGAGTTCGAACGCGGTCAGATCGCGAGCGTCCAGCCGGTCTGGCGGGACGAGAAGACGCCGGTGCTGCGCGCCGTTCTGGCCGTGGACGGATCGGGCTTCGACTTCCCGCTGAACGGCCCGCACGATCCGATGCTGCGCTTCACGAACGGGAGCTGATCCGCGTGCCCTGGCTTGCGCCCGGCGAGACCATCGAGTGGTTCTGGGAGTGCGAGAAACACCTGCTGGGTCAGGTGCGGGACGTGCTCACCGCACCGTTCGAGCCGCTCGGCGAGGTGCCGGAGTCCGATCGGAAGAAGCCGAAGCTGCCGCTGCCGAGCACCGTGGTGAGCGAAGGCCGGTTCCTCGACGACGAGTGGGTGTACGACCCGACGCTGTGCGGCCGTGTCGTCGCGCAGCATCCCGGCGCGCTCGCCGTGCGGTTCGCGGACCACCTCGTGGCCGGACGCGGCAAGACCCTGTTGTGCCTGACGGAACGCCGGCTCGCGGCCGTGCACGTCGCCGACTCGGACAACCACGTGCTGTGGTGGCAGGCGGACAGGTCGGCGTTGCGCGCGTTGCCGGAGGTCCACCTCGGACACGACCTCGGGAGGCCGCGGTACTTCCAGGCCTTCGTGTTCACCGACGGATCGGTGCTGGAGATGGATCAGGCGGTGGGGCACAAGACGCAGATCACCGCGCGGACATGATCCGCGCCCGCAGTTTCGGGTCTCCCGCCGCCTGGTCGTAGAGCAGGTCCCGCAGAACCTCCGCGGGCAGGGTTCTCAGCACGTCGCGCAGTTCCACGTCCTCGGCGTCGGGCGGCGGCACGGTCTCGCCCCGGTCCAGCAGCACCAGCCCGACCGCGACGCAGTGCTTGCAGAAGAAGCCCTCCGACCCGTGCGGGCAGCTGCACTCGCCCACCAGGTGCGTGCCCGACCACGACAGCTCCACCGCGTACGCCGCCTCGTCGCTGCCCCGCACCCGAGCCGCCACGTGCCTGCTGTGCACCCGCAGGGACTGCACGGAGTCGCGGTAGGTGAGGCCGCGCCAGTACGACTTGGTGCCCGCGCGGTGCAGCAGCAGGTCGGTGGTGAGGGTCGTCGACACGAAGGTCATCCAACCGGGTGAACACGGAAAGGATCAACATGATCGCGATCGGCCCGCTCACCCCCGCGGACCGCGACCGGTGGCAGGAGCTGTTCGAGGGCTACAACACCTTCTACGAACGCACGCTGCCAGCGGAAACCTACGACGAGAAGTGGGAAGCGTTCCTGTCGGACGAGACCATCCACGCTCTATGCGCCCGCGACGGCGGCACCATCGTCGGCATCACGCACTTCCTCCGGCACCCCAGCACGTCGGGCCCGGACGTCTGCTACCTGCAGGACCTCTTCACCGCCCCCGAGGCGCGCGGCCGGGGTGCCGGCCGCGCGCTCATCGAGGCGGTGACGGAATGGGCGAAACAGCACGGGTGCTGCCGCGTCTACTGGCACACCAGCGAGTGGAACGAGACTGCTCGCAGGCTCTACGACCAGGTCGCGGAGAAGACGCCCTTCGTGCACTACCGAATCGCGCTTTAACGGGCCGTCGACTCCAGGTCCAGCAACGTGACGGCGGCGCGGAAGTACTTGTTGGTGCCCAGATCACGCACGGTCTTGATGTTGAACGCGGCCTTGAGCTTCTCCGCGTCACCGGGGCTCACACCCTGCAGCGCGTCGACCGGGGCGTCCAGGATCTCGTTGAGCGGGAGGTTCTCGTAAGCCTTGTCGAGCAGCATGTCGAGGTTCACGGTGACAGCCATGATCTTTCCGACCTCCGGTGTGTGGGGGCGATCACAGCCGATTCTCGTGCCTGATCACCGAGCCCGCAGAACGGCGGTGAAACCCGTTGGAGCAACGCGGTGAGCCCGATTGTGTGGGACCGTATGACATGTGCTGCAAGCCTGTCTGAACGGCTCCCGCACAGCCGAGGAGCACCCGGCCCTGCCACTGACCCCCGAGCGTCTCGCCGAGGACGCCGCTGACGTCGCCGCGCTCGGCGTCACCTCGGTGCACCTGCACCCGCGAGACGTCATCGGCGCGCCGACGCTCGTGGGCCCCGAGGTGGCCACGACGATCGCGACGGTCAGGGCCGCCGTGCCGGGCATCGAGATCAGCGTGTCCACCGACGTCCCCGGCAACCGCACGACGTTGATCGCCAGCTGGGCGCCGCTCGCCGCCGGACGCCCCGACGTTGCCAGCGTCCACGTCGGCGAGCCGGGTTGGCGCGAGCTCGCCCAGGCCCTGCACCAGGTCAACGTCGGCATCGAGCTGGTCGTGGAGTCCCCGGCGGACCTCGGCGACCTGCCACCGGGCATCGCGAGGATCACCGTCACCGCGACCAAGGAGACCGCGGAAACCCTGCTGCGGCAGGTCGAACCGCTCGGCCTGCCGATCCTGCTGCACGGCAGGGACGCGCACGCCTGGACCGTCTTCACCTACGCCGCAACGCTCGAACACCACGTGCGCATGGGTCTGGAGGACACGCTGCACATGCCCGACGGCCGCATCGCCAAGACCAACGCCGAGCTGATCGCGATGGCCCGCAGGAATCAGAAGTCGAGGGCTCCGAGCTAAGAACTCCTAACAGAATGATCTTGGAATACTGTTGATCAACCGCGTGTTGACCTTGGTGTGAGGAAGGGCGAGCAGCTCCCCTGGATCGTG